>CAZGSV010000013.1:0-44158 GCA_964528605.1 uncultured Armatimonadia bacterium
ACGGCCCGCGAACAGGCGCATGTACTCCTTGACCTTCTCCTTGACGCGGTCGCGGCCGGGCGCGCCCAGTTTGCGGAAGTCCTTCTCCGAAGGCTTCTGCTGATGGGCCCCCACGAACCCGTCAATGAACGCAATCGAGAGGATGGTGGCCACGTTGACCTTGCTCACGCCGCCGGTCTTGATGGCGTCCAGCAGCGTGCCCTCGCCGGCCACGAGTTTGATCCCCTTCTCTTGCGCATCCGGAGGCGACATCAGTATGCCCGAGGAGCCGTGCGACACCAGGGGCAGCCGAGTCCTCTCCTGAATCGCCACCAGCCTGTCCACCCGCACCGGCCAGATGTCGTCCCAAACGCCGTGAATGGAGCCGAAGGCCGCCGCGAGAAAGTCAATGCCCGTCTGCTCCACAAACCGCTCCACGTCCTCGGGCTTGGCCATCAGTTTCTCGACCGACTCCCCGGCCTTCTCGCGGATTATCTTCACCGACTCAGGCGCGGACAGGCCGCGCAGATGCGCGATACCGTTGGAGTCGAAGTAGTCCTCAATCTTGGGGATCTTCCCCAACTCGGCCTCGACCGGCACGCCCTGCGCATGACACATCTGCACTACCTGCCGGGTCAGTTTGACGTTCTCCTCCATGGGCAGCGAGGAGCCGTCGAAGAGCGCCGCGGTGAAGCCGTTGTCGAGCGACTTCTGCACCTCGCCGATCTCGGTGGCGTGGTCCAGGTTGAGCGCGACGCGCACCTTGCTTTCCCCCGACGCGATCTTGACCATTCCCGCACCCAGGGCCCAGCCCGCGTACTTGCTTGCCCCCGGGCTCAACTGAATGATCAGGTCCACCGGCTTGCCGAGTTCCTGCGTCATCTCCTCGGCCGCCCACACGAACGCCTGCACCATTTCCATGTTGTTGGCGTTGAACGCCCCCACCGCACGCCCCTCTGCCAGCGCGGGCTTAAGCAACTCTCTCTCGTCAACTAGCGGCATCGCTGCGCCTCCTTACCACGACCAACGCAATCACAACCCTCTTGATTATCACAACGGGGCCGCCGGCGACAACAGGGGCGCCTGCACACCGGAGCGCACCCGGGGCCGGGGTTGACCGCCAGCGGCCCCTTGACGAGGTGCTGGCCATCACGGAGAAGATTCGCAAGATTGTGGCCGGCTTCGGCGCGTGAGGGTACGTTAAGGAACTAGAAGCCCCAGAAAACCCAGCGGGGCGACCTGCCACCGTACCCCCGGCGGTCGCCCCGCATTGTTGATACCTCCCCTTATATACAAGACGCCATTCAGCGCCTGCAGGTTGTATGGCATTTTCCAGCGCGCTTGCGCGACCCCCCCCTCGCCCTACCGCGCTTCCAGCGAGAGCGTCACCGCGCAATACCCCAGGGGGGGAATGCTCAGCCGCACGCCGCCCTCGGTCAGCTCCGCCGTCCCCCCCTCGCTCGCCTCGATAGCGTCCACGCGGTAAGGCACGCCCACAACCCACTCCACCGGCTCTTCCTCCGTGCTCAGCGCCACCAGCAGCGCCTTGTCGCCGAGCAGGAAGAGGGCAAACTGCCCGGGATCCGCCGTGGCAGGCGCCTCGAGCAGATAGTCGGCCCGCGCCCCCTTGAGAAAGAACTCCTCGAAGCGAGCCAGCACCGCCGCCGCCTCCGAGGCGCCCCACAGTCCCCCTCCGTCGAGCATCTGCCAGTACCAGATCATCAGCCCGCCCCGCCCTCCGCCGTCGAGAAACTCGCCCAATAGCCAGACCGCCCAGCGCCGCGGATCGGGATTGCTCCCCTCCCACACGTTGAAGTTCTCCCGGTACATCACCCCCGGAACGTACGGTATCCCGCCGATAGCGGAAGCCGTCATAGCGGCGTCGCCGTATCTCGGCGCGTAGCCGGTCGAGGCGAGGTCGCAGGCGCTCGCCATGCGCCGCCAGTCAACGCTGTAATGGCGCATGGTGTAGCCGGCCAAGTCGCCGGTCCGCTGCGGCCCGCTGTAGACCAGCGACAGCGCCTGGGGAGACGCTACGGCCGACTCCGAGCGTTCCGTTTCCGCTATGCCGCTGCTCTGCCAGCAGCGGAAGTTCACCCACTGCTCGCCGTACCGCTTGAGTATCTCCTCTCCGGAGGGCGGGGGGCCGGCCTGCCCAAGGCGCTGCCAGAAGTCGTTCCTGCAACGCGCGCAGAAGCACAACGCCTCGGCCGACTCCTCGAGGTCCACGAGCACACCGTCGTAGCGCGCGGGCACCAAGGAGGCGAGATACGCTCGCAGCGCCTGCCGGAGCGCCTCATCCGGCTCGGCCAGAGCCGAACGGCATACTCTATTGGGTAGCGGCTTCCCCCCCGGGCCCAGCGCCTGCGCCTCCGGGTGCGTCTCGAGATATCCGGCGGCAAAGTCGCCCTCGTTGAGCCGGAAGATCGCCTTGCCGCCTGCCGCGCGGAAGCCGCTTACCAGCGCGCTTTCCGCGGACCAGTTGCCCATGACGATGATCAGGTTGAACCCGGCTGCAAGCGCGTTCTCCAAGGCAGCCTCCCTCAATGCCTCGCTCTCGTAGTCGAGGTAACAGCAAACGGCCGTGGTCAGGCGCTCCGGCCTCTGCGCACGCAACGCCGGCAGCATCTCCACCGCCACGCTCTCCCGCGAGTCCGGCAACTCCGCGCCGTCCGCCTCCGCGCTCGTCTCAAACGCGAACTGCTCTCCGGCCATCGCCTCTGCACCGTGGGAGCGCGCCTCAGGCGGGCCGCGATGCCGTAGGGGCGTATG
The DNA here is from genome assembly GCA_964528605.1 of uncultured Armatimonadia bacterium. Classification (GTDB taxonomy): domain Bacteria; phylum Armatimonadota; class Zipacnadia; order CAZGSV01; family CAZGSV01; genus CAZGSV01. The sequence continues at coordinate 2,752 of CAZGSV010000013.1, forward strand.
GCCATACGCCCCTACCCTGGCGGCGCCGCCAGGCGTCGAGGCGTAGGGACGACCCGGCGGGTCGCCCGTGCCAGGCTCCGCGCTCGCCCTCACTAACACCGCCGCCCTCACCGCCTCCTGCGCCCCCGTCACCGCCTCAGGCGCAAACTCCATCCGGTATCGCCGCCACTGCTGCCCCTCGCGCTCGAACTGCTCTTGCTGCACGCTCGTCGGCACTGCCAACGGCGCCGGCATCACGGCGAAATCCCTCGACCGCCCACAATCAACCACCTCGAACGCCGCCGGCATCTCCAGAACCAGGCAGTAGCGGTCTATCTGGCCCGCCTCGCCATTCGCCTGCGCGACCGCCGGCTCCGGCTTGGGCAGCACCGGATAGATCATCTGCGCCGACCCCTCGGGAAAGTACAGGCGCGTCACATTGGGCCAGAAAGCCCCCACCGCGGCGGCAGCAGCCAGCCAGAGAATCGAGGGCATCCCACACCTCCCGCCAGATGAAAACACGTAGCGTCGGCGACACTCCTATCCTCCCAGCGCTCCCTTGCCCCAGCGTGTTCAAGGCCCGCCAACGCATCGCCGCGTCACCAGTTGACCAGCGCCCACCACGGGAATACAGTGCGCCTGCGGTCGCGCGCCGGAACGCAAGGAAGAACGCCGCAGTGGGACAACTGGAACTTCCCTTCTCTGAGCCTGATGCCGAAGCGGTCGAGTGGGTCGTCCTCGCCCGCCAGCCCGGCGCAGCGGCAAAACAAGCGCTCGTGGCGGAGTTGGCGCGCGCTTTGGGCCTCCATCCCATCGTCGCCAAAGTCCTCGTCAACCGCGGATGCCGCTCATTGGAGGAGGCCCGCACCTTCCTCGAGCCCACCCTCGACCGCCTCCACGACCCCATGCTGATGCTCGGCATGGAGCAGGCCCTGGAGCGCATCCTCCGCGCCATCCGCGCTCGCGAAGAGATCCTGGTGCACGGGGACTACGACGTTGATGGCGTGGGCGCGACGGCGCTCCTGCGCACCATGCTGGAGCGGCTGGGCGCGCGCGTGCGCACCTACATCCCCCATCGCCTCGAGGAAGGCTACGGGCTGAGCCTCCGATGTGTGCGGGAGGCCGCCGGCCAGGGTGTCTCGCTGCTTATCACCGTTGACTGCGGCGTGCGCGACGAGGAGCAGATTGCCGAGGCCCTGCGCCTGGGCATGGCCGTGGTGGTCACCGACCATCACCTCCCCGGCGACCACCTCCCGCCCGCCCACGCCGTCCTCTGCCCCAAGTGGCACCAATGCCGATACCCGTTCCAGGATCTCGCAGGCGTCGGCGTGGTCTACAAGTTGGCCCAGGCCTTGTCCCTAGCCGCGGGTGCGGGCGACCTGCGCGACTCCAAGGAGTTCCTCGACCTGGTCGCGCTCGGCACCGTCGCCGACTCCGTGCCCCTGCTGGACGAGAACCGCATTCTGGTCACCGAGGGGCTCGCCGCGCTGGGCGAGACGGCCAGGCCCGGCCTGCGCGCCCTCATGGACCTCGCCGACGTCGAGCCGCCCGTGACCACCCGCGACATCGGCTTCCGCCTCGGCCCCCGGCTGAACGCGGCCGGCCGCCTTGAGCACGCGCAGACCGCGCTCGACCTGCTCCTGTGCGCCGACGCCGCCAGCGCGCGTGACCTGGCGGCCAAACTCCACGCCGCCAACAACGCCCGCCGCCACCATCAGGAGAGGGTCTTACGCGAGGCCTGGTTCCAGTGCGAGAACGAGCGCGACCTGGAACGAGAGAAGGTCGTCACCCTCTGGGGCGCCGGCTGGCACGAGGGCGTTATCGGTGTCGTGGCCGCGCGCGTCTCGGAGCGCACCGGGCGGCCGGCCGTGCTCATCTCCATCCGCGGCGACGCCGCCCGCGGCTCCGCCCGCAGCATCGGCAACTTCGACATCGTCGCCGCCCTCTCCCACTGCGACGACCTGCTGCGCCAGTACGGCGGTCACGCCATGGCGGCCGGGCTCCAGTTGAACCCCCTGCATCTGGAGCAACTCAGAGAGCGCCTCAACGCCGTCGCCGACAAGACGCTCACTCCGGCCGACCTGCGCCCCAGCCTGACCGTTGACGCCGAGTTGAGTCCCTCTGAAGTGACCATGGAATTGGCGGAGCAGTTGCAGCGCCTGGGGCCGTTTGGCGAGGCCAACCCCGAGCCGCTCTTCTGCTCCGGTCCGCTGTTCATCCGCGACATGCGCCGCATGGGCTCTGACCGCACCCACCTCGCCTTCCAAGCCGCGGAGAACCGGGAGGGGCCGTGGATGGACTGCGTCGGCTTTGGGCTCGGCCAGTTGGGCGAGGCCTTGGAGCAGGCCGGCCGCGCCTCCCTCTGTTTCACTGTAGGCGTAGACACCTGGAACGGCCTGCGCCGCGTCCGCCTCTTCGTGCGCGACGCCAAGCCCTGCCCCGCCGTTGGCGGGGTCTGCCTCAGGCACGACTTGCGCTAGCCCTCCGCAACCGCACCCGGCCGCCTTCTTTGACAGCCAGGCCGGTCCTCTGGCAATAATCTACCGGCCGCTCACCGCACCGGCGCACGGCCATGGGTTACAGCGGCAGGCACGCGAACCTTCATCTTGGAGGAGCAAAGCAATGAAGGAAGAAGTCTTGCTGATGATCCCTGGGCCCACCAACGTCCCTCACCGCGTCCTCCGGGCGCTCAGCAAGCCCATGGTGGGGCACCGCAGCGATGACTTCCACCGCTGCTTCGACGAAGTCACCGCCGGCCTCAAAGACGTCTTCCGCACCAAGAACGAAACCTACGTCTTTGCCGCCTCCGGCACCGGGGCGATGGAAGCCGCCCTCGCCAACACCATCTCGCCCGGCGGCCCCGTCCTCTGCGTCAGCAACGGCGTCTTCGGCGACCGCTTCGCCAAGATCGCCAAGGCCTACGGCTTCGACGTCACCCCGCTGTCCTTCCCGCCGGGAGTGGGTGCCGATCCCGACTCGCTCAAGAAAGCGCTGGGCGAGAAGAGGTTCAAGGCCGTCACCATGCAGCACAACGAGACCTCCACGGGCGTGCTCAACGATCTCCAGGCCCTCGCGGCCGTGGTGCGCGCGACGGACGCCCTCCTCATTGTGGACGCCATCAGCGGCGTCCTCTCCGCTCCCCTCGAGACCGACGCCTGGGGCATAGACCTCCTCATCGCCGGCTCGCAGAAGGCCTTCATGCTCCCTCCAGGCCTCGCCTTCCTCTCCGTTTCGGAGCGCGCCTGGAAAGCCGTGGAGACCTGCAAGTCCCCCTCCTTCTACTTCAACCTGCCCGCCATGCGCACCGCCGCCGAGAAGAGCGAAACCGCCTACGCTCCCGCGCTCAACCTCTTCTTCGGCCTGCAAGAGGCGCTCGAGGTCATTATGGAGGAGGGCATCCAGGCCTCCATAGCCCGCCACGGCAAACTGCGCGACGCGGTGCGCGCCGGCGTGCGCGCGCTCGGCCTGACGCTGCTCGCCGAGGACTGGTGCGCCTCGCGCTCGGTCACCGCTATCAAGGCGCCCGCGGGAATAGACGAAGCCAAGATGCGCAAGTGGGTTAGGCAGCAGTACTCCATACTCATGACCGGCGGCCAAGGAGCCTTGCGCGGCGAGATCTTCCGCATCGGCCACCTCGGCTACGTCTTCGAGCCCGACGTCATCGCCACCATGGCTGCCCTCGAGCGCGGGCTGGCCAACGCCGGCTATCCGGTAGAGCCCGGCAAAGCCGTCGTCGCCGCGCAGCAGGTCTTCGCGCAAGCCTAACGGGTGAGGCACAATGAAAATCCTCGTCAGCGACAAGATGGCGGAAGAAGGGCTGGACATCCTGCGCCCCCACTTCGAGGTGGTCGTCAAGACCGGCCTGAGCGAAGCCGAGTTGGTGCAGGAGATTCCCTCCTATAGCGCCTTGATGGTGCGCAGCGCCACCAAGGTCACCGCGCCCGTCATTGAGGCGGGCAAGAACCTCAAGGTTATTGCGCGCGCCGGCGTCGGCGTGGACAACGTCGACCTGGAGGCCGCCACCCATCGGGGCATCGTCGTCGTCAACTCCCCCGGCGGCAACACCATCGCCGCCTGCGAACACACCATCGCCATGATGCTGGCCCTCGCCCGCCGCATCGCCCCCGCTAATGCCTCCATCCGCGAAGGCAAGTGGGACCGCGGCAAGTTCATGGGCGTCGAGGTCTACGGCAAGACCCTGGGCATCATCGGCGTCGGCAAGATCGGCGCTGAGGTCGCCAAGCGCGCCCACGCCCTAGGCATGGACGTCCTCGGCCACGACCCGTACCTCACCGAGGAAACCGCCGAGCGCGGCGGCGTCCGCCTCGTCCCCCTCGAGGAACTCCTGCGCTGCTCCGATTACGTCACTCTGCACTGCCCGCACAGCCCTGAGACCCATCACCTGCTCGACCAGGCGCGTTTGCACCTGATGAAGAAGGGCGTGCGTGTAGTCAACGTCGCGCGGGGGGGGATAGTGGACGAGGCCGCCCTGGTCAAGGCCCTCGACGAGGGCCACCTCGCTGGCGCCGCCATAGACGTCTTCGCCAAGGAGCCGCCCGAGGATTGGGCCCTCGCTCGGCACGAGAAAGTCCTGGCCACGCCTCACCTGGGCGCCTCCACCGAAGAGGCGCAGACCAACGTGGCCATTGACGTCGCCGAGCAGGTCGTGGACATCCTGCAGGACCGGCCCGCCCGCAGCGCCGTCAACATGCCCGCCATCGCCGCCGAAGTGCTGGAGCAGTTCGGCCCTTATCTGAACCTGGCCATCCAGGTGGGCCTGCTCCTCGGCCAGGTCGTCGAGGGCGCGCCGCAGTCGCTGCACCTCGAGTACTCCGGCGAGATCTCCGGCGACGTCATCCGCGAGCCCATCAGCCGCTCCGTGCTCATGGGCCTGCTGCGCCCGGCGCTGGGCGACTCCGCCAACGTGGTGAACGCCCCCGTTCTGGCCAAGGCCCGCGGGCTCGAGGTCTCCGAAACCGTCCATGCCTCCGCCCGCGACTACGCCTCCCTGCTCACTGCGACCGTGGGCACCGCCCAAGGCTCCCAGACCGTCTCCGCCACCGTCTTCGCCCGCAACGAGCCCCGCATCGTGCAACTCGAGGGCTACCGCATAGACATGATCCCCTCCGGCGACTTCGTGCTCATCTACCACCGCGACCGCCCCGGCCTCATCGGCCAGGTCGGCACCATCACCGGCGCCCACGGCATCAACATCGCCGGCATGTTGGTCGGCCGCGAGGCCGCCCGCGGGCGCGCCCTCATGGTGCTGCAAGTGGACGACAAGGTGCCGCCGGACGCGCTGCGCCAGATTGAACAAGTCGGCGACGTCTACGCCACTAAGGTCGTCCGCCTCTAGGGGCTGCTGTTGCGGATACTGCTCACCAATGACGACGGCGTCAGCGCGCGAGGACTGGTGGCCCTTGCCGAGCGGCTGCGCGATGTGGGCGAGGTCATTGTCGTAGCCCCCGAGCGCCAGCAGAGCGCCACCTCCCACTCCGCCACCCTCCATAAGCCCATCCGCGTCCACCCAGCCCACGTCGCCGAAGGCGCCACTGCTTACGCCTGCTCCGGCACGCCCTCGGACTGCGTCGCCCTCGGCCTGGCCAACCTGGCGCCCGGGCCGGTGAACCTAATCGTCGCCGGCATCAATCACGGGCGCAACCTCGGCATGGACGTCACCTACTCCGGCACCGCCATGGCCGCCCTCGAGGGCTGCATCAAAGGCGTGCCCTCCTTCGCCATCTCCGTTGGTCCCACCGAAGGCAAGGCGACCCAGGAACTCGAGGTGGAGGCCGCCGTCGAGTTCGCCCAGTGGCTCTGCCTGTGGCTCGCGGCTCATCCTCTGCCGCCGGGCATCTTCCTGAACGTCAACGTGCCCGCCCTCCCGCCGGACCAGATCCGCGGCCTCATGGTCACTCGCCTCGGCCGCCTGCGCTATGAGGACACGCTCGAGCGCCGCCTGGACCCCTGGGGGCGGCCCTACTTCTGGCGCGGCCTGCTGCTCAAGGAGCAGAAGGAAGAGGCCGACACCGACGAATACGCCCTAGACCACGATTTCATCTCCGTGACCCCGCTGCGCGCCGACCTAACCGCAACCGCAGTGTCCGCCGAACTCAACCAACTGAACCTGGCGCAGCAATGGGCCCAGCGCCGGACGACATGAGCGCCGGCCCCCCCCGCTTGCGGCCCTTGCGCGCGGTGCGCTACGCTCCGGCGCTCGCCGACCAACTGCCCCGCCTCCTTGCCCCCCCCTACGACCTCATCAGCCCGCCGCAGCAGGCCGAACTCTACCACGCCCACTCGCACAACATCGTCCGCCTCATCCTAGGCAAGGAATGCCCCGGCGACAGCCCCCGCGACAACCGCTGCCTGCGCGCCGCCCGCTCCCTCCAGCAATGGCTCGCCGAAGGCATCCTGGCTCAGGACTCTCAGCCCGCGCTCTACCTCTACTGCGTCGAATACCAGAGCGAGCAAGGCGAGCGGCGCCGGGCCGAGGGCTTGCTCGCCATGCTCCGCCTGAGCACTCCCGACGCGCCCGTGCTGCCGCACGAGTCCATTCGGCCGGCGCCCGTCGAGTACATCCTCGAACTCACCAAGCGCACCGGCGCGCAGCTCAGCCCCGTGATGACCGTCTATCAAGACTCGGATCACCAGGTGCGCCAGACCCTTAGCGAGATTGATTGGGGCGCTCCCCTCACCGACACCACCCTCGGCCGCGAGCGCCACTTGCTCTACGCCTGCGCCGACCCCGTCAAGCTCGCCGACCTCGATCACGCCCTGGGCAAGCAGCCTATTCTCATCGCCGACGGCCACCACCGCTACCAGGCGGCGCAAGTGTACCGCGATTGGATGGCCCACCACGGCGGCGAGCCCGACGGCCGCCACAACTACATTCTCACCTGGCTCCAACCCATCGGGGGGGGCCTGTCCATCTGGCCCACCCATCGCGTCGTCCGCCTGCGCGACCTCTCGCCGGAGGAAGCGTTGGCGCGAATCCAGGAGCTGTGCGAGCTGGAGCGCCTGGCGGGCGTGACCTCGTGGCGCGAGGCGGCGCAGCCGTTGCACCCAGGCGCCGTGCCGCCCCTCGGCCCCCGCTTCGTTGCCCTCTATGGGCCCCCTTGCGAGGCCGCGGTGCTCACCGCCACGCCGCGCGCGGCCGAGGAACTCGAGCGCCTAACCGTTCACCCCGAGTGGCGGCAACTCGACGTCGTGATGCTCGAGGAAGTGCTGCTGCGCGGCGCACTCGGCCTAGCCAGGGAGGACATCACCTATCATCACGACCCGAGCGAGGCCTGGGGCCTAATCACCGCCGGCGAGGCGAACATGGCGTTTCTGCTCAACCCGCCGACGATGGAGCAGGTGCAGGCCATCGCCGTCGCCGGCCGCCGCATGCCCGCCAAATCAACCTACTTCCACCCCAAGCCCCTCTCCGGCATCGCCCTAGCCCTCCTCACCTGACCGGCCTGTAGGGGCCCCGACCCTGTCGGCGCCCGCCCTAGGGGCGACTCCGCGAGTCGCCCGGTGTGGGAGCGCCCTTCAGGGCGCGACAGCGAGGCCGGAATTCCTGCCTGCCCGCCGCAGGAGACGCCCGCGACCCCGCCGACGGCGGGGCCGAGACGTAGGGGCCCGCCTGAGGCGCGCCGGCCCTGTCCCCTTTTCGGTGTGCGTGGCCTATATCGCGTAGACGTCCTCGCCTAACTCGATCGCCTGCTTCTTGGCGATGGACTCGTTGCCCTTGCACACCACCACGGCGGAGGCGAGGGCCTGGTCCGCGGTGCACGGCGGCTCCAGGCCGAACTTGATGGCGCGGTAGAAACCCTCGATCTCCAGGCGGTAGGCTGCCATGCGGTCGAACTCCTTCACGGTGCCGGGCGCCTGCGCCTGCCCGCCGCCGATGTCGGCAAGACGACTCGCCGTGGCCTCCATCACCGGCCCGCCTGCGCCTTGGGTCATGGCCACCTCCGTCGCCTTGTCGTCCTCGCCCTCCTTGAAGAGCATAGCCTCGGACTCATGGGCCAGGATGATGGTGCCCTTGGTGCCCATGAACTGCTCGTAGTAGTCGTCGAAGGCGTTGGTGGTGAGGGAGGTGAAAGTGGCAGTGGTGCCCTTGGGGCTGAGTTTGTTGGGGCCGTACTCCACGGTCACGAACACGTGATCGGCGACGTTCCTGCCGTCCTTGGTCCAGTAGTAGAGTCCGCCGGCGCCGTAGATGCGCTTGGCCTTGGTGTCGGAGAACCAGTCCACGACGTCCAACTGGTGGCTCCCCAGTTCGGCCATGAGGCCCTGCGAGTACTTCTCGTAGAGACGCCAGTTGACCAGTTCCTCCAGGCTACCGTAGCCATAACGGGTGGGGTCGAACTGGGGCTCCTTCTTCTGCAGTTCGGCCAGGTCGGGCACGTCGCGGCGCCAGTCGCCGTTGCGGTGCCAGAGGGTGCGCGCGTAGTAGATCTCGCCGATGAGGCCTTCCTCGATCATCTTCTTGGCGCTGGCGTAGAGCGGGTTAGCGCGGCGCTGATGGCCGATCTGCAAGATGCGCCGGTTGTCGCGGGCCGCGCGGGCCATCTTCTTGCAGCCCTCGACATCCCAGGCCATGGTCTTCTCGCAGAGCACGTGCTTGCCCGCGTTGAGGGCGTCCACGGCCATCTGCGCGTGCATCCAGAGCGGCGTGGCAATGAACACCGCCTCGAGGTCATCGCGCGCGAGCATCTTGTGATAGTCATCAGGGTATATCTCGGGCTTGGGCGCCTTGCGCTCCTTGATGACCTCGAGCGCCTCGTCCCGGCTGTCCGGGCGTATGTCGGCGATGGCCTTGAACTCGATGTACTTGGTCGGGGCCTGTTCCATAAGCACCCGGCCCTCGCTGCCGCTGCCGATGATGCCGACGCGCAGGGGGCGGTCGTGCACGTCCTTCGACTCCACGGCATAGCCGAAGGCGCCCACCGCCGGCAGCGTCACCAGGGCCTTGAGGAAGTTGCGCCTGCCGATTCGCTTCTGTTCCTCGGTCAACATCTTACTTGCTTGCCTCCTCCGATTGCGCCGCGGCCGTCGCAGCGGACGCGCGCGCCTGTTTGCGCTGCGCCCACTTGGCCCGCAGCCGCTGTATCCATTCGTGCAGGGCCAGGTCCAGCCCCGCCATCTTGCCGGTATCGAAAGCCACGATCACCACGAGCGCCAGGAACTCCACCAGGTTCTTGTCCACCCACAGGTAGTTGCCTTCGCCGGGCGCCGCCAGAACTCCGATCCAGGGCGGATTGGAGAGGTAGTAGAGCGCCAGCATCAGCATGCCGCCGACCGCCGCCGCGCGCGTGAGCAAGCCGGCCATAAGCCCGAGCCCGACGGCAATCAACCCTATCTCGTTCATCAGGTCAACGAGGCGCAGCGCTGTGGGATTGGCCGCCATCCAGTGGAAGGCGCCGGCAAAGGGGCCCACCGCCCGCTCCAGGTAGCCCGCCGCGGACCAGGCCGGATGCGTGACCTTGATGAAGCCCTCGTAGAGGAAGTGCCAACCGATGGCGAGCCGCAGCACGACCAGCGCCGCATGCTGCCAACGGCCGTCGTTGGGTGACGGTGTCGCGCTCAAATCAGGACCTCCACGTCTTTGTGCTCGGCGCCGATGCTCACCACCTGCACTGCGCCGCCGTGCTCACCGGGCAAGAACAGCAGCCCCGACACCTCAGGGCGGCTAGCGCAGTACAGTTTCGCATTCTCGGCCCCCATTATGCAAAACGCCGTGGAGAGGGCCTCGGCCGCCGCTGCCGTGGGAGCGAAGGCGGTGGCGCTCAAGATGCCTTCGACGGCTAGGCCGGTGCGTGGGTCTATCAGATGGCGCTCGCCCCCCCCGCCTGCTGGGGTCGCCGGACGTCGCGCCGCCGAGGTGGACATGGCTTGCTCGCGCAGCCGCACTCTGGCCGCCTCGGCGGGCAACTGATCGTTCGTCCTGGGCGTTGCCCCGGCGCCGGGCGCCTCATCCGGTCTGGCTTTGGCGAGAGGGTGTCTCACGGATACTGTCCACCCCTCGCCGTCCGCGGCCGTACCGATGGCCCTAATGCTGCTGAAGCCACCATGGACGAGCGCGTGCTCCACCCCCGCAGCGCGCAGCCGCTCCACGAGGCGGTCCACTGCGTGGCCCTTGCCGATGGCGCCCAGGTCCAACTCCACACCCTCGGTGCGGAAACGCACTTGGGTTCTGGCCGCATCAAGAGAGAGGTGGCGAAGGCCGACTAGTGCCCGCGCCGCCTCGACCTCCGCCTGGGATGGCGCCCGCCCTTCGGCCTGGGCGTTGGCCCAGACGCGGATCAACGGGCGGGCGGTGATGTCGAAGGCCCCCCCCGTCTGCTCGCCTAGAGCCAGCGCGAGTAAAAGGAGGTCGAAGAGGCCCTTCTCGACGGAGACCGGTTGGTGGAAGGCGCGGCGGTTGATCTCGCTCAGTTCGCTCTTCGGGCGGAAGACGCTCATCTGCTGCTCGAGCGGCTCCAGCAGCGACAGCGCCTCCTGCGCGGCCCGAAGCGCTCCGTCCTCGTCCGCGCGCACGAAGGTCTCGAAGTGGCAGGCCATCGCCCGCCGCCGCAGGCGCACCAGGCCCTCCTGTTCCTCGCGTAATACCGGCTCGGCTCCGAGCCCCTCTCCGCCGCGCTGGTACGCCGCAGCGCCCAGCAGACCTGGCAACGCGATCTTACGTAGGAAGTCTCTCCTGCCGCTCACACCATCAGCCTGAAGCGAAGAGCCGGCGGCATAAACCCTTCATGCTCACCGCAGGCTCGCGTGCACCCAGCACAACGCAGCCTTTCACTCGGCGCTGCGCTGTACTCTAGCGGCCGGCGGAGAGGAGAGTCAATTCAGCGAGACCGATGCCTCCGCCGCGCGCCTCTTGCGCCGACGCCGCGCCGTGCCGGGCTCGCCCAGTTCATAAGCAACCGGTGCCGCGGCCTCGTACTCCTCGCAGAGCACTGACCCTGCGCGGCCCCTTGAGTAGGTGCAATCAGCGGCTCGCCCGCAACTGGCGCACAGGCCGCCGAAAGCCAGCCGCGCGCGTGGAGCCTCCGGCCTCACCAGCCGCAGGCTGGCGCGCGCGGGAAAGCCTTCGAAGTCATCGCAGTTAACCACGCCGCGGCTGGGCCACGGATGCACGCACGCGGGCTCGTTCCGGCACACCTTACAGATGCCTTTGGCCATTCCGCTCGTTTCTCTTCTCACCACTGCCCCGCTTCGCCATACCGCTCAGCCGAGAATCTGGGCCACTTCCTCCTGGTCCACTTCCATCACGTGCCTAATGCCGCTCACCTCGGCCGCCTCGCGCGTGAGCGCCGCCAGGTCGTTGCGCTCGAGATGACAGAGAGCGAACTTGCGCGCGCCGGCCATCAACTGACGCAGGCCCTGCGCCAGACGCTCGAAGTAGGTGAAGACGGCGATCGCGCCCGGCGGGATGTGCTCGAAGGTGTCAGGGTAAATCCGCCGCAGCGCCAGAGCGCCGATGAAGACCTCCTCCACCGTGCTGCCGTAAGAGCGGTACTGGGCCGCCAGGGAACCCGTGCGGATCTGCTCGCCCACGGTGCGGCCCACCATCGCCGCCGTTAGCGGCCCGCGGGCCATTCCCGCCAACCTCGCGTAAGGAGCGCCCAGGGCCAGTGCCTTGAAGATTTGGTCCTCCATGGTGATGCCGCCGGCAAAGGCGACCGCGGGGACGTACTCGCCCTTCTGCGCCAGGCGTTCGCAGTACTCTCGCGTCAGAGACCACAACTCGACCGAGGGAACGCCCCACTCATTCATCATCCGCCAGGGGCTCATGCCCGTGCCGCCGCCGGCGCCGTCCACGGTCAAGAGGTCTATCCGGTACTTGGAGCACAACTTGACCGCGCGCGCCAGGTCCGCGGGACGGTAAGCCCCCGTCTTCAGGAACACCCTCTTCGCCCCCAGAGCGCGCAACTGCTCCACCCGGCGGGCAAAGTCCTCCTCGCTCACCATGCCCAGGCGGCTGTGGCGCTCGAACTCCTTGAAGCGGCCGCGCCGGAAGGCCTCGATGACGTCGGCGTCAGTCGGGTTCGGCAAAACGATATAGCCGCGCTCGTAGAGGCGCTGCGCTTTGCTGAGGTTGTCTATCTTGACCTCGCCGCCGATGTCCTTGGCCCCTTGCCCCCACTTGAGTTCGACGGTCTCCACCTTCAGGTCCTCCAGGGCGTACTCCAGCACGCCGAGGTGGGTGTCCTCGACGTTGGCCTGCACCACGATCTGCCCCCGGCCGTCGCGCTCCCAGCGTCGATAGGTGTCAACGCGGTGCTCCATGTCGGGGCTGCGCCCGATACGGCCGTTCCTCATGGCCGCTTCGTCGTCCATGCCGCAGACGTTCTCGCCGATGGTAAGGGGAACGCCGCTGATGGCGGCGCCAACGGCGATCTCGTCCCAGTGCCTGCGGGCGATGTCGGTGGAGCCCAAGCCGGGGATGATGATGGGCAGGGCGCACTTGACGGGCTCGCGGTCGCCAAAGGACACGGTCAGATCAACCGCCGGGAAAACCGCCGCCTCAGGCGTTGCTTCCACGCCCACCGCCCCGACTGCCGTGCCCATGATGTTGAAGTGCGAGAGGTCTACCGGGTAAGCCTTCTCCGCCCCCGCGGTGATCTCTCCGTAGGGCTGCGGGTAGATGACCTCAGCGCCACGAATGGCGCTCTTGCCTACCTCGCACAGCCCGACACAACCGACGAGGCAGGTAACGCACAGTCCGCTCAACGGACTGACCGACGACACTCGGTTCCGCGTCCGCGTCGCAGCGCTGGCCCCCAGCCGGCTGAATGGCATCCGTGCTCACCCCTAAGCGGTAGCAGAGGTTCTCGCGGGGCCCGCACCGGTTCCCAGAAGCCGGCCCCGCCGTTGTGCAGGTATACTACCACTTACGGAGCCGCAGTGCAACTGAATACCAGGCCACAAGTGTGACGAACAGGGTTACTTAGGCGCTTCTACTCCCCGAGAAGTGCGTTAACCCCCACCCCGAGGGCTAGAGCTATCCTCAGCAGCACTGTTAGCGAGGGTCTTATGGCGCCACTTTCCATCTGCGAGATAGCGCTGGGCGAAAGCCCCGCCATCTCCGCCACCCGCGCCTGCGACAACCCCCTCTGCTGCCGCAGCGTGCGCATGCGTGGCCCCAGCGCCCTCAGCGCCTCCTCCTCGCCGCCCCCTAGCGCCGCGACGCCGAAGTCGGGCTGCCCGTCCCGCACCTTGAACGGGTGTGCCACGCCTATGCGGGCGTTCTCCCGTCCCACTAACTTCCGCGGGACAAGTTGGTCTTTGCCCTCCACTATGCATAGCTCGATGAACACTTGAGTGATGTGTTTGAGGTTGGCGAGAAAACTCTCCGAATGGGCGCCCTTCTCCAGCAGCCAGTAGGCCACCGTGCGCAGATCGTACAACTTGGGGCAGACGTGCGCGAAGAACCTGAGCACCTGGGCCTCGTGGGCCCACAACTCGAGCATCCCAGTCAGGCTGTCGAAGACATAGCGGTCAGGGCCGTGCTGTCGCTCGAGCGCGGCAAGGGCACTCTGGACTTCCCCCGGGTTGGCCGGAGAACTCACCCGCACGACCGACCCCGAGCCCCGGCCTTCGCCGCTTTCGTAGAACGCCGCGAACACGGGGTCGCCCTCCCCCTTGCCCGAGGTGAAGCAGTCGAGCAAGGTCAGATCGGCGGGCGCGGCCCAGGCGCGCACCCGGGTCAGGGCCGTCTGGGGCGAGGAGTTGAAACTGACGAAGACTACGCGCTGGCCTCCCTTGCCCGCGGCGCGGACGAAGGGGGCCAGAAAAGCGTCCGTGGGAGCCCCGGAGTCGGTCTCCCAAACCACGTTGTCGCCGACGCGGACACCCCCCAGTAGATCGTCTAGGGCTTCGATTCCTGTCGTGAGCGCTTGTGGAGGCATAAGGGTGGCACCTGCCGAGTTTTGGTGGGGATTATAGTGCCCTCAGTGGGACTGTCAATCCGGGGTGAGCCTGGGCTGCGGACGGGGTAGGTCGGCGCTCGGATCGATTACCTGTCTGCCCGCGTCGCTGGCCTGGGGTGAGCAGAGCCGCTGGACTGAGGCCCGGCGCGACAGCCGTCGAGGGGCAGAGTCGGCAGGCCGAACGCCACGCGTAATGCGTAGTAGCGTCCGGGTTTGCCCTGCTCTGTTGAGAAGGTGCTCTTGGCCTAGCCGGCCTCACCGGGATCGCACGGGGATGTAGCGTCCCCCGCCTCTGGCGGGGCACCGGGCGCCGAACGTCCGGCAGGGACGCCGGACGCTATAACCCAGAGCCCCCGGCTGGGGGTGTTTTCAACAGAGCAGGTTTAGCCCCGACGCACAGCCGCCTCCGCCTCTAGCGCCCTCCCAGTTCCGCGGCTAGCCACTCCAGGTAATCCTCGCTGCCGGCGACGATGGCCACCGCCACTATCTCCGGCATCTCGTACGGATGCGCCTCTTTGATCGCCGCCTCCAGGTCTTCATACAGGCTGCGGCTCGTCTTGATGAGGCACAGCCACTCTTGCGCCGCCTCGATCTTGCCCTGCCACCGGTAGGTGCTGGCGATGGGCCCGACTATCTGCACGCAGCCCGCCAGCCTCTTCTCCACCAGCACCCTAGCCAGGTTCTCCGCGTCGGTCCTCTTCTCGGTCGTGGTGAAGACCTGAAGGTACTCCTCGGGCGCGCTGTCGCCCGCGAGCGGCGGCCCGGCCATTAACCCTTGCGCCCCCTGAGAAACGCCTTGAGGACGATCTCCCTGAGCCGCAGGTCGAGAGCGGCTCGCTCCTTCGTCAGCCCTCGCGGCCACAGCCGCTCCACGAGCGCACGAAAGCCATCCTCTCTCGCTGGGGGTTCATACGCGCGCTCGAGTTTGATCATCTTTCTCTCTCCCCTTCAGCGCAACGGCAGCGCCCAATATCAAAGGTCTGGCAACTCGGCGAGCAACTGCCGCGGCCAAGGACCCGCGTGTCACGCGGCGGGTTCCTCCAGCCGTCGGCCACGCCGCCAACTATGCCCGGCGTGCCGACGCCCGCGGCATGCCACCGGTAGCCTAGCCCGGCCCGGCCTTCGTTTCAAGTTCCCCGGAGCGCGCGCCTGCGCATGTCGCCGGAATCTACCTACTCCAGGTTCTTCCGGAAGCGCCAGACGGCCGCGGTCAGGAGAATCGTGCCCAACCCGAGCAGCGGCAGCGCCTGCACCCACAGCAGCCCCGGCCCAGCGCCCCGCAGGAAGATGCCCCGGACGATCTCCAGGAAATACCGCAGCGGCAGCGCGTAGGTAATCACCTGCAGCGCCCGCGGCATGTTCGCTATCGGAAAGATGAATCCCGATAGCAGCACCATGGGCAGCAGGAAGAAGAACGCCGTCATCAGCGCCTGCTGCTGCGTGCGCGAGACCGTGGAAATGAGCAGGCCCATGCCCAGGGTGTTCATCAGGTACGGAATCGTCAGCACCAGCAGCAAGAAGAGGCTGCCGCGCAGAGGCACGTGGAACCAGTAGCGCGCCAGCAGCACCACCAGCACCGCGTCCACAAAGCCAATGCCCACGAAGGGCAGCAGCTTGCCGACGATCAGTTCCCAGGGCCGCAGCGGGGTCACGATCAACTGCTCCAGCGTGCCCGCCTCCCGCTCGCGCGCTATCGCCAGCGAGGTCAGCACCGCCGTGACCACCATCAGGATCAACGCCAACACGCCCGGCACCATGTAGTCCACGCTGCGCAGTTCCGGGTTGAACCAAATGCGCGGACGCAACTCCACCGACGCCAGCGCGCGCGTTCCCGGCGCGAGCCTCGCTATCCGACGTGGCATGTACTGGCGGCCGAACTGGTCTACCACGTTGCTCAGGTACCCGGAGCCCACGCCGGCGGTGTTGGAGTCGGAGGCGTCGAAGACGGCCTGCAACTGCGGGCGCGCGCCCGCCAGCAGGTCGCGCTGGAACCCCGGCGGGAACCAGACCACGACGCGGGCCTTCCTAGTATCCAGCAGCCGGTCCAACTCCGCGGGCGACTCGCTCTCCGCCACCACGGTGAAGTACCCGCTGCCGACCATCCGCTGCACGACCTGGCGTGAGGCCTGCGAACGGTCAAGGTCGCACACCGCCGTGGCGAGGTTGTCCACATCGAAGGACACGGCGTAGCCGAAGACGAACAGCTGCAGTATGGGCGCGATGAAGATGATGCGGCCCATGGTAGGGTCGCGCCGCAGTTGCAGCAGTTCCTTGCGGATCATCCGGCGCAGCCGCAGCATCGCCCTCATCGCCCCCGCCGCAGCGCCAGTCCGGCGGCCGCGGGAATGATGATGGCGAAGCCCACTAGGATGAGCACCGGCTCCCACAAACGGTCGAGCCCGATGCCCAGCAGGTAGATGCCCCGCACGACGATCATGTAATGACGGGCCGGCAGCAGTTCCGAGATGACGCGCAGAATCAGCGGCATCCGCTCCACCGGAAAGACGAAGCCTGTGAGCAACACCGCGGGCAGGAACGTCAGCAGGAAGGCGGCGAAGATCGCGATCTGCTGCGAGCGCGTAACGGCGGAGATGAGCAAGCCGGTCCCCAGCGCCGAGAACAGAAACAGGCCGGTCAGCGCCAACAATAGCGCCGGGCTGCCGCGAATGGGAACCCGGAAGACGATCTGCCCTACCAGTACCGCCAGCATCACCGCCGCGAACGCTATCCCCACGTATGGCACCATCTTGCCGACCACCAGTTCCGTTCCGCCCAGCGGGGACAGGCGCAGGCGCGCCAGCGTGCCCTGTTCGCGCTCGCGCACGATGGTCACCGACGTCAGCAGCGCGCTCAGCATCATCAGCACGATGACGATGAGCCCGGGCAGCACGAAGTTGGTGCTGCGCAGTTCCGGGTTGTACCAGTAGCGAATGCGTAGGTCTATGGGCGCGAGCAGCGAGGGGCTGCTAAGCGCCAGCCTCTCCGCCAGGTAGCGACCCGCGAAGGTGCGCACTATCCCCGAGGCGTACCCCAGCGTCAGGATGGCCGTGTTCGAGTCCGAGCCGTCGGTGATGAGTTGCACGGTTGGCGTCCGTCCCGCGCGCAGGTCGGCCTCGAAAGAAGCCGGTATCCACAAAACCGAGCGCACCCGCGCTTCCTCGAGTAGACCGTCGGCCTCTGCCGGCGATTCCAGCACGCGCCTCACCCTGAAGTAGCCGCCAGCCTCAAAGGAGGTGACCACCGCGCGGCTGAGGGGTGAATGGTCCGCGTCGTAGACCGCTAGCGGGACGTTGCGCACGTCCAGATTCACCCCGTAGCCGTACAGGATGATCATTAGGGGGGGCATGAGAATGGCCACGACCAGCGCGCGCGGATCGTGAAGTATCTGCAGGAGTTCCTTGCGCGCAACGGCGGAGACGCGGCGCAGCATCGCTAGTCGCCCGCCTCGTCCGTCGCGCGCACCAGGCTGATGAAGAGGTCCTCCAGCGTCGGTGGCAGCAACTCGGGCTCGCCGGCGGCAATGCCCTTGGTGCGCAACGCCTCCGCGAGCGCGTTTGCGGTCGTCTCAGAAGCGAGCCGCGCGTGAAGCGTGCTCCCGAAGATGGCGACCTCCTCGACGAACGGGAGCGCCTGCGCCGCCGCCAGCGCCGCGGGTAAGGGGCTGCACCCCAGTTGCACGATGGGCGGAATGCCGCTGTTCGCGCGCAGTTCCTCGGGCCCGCCCATCGCGATCAAGCGGCCTCGGTGTATCAGCGCCAGGCGGTCGCAGCGTTCCGCCTCGTCGAGCTGATGCGTGGTCAGCAGAATCGTCATCCCTTGGCTCGCCAGGTCGTGCGCGATGTCCCAGATGCGCTGGCGCACCACTGGGTCCACGCCCGAGGTGGGCTCGTCGAGGAACAGCACGCGCGGCCGGTGCATGATGGCGCACGCGAGGGCAACGCGCTGCCGCCAGGCGCCGGAGAGCGCCGCCGCGGGCGCGTTGCCGACCTCCGCCAGGCCCGCTATCTCCGCCGCCCAGTCGCGCCGCTCGCGGAAGAGCGCGCCGCTCAGCCCGTAGATGCCCCCGTAGAACTCGAGGTTGTCGGACACCCTCAGGTCGAGATAGAGCGAGAACTGCTGCGACATGTAGCCGATGTTGGCGCGCACCTGGTCAGACTGCGTCGCGACGTCGAAGCCGGCGACTGTCGCGGCGCCCGCGGTCGGCACCAGCAGCCCGCACAGCATCCGAATGGTGGTGGACTTGCCCGCGCCGTTCGGGCCCAGGAACCCGAACACCTCGCCGGTGGCAATCTCGAAAGACACCTCGTCCACGGCGGTGAAGTCGCCGAAACATTTGCTCAGTCGCTCGGCGACTACTTCAGCCATCGCTCTGTGCGGCCGCGCCGCGCGTTATCAGAGAAGCGAGCGCCTCTTCCAGCGTCGGGGCGACCTGCCGCAGCGAAGCCGAGGAGTACTCCGAGCTGGCGATCCACTCCTCTACCCTTCGCGCGCACTGCGCGTCGCGACACACGACCCGCAACCGCCCCCCGAGCAGGTTGACGCGATCCAGCCCCGGCAGAGAGACCAGATCCTCGCGCGCCCGGCGCGCGGGCAGATCGCTGATCTCCCACACTTCCCCCGCCATCCCGGTGCGGAACTCACCTGGCGGGGCGACGCGCAGCAGCCTGCCGGAATGGAGAAACGCGATGCGCGAGCAACGCTCGGCGTCCTCGAAGGTCGAGGTCGCCACCAGCAGCGTCGCGCCCTGCGCGATGAGGGAGTAGAGGATGTTCCAGATGTCGCGGCGCGATATGGGGTCCACGCCCGACGAGGGTTCGTCCAGTAGCAGGACGCTCGGCTGGTGCAGCAGCGTCACCGCCAGCGCCGCCTTCTGCCGCATGCCGCCGGAGAGATTCCGCACCAGACGCCCCTCGAAAGGCGCCAGCCCGGTGAGTTCGAGCAGTCGCTGCGCCCGCTCCCGATACTCCCGCAGCGGGAGGCGGTACAAGTCCGCGAAGAAGTGGAAGTTCTGGCCGAGAGTCAGGTCGCGGTAAAGGCTCAGTGCCCCCGCGGCGTAGCCGATGGAGGTCGCCAGGGCCTTCGGCCTGCGGGCAACGTCAATCCCCGCGACGGTCACCTGCCCCTCGTCCGGGGGAATGAGTCCCGCCAGCACACCCATCAGCGTCGTCTTGCCGGAACCATCCGCCCCCACGATGCCGAACAGTTCGCCCCGCTCGACCGAGAACGAGATATCCTCGAGCGCGACGACGCCCCGGTAGCGCTTGGTCAGATGCTCGACCTGAACCTCGGGGGGGGAGGCCGCTCCGTTATCGGGATGCGCGGGCGCCGCCATTGTCCATTGCTCCCGCCCGAATCTGCAGATGCGCCTCCGCGGGCATGCCCGGCTTCAGGCGGCGGTCGGGCTCGTCTATGGCGATCTTCACGCCGAAGACCAACTTCGCCCGCTCCTCCCGCGATTGCGCGCTGCGTGGGGTGAACTCCGCCTCCTCGGCCGTGGTGATAACGTGCCCGCGGAAGGTGCGGCCCTCGATGCCGTCCACGGACACCGTTGCCGGCTGCCCGACGTAAACCAGCGCCAACTGATCCAGAGGCAAGTAGATGCGCAACCAGGGGTGGCTGACGTCGCCCAAGGTGACGAGGGTCTGTCCGGGCAGCACTGTCTCCCCCGGCTCCGCCACCTTGGTCAGCACGACTGCATCGCACGGGGCGGCCACGGTCGCCTGCGCCAGACGGCTGGCCGCCTGCTGCACGGCGGCGGTGGCCTGATCAACCTGGCCCACGGCCGCCTGAATGCGTTCTTTGGTCGCGCCTGCCACCAGCAGGTCTAGCGCGGCCTCCAGCGCCCGCACGCGCGCTTTGGTGGCGTCGAACTGCGTTTGCGCTGCCTCCAGTTGTTGGCGCGCGGCCAGGCGGTCGTCGTAGCGCTCTCTGGCCAGGCGCAGCGCCTGCTCCGCTCCGGCTAGTTGCGCCTCCGCCTGGTCGAGGGCGGCGCGCGCCTGCCTTCGCTGCTCTTGGGTCGCGCCCGCGCGCGCCTCATCCAGTGCGGCCTTCGCGGCGTCGCGGGCTCCTCGAGCGACCTTGGCCGCCGTCACCGCGGCGTCCCGGTCCTTCCCCGCAAGGGCGCCCTGAGCGTACAGCGCCTCGGCGCGGGCCAGGTCGGACTCCGCCTTCTCCAGGGCAGCCTCGGCCTGCGCCAGGTTGGCCGACAACTGCTCGATGCGCTCGGCGCGCACGCCGACCTCAATCTCCGCCCAGCGCGCCTTGGCCTGGTCGCGCGCCGCGAGGGCGGTTTGGTGCTGGGCCTTAGCCGCCTCCAATGCGGCCTCGAGGTCTGTGGTCTTGGCGTAGTTCTCTCTGGCCAGATCGAGAGCCTTGCGCGCCCCCTCGTGCGTCGTCTTCGCTTCTGCGAGCGCCGCCCGCGCCTGGCGAATCTGCTCCTCTCGGGAGCCCGCTAACAGTTCCGCCAGATTCGCTTGGGCTGACCTGTGCGCTCCCCTGGCCTGCTCGACCGCCGGCGCCAAGGTCGAGGTATCGAGGCTGGCGAGCACCTGGCCCGCCTTCACCACGTCGCCCTCGTCCACTGTGAGTTCCAGAATCTGGCCGCCGACCTCGGAGGAGACGTTCACCTCCGTTGCCTCAATGGTGCCGTTGCCGAAGATGTCCGTGGGCTTGGGCCTGGGGCGGAGCACGTACCAGGCTGCGAGCCCTGCAGCGACTAGGAGCACCGCTACCATCGGCAGACGACGTTTCACGTGCCTTCACCTGCGAGCGCCGGCCAGCCGCGGCGGGATACGCTGAGGGGAGAATAGGTTGCCCATCGGTGGAGCGTCAAGGACACCCTTCACTCGCTACGCGGAGCCGAGTTGCCTCGCCAAGTGCTCGTGCCTTAAGTTGACGCTCGCAGGAGGCGGGAGCCGATGAAGATGACCTCGGTAGCGTTGTGCTGCTTTGCTCTGGTCGTTGCCGTTGGGCTTGCCGCGTGGGGCGATGGCCCCGAGCCATTGCGTCCGCCCGACGGCGAGCCACTGATAATGGCCTACTACTTCGGCCACTGGTGGGAGCCCTGGAAGAGCGATGACGCGGCGGTGCTGGCGGACCTCATGCGCCTGCGGCAGATGGGCATCAACGCCATCGGCGTGGACCACGAGGCGAGCCAGGCCATGGACCGCGACTACTTCTGGCTCGATCGCGAGCACCGGCTCGCCAAGGCGGCCGGCGTCGCCATACTGCCTTGGCTCAGCCCGAAGACTTGGGCTGACATGACGAGCGACGGCCGGCGCGAGTGGACCAGGCAGCGCTGGGGCACGGCCGTGGGCCTCGAGACCAACTGGGACGGCCAGCCCACCGTCCTTCCCTACGCGCCCGGAACCATAGACGTGGGCGTCGCCTACACCAGCGAGTATCTGGAACGTTACCTCGACAGTGGCGCCCTCCTGCGCGTGCTCTGGGGCGGCAAACCTCGGCCGGTGGTGGCTCTCACCGTAGAAGCCGCCTGGCCCGACATGGGCGGCACCGGGCCGGAGAGCGCCTTCCATTTCAGCCGCTGGCTGCGCGACAAGTACCAGGGAGACATAGAGCGGCTCAACCAGGCCTGGGGCACGCAGTACTCCGGCTTCTTCGCTGTGGACCCGCGCGACAAGGCGGCCTTCGACTACGACGGCTACGTGGCGGCGGGAGCGCCGGGGCTGTATGCCGAGTCCTCACCTGGCAAGTGGCAAGCGGTCGCGGATCACATCGAGTTCCGCGCGCGCATTACCTCCGACGCGCTGGCGGCCATGAAGGAGAGGCTGCGGGCGCGCTATCCGGACCTGCTTGTGCTCGCCGAACTTCCCTATCAGTTCGGCTCCCTGCACCCGCACGCCATCGGCTACGCGGCCTACAACGCCGCGGTCCCCGCCATGGTGGACTACGCGGACATCATTCTGCTGCGCACCACCGGCGACCTCGACGAGCGCGAGCAGCAGTTGGTCCTCGACTACATTCAGCGCACGGGCAAGCCGGTTATCACCGCCCACCGCATATCGCCGGGTCAGGGCCCGGGCGCGGCCGCCGGCAGCGACGAGGAGGTCGCGGAGCGTTACGCGCGGCAGGCAGCCACCTATTGCAGCGGGCTTGGGTACTACAGTTGGAACGAGATGGTTGACGTGCACGCGGTCGCCGACCCGCCGGGCTGGACCGGCGGCAGCGTGACGGTGAGCGAGGAGCAGTCCGCCCGCCTGCAGGAGCGCATGCGGCGCATCAACGAGCGCTACCTGGCGCTGTGCGGAAGCCAGTGACTGCCGTCCGCGGCAGACCGCGCGCGCCCGTCTCCGCGTCGCCTCGTATCGGCGGCGGATTGTGACAGAGGAGCGATCACATGGAGCGCGCATTGTGGCTCTGGTACCAGAACCTGATGCGGACGGACGCCAAGAGTGCCGACTGGAAGTCGTTCATTGACTTTGCTCACGAATGGAGAATCACCACCGTCATCATCTGGTTCCCTCACGCCTACCTCGAGCGCATGGACGCGAACTGGCGCTGGCCGCCTCGCAAGGGCGCATTCGGCCACCTGGGCAAAGAGATCGTGGCCTGCGCACACCAGAAGTCCCTCAAGGCCGTCTTCGGCTTCGCCCTCAATGGGTACGACACCGGGCAGATGATCCTGGCGGCGGATCCGGCCCTGGCCGCGACCGTGCCGCCGCATCTGCAAGACACCGAGAAAGGGAAAGTCGCGCGAGACGCCGTCTTCTGCCCCTCCAAGGGGTCTTCGCGCGAGATGCTCGAGGAACTGCTGCTCATCGTTGTTGATGAGGTAGGTGTGGACGGCCTCAACTTCGAGTGCGGCGAAGTGGACTACGTGACCTGCCACTGCCCGGTCTGCCTGGAGCGCTTCCAGAGCAGCGGCGAAGGCGAGACGGAAGGCAAGTCCAGCCTTTGGGTGCTCGAGCAACTGAACCCCGCCGTGGCTTTCCTCCAGCGAGAGCGCCCCGGCCTGCTCCTGTCCACGCAGCACATCTATGAACAGGTGACCGACCCGCACCAGTTGAACCGCGAGATCGCCCCGCAGTGCACGGTCCTCTGGTGCGGCTACGGCACCTTCCCCGACCTGGAGGTTTGCAGGCAGTTCTCCGCGGAGCGCGACAACGTCGGTTACCTCATGCGCCTGCACGGCTTGGTGGACGTCTCCTTCGATCACCTGCGCGCCCTCGCGCAAGTGACCAAGAACCTAGCGGCGCTCAAGCCGAAGTTGCTCTACGGCCGCGCCTGGATTCCTCGCGGCTGGAATGCCGCCAAGTGCGCCGTGTTTGCCGAGACCGCCCGCAAGCCCTTCGCGACCGCCGCCGACCTAGAGGCCCTCATCAGGCGAGTCCAGTTGCAGTATCAACTCGAGGAGGGAGCCGCGGACCCCGGGGCCGTCCCGCCGGGCGACTACAACGCCATTCCGGGCGAATGGGGCCAGAGCCAGACGGTGTAACCTCTTGCCGTGAACTCCCGTGGCGCGCGGTTCGGTTGCCATACTGGGTCAAAGGTGACCATGAAAAGAGTCTCGAGGTTGCAGCACTTGTTTCGTCTGCTCGTGGTGGTTCTCACCGTCCTGGCCGTGGTCGCGCTCGCGCGAGCGCAGCAGCCGGTGTCGGTTCCTTGGAGCGAGGCGGTGAAGCCGGGCGGCAGGCTCTCAGTTGACTGGGTGAAGGGCGCCGGCGTCAACCTGGGACTGCAGGCGCAGGTGACCAATAACGCCGCCGAGCCGCGCCTGCTGACGGCGCCCGTCGGGCTGACGTTCACCGCGCCCGTGCCCTCAACGCAAATAATGCTGCTGCCGCGCAACGCCAGTTGGGAATCGCCGCCTCATTCCTCCGTGACCATCGTGCTCCCCGTCGTGGCGCTCAACGCCGACCGCTACGCTCCCACCGAGTTCAACTTCACCTGGTCCTACGGGGCGCTGCCTCAGGACTCGCCCGTGCGCGGCGTACTGGTCGCACTGGCTGAAGTCGAGCGGTCCGTGCTGCCAAGGGCCGCAGTGGGAGTTGCGGTGCAGAGCCAGACGGAGGTCGCCGTGTCGCTCGGTCTGCCGCCTGCGGAGTTCGTGGCGGCGGTTGCGTCTGAGTGGAAGATGGACAGTGCGGGCGCAGTCAGCGGGCGGCTTTCGAACACCGTGGTCGAGTACGCGGTGTGGTCCGCCACTAACGGCCTTACGCAGGCCAGGCTCGCCGAGCATGTGGACCGACGCTACCCCGACTGGCCAGTTGAGGAACGGCAGCGCTTACAGTGGCAGATAGCGGGAGGCGTAGGGCTGCTGCTCCTGCGCTCCGGCGTTGATCCCCGAGAGCGCGGCTGGCCGCTGCCGGAGCAGGCGGAGGCGGCGCTCTCCCAGATTCGCGGCGAGCCCGGCGCTGGATTTTGGCCTTGGGCCGGCCCGCTCTTCCTTGGTCCGGGCCCGAAGGTCAGCGCTTTCTCACCCGCGCCGGCGCCGCAGTGGAACCCCCGGCTGATGCTGACCAACCGCATGTCCAGCGAACTCACGGTCTGGCTCAAGGGGCCGACGCTGCACACGCTCAAAATCGCCCCCGGCGCCACCTTCACTTGCGAAGTGCTCCCCGGCATCTACCGCTACGGGGCGAAGATTCCCGAGGCGCCGGTGGTGACCGGCCTGCTCGTCTTCGAGCCTCACCGTGATTACTCGTGGGACTACACAGTGGAGTTGCCGGTGGTCCTCGGGCCGACGACGGCGCAAATCACGGTCATCAACCTCACGGGCGACCCGCTGCGCCTGACTGTCGGGCCAGTCACGGTCGTCGTCCCCGCCCAAGGCCCCAGGCAGATTGAGTTGGCGCCGGGCACCTATGCCTACGAAGGCAGCGCCGGCAGCATCCAATACCGTGGGGAGCGCACCTTCAAGGCCGGTCCAGGCGAGTGGACCTTCTCGCCGCCTCAGTAGTCGCACCCGGCTCCACTCGCTTGCGCGAAGAAAGCACGAGGCAGGTTCCTACCTGCTGAGGTCGTAGGTGAGCAGAATCTGGGCGAGCGAGTGCCCGCGCTGCTGTTGCAGCACGTTCTCGAGTCGCAGGCGCGCGGTCACGCCCAGATTGCCTGCCAGGGAGTAGAAGATGGAGGTGTCGAGGAAGCGCTGGTCCTCCAAGGTGGTGCCGAACGCGCCCTGCGCCCGAGCCTCCGTGCGCCACTGGCACCTCGACCCTAGCCCCAACTGATACGCGCTCCCCACGCGGTAGCCGATGTGCGCGGTGATGCTGGAGGCAATGTCCTTGGTCGCCTGCAAGCCACCCTCTATGCGCAAGCCGCTCGAGCCCTGGTACTGGTAGCCGTAGCCGAGTCCCACCACCTGCGGGCTCCAATCGTGATCCGAGAGCAAGGTCAGCCCCACGTAGGTGCCGCCTCGCTTGCCACCGACGGTGAGCACCTTGGCGTCGAGGTCAATCAGGTCCGGCGAGGTGGTGTGGGTGCCGGCGGCGCGGTCGGAGGCGCGGCCCAGGTCGAAGGCCAAAGCGACCGACGCCTTCTTGTCAGGAGCGGAGGCGCCCGACTGTGCGCTCGCACCGATGCCCCGCTCGTAGGCCAACCTAAGGCCGGTGCTCCAGGCGAGAGTGTTGACTGCCGCGGCGCGCTCGGAGGCGAAGGCAAAGTTCACCCGCCCCTGAGTCATCTCCCAGCCGCTTGCGGGGTCCGCCGGCAGAGGGCTCGCGGCGGCGGCGCCGAGCGACAGAAGCACGAGCAGGCAAGTCGCGGTTCTCATGGCGTCGTACCTGTTACCACCTGGCCTACGGCTTGGCAACCTGCGCTCGCCTTGACGCCTCGAGCGGCTGTCTGTACCCTCTTCGCAACCCCCGAGTGGCAGCAGGTGCGCCCTTGCGCCTTGGCGTGTGTGTTCCAAGTGAGATCGTTCTTGCCCAAATCCAGCGGGATGCCTCCGCTGGCGGACGGGGCACCCGACGATCGGGCCCCTTGGCGCAGGCTGCGGCCGCTCTTAAGAAGGCTGGCGCGGACTTTCTCGAACTCCCGGTGACCGCGCTCTTCAACCAGGGACAGGCCGCTTCGTGGGGCGAGATGGCCCAGAGGCTTGCGCTGCCGGTGGAGGCTTTCCACACGCTCTTTCCCGCGCCTCTCAAAGTTGCCGGGCCGGAAGTGGATCGAGGACGCGTGGACGGTTACATGCGGCATTCCTTTGCGCAGTTGGCCTCCTTCCGCCCTCCGGCGTCTCGGCCCTCCACCGTAGGCCCCACGGCGCTTCCTCCAGTGGTGGTCTTCGGCAGTGGCAAGGCGCGCGCCATACCGGACGAGTTCCCCAAGCCGGAGGCCGAACAGCAGTTGCTGTGGACCCTCCATCGCGCCGCCGACCAGGCCCGCGCCAACGGCCTGCGAGTGGCCCTTGAACCACTGGCTCGCGGAGCGACCAACCTGGTCAACAACCTCCTTGAAGCGCTCGCCCTCGTCGAGCGGGTAGGGCGGAACGAGAACGGCATCACGGCGGACACGACGCAGATGGAGCGTGAGGGCGAACCGCTGGAACACCTTCCCGAGGTCAGCCGCTACCTGCTGCACGTGCATCTGGCCGGCCGGGAGTTCTCCCCCCCCGAGGCCGGCAACGGCGACTTCGCCGGCCTCTTCCACACGCTTGCGCGCGTCTCCTATAGGCGGCGCGTTTCCATAGAATGCACTTGGAGCGACTTCGCCGCTCAGGCGCCTGAGGCGATTGCTTTCCTTAAGGAGGTAATGCAGGAATGCCAGCCGTGAAGAAGTGTCAGCCTCTTGCCAAGGTCATAGTGAAGGCCGGGCCCCACACGCGTCGGGAGTGCCCCCTCGTCTTCCCCTTGGACCCCAAACTGTTGAAGACGAAGACGCCGGCCGCCCTGGCGCGCGTGGGCATCTGCGAGCACGAGCGCGAGGAGGAGTGCTGCCACGCCTGGTCGGAGGTCTTCATTGACAAGGACGGACAGGCCTGCGTGGCCATGATCCTTGACTACCTGCCCGCTCGGAGCGAGCGCACCTACCACCTCTGCCGTTCCCCGCAGGCCCGGCCCGTCTGCTGCGGCGTGCAGGTCCAGAACAGCGCCGCCAACAAGATCGTGGACGTGGGCGTGTTGGGCACCTGGTTCACCACCTACAACTATGGTCGCGAGCACGCGCGGCCGCATCTGGCTCCCGTTAATGGGCCCTTCGGCGCCAGCGTGACCTGGGGCGGCCCGCCCGACCACAAGCACCACCGTTCACTGTGGGTAGCCCACGGCGAGGTCAACGGCGCGGACAACTGGAGCGAGAACCCCGGCCACGCCAAGACCGTCAATGAGAAGATCGCCGTCGCCTCCGGCCCCGCCCTCGGCCTCATCCGCGCCACCAACTCCTGGCGCACCGCGCAGGGCAAGAGACTCCTGGCCGAGCAAGCCGAGTTCGTCTTCTACGCCACCGCCTACGAGCAGCGCATCGTTGACGTCAACGTGGCGCTGACCGCCACCGAAGCAGACGTGCTCTTCGGCGACACTAAGGAAGGCGGCACGCTCTCCGTGCGCGTGGCGCCCTCGCTCGAGGTGGAGGAGACCGGCACTCTCATCAACTCCTACGGCGGCGTCAACGAGAAGGAGGTCTGGGGCAAGCGCGCCCAGTGGTGCGACTATTCCGGCTTGCTCGAGGGCCGCGTCGCAGGTATCGCCGTCTTCGACCACCCCTCCAACTTCCGCCATCCGGTCTGGTGGCATGCGCGCAACTACGGCCTGATGACCGCTAACCTCTTCGGCCTCTCCCATTTCACCGGAGACAAGGACCAGCGCGGGGACTTCACCCTAAGGAAGGGCGAGACCCTGGCGCTGCGCTACCGCGTGCTCGTGCATGCCGGCAATGCGTGCGAGGCCAACGTGGCCGAGAAGTATCACGATTTCGCCAACCCGCCGGCGGTGGAGATGAGCAAGTAGCGGCCACTGGTCACTGCGCACTGGCCACTCATGACTAACATGCTCTACGACCTGCACACGCATACATTCCTGTCCGACGGCGAACTCTCGCCCATCGAACTGATCCGCCGCGCGGCGGTCGCCGGCTACACGGCCATAGCGCTGACCGACCACGCCGGGCCGGGCACCATGGAGCGCTGCATCGCCGCGGTCGCCCGCGACTGCGAACTCGCGCGGCAACACTGGCCCATCATCGCGCTGCCCGGGATCGAACTTACCCACTGCCCCCCCGAGAGCATTCCCGCTCTGGCAAGGCAAGCGCGCGAGGCGCGCGCGCGCGTTGTGGTCGTCCATGGCGAGACCATCGTGGAGCCGGTGCCGCCTGGCACCAATCTCGCGGCAGCGTGCCCCGAGGTTGACCTGCTCGCACATCCGGGCCTGCTGTCTCACGAGGCGGCGGAGAAACTGGCGGCCAGCAACGTGCTGGTGGAGATCACCTCGCGCCGCGGCCATAGCCTGACCAACGGCCTGGTGGCCGTGGTCGCCCGCCAGGCCGGCTGCAAGATGGTGGTCAACTCCGACACGCATTCCCCGAGCGATCTGCTCTCGCCCGAGTTCGCTCGCAGGGTGGCAGCCGGGGCGGGGTTGTCTGCGGAGGAGCAGGAGCGCGCGCTGAAGGCGAACCCCGAAGCACTATTGGCTCGGCTGGGCCTTACCTAGCCGGGGCGGCGATGAGCGAGGCGACCTTCGTCAGGCGCACCTACCTCCTAGGCATCATCAACGGCGCGCTCTTCTCGGCTTTCTCGGCGCTGACCGACCCGGGCACGGTGACGGCGGCGCTGATCCAGGCCGCGGTGGCCTCTCCCATCGCGGTAGGCTTGGCGGTGGGAGCCAACGGCGTGGGCTGGAACTGGCCCAGCCTGCTGGTGGCCAACCGCATCGAGAGCCGCACCTACAAGATGCCCTACTACCGCGTCGCGGCCGTGGGGCGGTGGACCACCGTCGCCCTGATGACCGCGCTCATCGTCCCCTTGGCCCGCTACAGCCGCTCGCTGCTCGCCGCGATGATCATCCTCGGCTTCTTCATCTACTCCAGTTGGGGCGGAATGGGAATCCTGGCCTTCAACGACGTGGTGGCGCGGCACGTGCCCCCCACCCGCCGCGGCGCCTTCTGGGCCTGGCGCAACATCCTCGGTGGCGTCCTGGGCTTCCTGGCCGGAATGTTCGTTCGCTTCATTCTGACCCCCTCGCGCAGCGGCTTCGCCTTCCCGGTGAACTTCACCGTCATCTATGCGGTGGCGTTCCTCTTCAACGTCGCCGGCCTGGGCGCCTTCTGCATGGTCCGGGAGACTCCGGGAGCAGCCGCGCGCCGCATTCCCCTCAGCCTCCAGATGGCTCTCGGCCCTCGGCTGCTGCGGCGCGACGCCAACTACCGCCGCCTGCTGGCCCTGCGAGTGTGTTCGCAGTTCGCGCGCGGTGCCTTGCCTCTCTTTGTGCCCTTCGCCATCAGTCAACTGCACGTACCCGACTCGGCCGTGGGCACCTACGTTTCCATCTCTGTGGTGTTCTCCCTCAGCGCGACCTTTCTATGGGGACGCATGAGCGACCTGCGCGGCAACCGCAGAGTTCTGCTGCGCGGCTCGGCGGCGCTGGTGCTGGCGCCCGCGATTGCGCTCGCTCTCGGTTGCGTGCCCGATACCTCTGTTGCTTTCCTGGGCATGAAGTCGCTACGTCAGGCGCTGTTCCCGCTCGTGTTCGCCGCCTCCGGCTTTGCCGCCCAGGGAGTGGGCATCGGCGACACCAACTACCTGTTCGAGATCGCGCCCCCGCGCCGGCGCATCTCCTATTTCGGTTTCCTCAACGTGGCCACTATCCCGCTCTTCGCCATTCCCGCGCTCGCGGGCGCGCTGGCCGGAGTTTCTTACTACCTGGTCTTCGCCATCTCCACCGCGGCGGCCCTCCTGGGCGTTGCAGTGGCGGCCTCGCTCGAGGAGCCCCGCGAGCGCCTTGAGCCCACACCCGGGGGCCGCAAGTGAAGCGGATGCTTCGCCTTCGCAGGATGCGCGCGGCGGACGTGGACCGGGTGATGGCCATCGAGGCCGTCTCTTTCCCCAGCCCGTGGTCGCGCGTCACCTACTTGACGGAGTTGGCGCGCGAATCCCTGACCTTCTACATCGTTGCCGAATGGGAGGGCGAACTGGTGGGCTACGCCGGCTACTGGCTGATTCCCGACGAAGCGCACATCACCACCATAGCAGTGCATCCTGGCCACCGCCGCCGCGGCATCGCCGAGCATATGGTGGTCCACTTGCTGCAGACCGCGCGCGCCGCAGGCGCTACTCGCGCCACCCTGGAGTACCGCGTCAGCAACTACGGCGCCGCCAAACTCTACGACAAGTACGGCTTCCGGCGCGAAGGGCTGCGGCGCGGCTACTACCGCGACGGCAACGAGGACGCCGTGGTTGCCAATCTGCGCGGCCTCGATACCCCCGCGTACGCGCGCCGCCTCGAGGAACTCAAGCGGGCCCTGGAGCAGCGGCTGCCCGCCTCCTGCGAATGACGCTCGCGCGCATCCTCGGCATCGAAACCTCCTGCGACGAGTCTGCCGCCGCCGTGGTGGCCGAGGGCACCCAGGTCCTCTCCAATGTCGTCGCCTCGCAGGTTGACTTCCACCAGAAGTACGGGGGCGTGGTGCCCGAGATTGCCTCGCGCAAGCACCTGGAGGCCCTTCCCTACGTGATCGAGGAGGCCTTGGCAGGGGCCGGCCTCGCGGCAAGCCAGGTTGACGGTATTGCCGTGACCGCGGGACCAGGGCTGGAAGGGTCGCTGCTGGTGGGCGTGTCCACGGCTAAGGCTTTGGCAGCGGCCCTCGAGAAGCCCCTCCTTGGCGTCCACCATGTCGAGGCGCACCTGTACGCCAACTTCCTCGACCGCCCCAACCTGCGGCCGCCGCTGCTCTGCCTGGTCGCCTCCGGTGGACACTCCGACCTCATCGCCCTTACCCAGCACTGCCGCTACCAACTCGTGGCCGTGACCAGGGACGATGCCGCGGGCGAGGCGCTCGACAAGGTCGGCCGTCTCCTGGGCTTGCCCTATCCAGCCGGTCCGCACATGGATCGTTTGGCCCGCTCCGGCAACCGGGAGCGCATCCGCTTCCCCCGGGCGCGTCTGCGCAACTCCCTCGATTTCTCCTTCTCCGGGCTGAAGACCGCCGCCTACCGGCACATCAGCAGCCTCACGCCGCAACAACTGGAGGCCCAAAGGGCCGACATCTGCGCCTCGTTCCAAGAAGCAGTGGTCGAGCCGCTCGTGGAGCACACGCTGCGTGCGGCGCACGATCTGGGTTTTGATCAGGTCTGCGCCTCCGGGGGCGTAGCGGCCAACTCACGCCTGCGCGAGTCGTTTGAGCGGCGCTGCCGGCAGGAGGGGATGACGTTCGTCAGCCCTCCTGCGGCGCTGTGTACCGACAATGCCGCCATGGTTGCCGCGGCGGGGTTCTTCCGCGCCCGGCTGGGCCTGGTCAACGACCTCTACTTGGACGTGGACGCGAACATGCCGTTGCCTGCCGGAGACGACCGGCCGATTTGACAGCGCCCGGCGGCTTGGCGGAACCTCCGCCCGCTAGGGCAACGGGAGAGGAGATGGAGCCATGTCGGGACCCCGAAAAGGGTACACCTACAGCGAGGCCGGTGTTGATCAGGCGCGCGAGGATGAGGCGCTGGGGCCCATGCTGGAGTGGATCAACCGCACCCTGGCCTTCCGCACCGGCCTCGGGCGCCCGCTGATGGGGGTGGGCCACTTCGCCACGGTCCTGGAATTGGGCGGGAACCTGGGCCTGGCCCTTTGCATTGACTCAGTTGGGTCCAAACTGCTCGTCGCTGAGATAACGGGCAAGTACGACACCATCGGCATTGACTGCGTGGCAATGAACGTCAACGACCTCATCTGCATCGGTGCCGACCCCATCGCCATGGTGGACTACATTGCAGTGCAGACCATAGACCCGCCGGTCCTCGAGGCCGTGGCCAAGGGGCTGCACCGCGGGGCGGAACTGGCGGGCATCTCCATTCCGGGCGGGGAGATCGCGCAACTCCCCGAAATCGTTCGGGGCGTGGCTCCCGGAAAAGGCCTAGATCTGGCGGGAGCCGCCGTGGGCCTCGTGCCGACCGATAGGCTCATCACCGGCGCCGGCATCGCCGACCGGGACCTCATCGTCGGCCTCCCCAGCAGCGGCGTTCACAGCAACGGGCTTACCCTGGCGCGCCGCGTTCTCTTTGACCACGCTCAACTCTCTCCGCGGGACACGCCTGCCTCCCTTTCTCGTCCGGTGGGTGAGGAACTGCTCGAGCCCACTGCCGTCTACGTCAAGCCTATCCGCGAAATGCTGGCCCACAATCTGCCCATCACGGGCATGGTCAACATTACTGGCGGCGGCCTGCTCAATCTGCCGCGACTGGACACCGATGCCTCTTTCGTCGTCGAGAACCTGCCGGAGCCATGGCCCATCTT
The DNA here is from genome assembly GCA_964528605.1 of uncultured Armatimonadia bacterium. Taxonomy (GTDB): domain Bacteria; phylum Armatimonadota; class Zipacnadia; order CAZGSV01; family CAZGSV01; genus CAZGSV01. The sequence goes on from CAZGSV010000013.1 coordinate 35,042, forward strand.
CTCTCTGATTCAGGAACTGGGGCAGGTGAGCGACGCGGAGATGTACCGCGTCTTCAACATGGGCGTAGGCTTTTGTCTCACGGTCAAGCCGCAAGCCGGCGCCATGGAGTGGATAGAAACCATCGCGCAAGAACACGGCATGCGGCCCATGTTGCTCGGATTCGTGCGGGGCGACGGCAAGAAACAAGTGCTCGTCAAGCCGAAGAATCTGGTGGGCGCGCAGGGCGCCTTTCACCAGGCCGGGTGAGCGGGTGGACAGGTTGCCGGAGATCGTGGGCATCGGCATCGCCGGCGGTCGCGGACGCCGCTCGCGGCCAATCACGCTGAAGGCCGCCGGCTACCTGCGCTCCAAGGCCGCCGTGCCCTTCCTCGGGCGGCGCATGGTGGACTGGATGCTCGGGCTGCTCAAGCGCCAGGGCGTGAGCGACTACCTCATGGTGGTGCGCGGCAAGGAGAACCGCTTCCAGATAAAGCACCTTGTCGGCTACGGCGAGACCCACAGCGTGCGCGTGCGCTACTCGCGCAGCCGTCACGATGCCCTCAATCGCGGCAGCGCCGACGCCGCCCTGCTCAACCTCGAGTACTACGACATCTCCCGGCCGGCGTTCGTCTTCCCCATGGACAGCATCATTGAGTTCGATCTGCCCGCGATGCTCCGCCGACATCAGGAGCACGGCGCCGTGGTGACGATTCTCTCCTGCCGTCGCCCGCTCTCCCAGGTGGTCGGCAAGTACGGCCTCTTGCTGACCAATCCGGACCGCACGGTGCGCGGTTTCCTCGAGAAGCCCACCCTCGAAGAGGCGCGAGCCGCTCTCGGAGCAGGCGCCTCGCCGGGCCGCGCGGTCCACATCAACGCTGGCTTCTACCTGCTGGATTCCGCGCGCCTGCGGCAGATAGCCATGGATCCGCAGTTCCAGAAGGTGCGGCGCCAGGAACTGGACTTCGGCAAGGATCTGCTGCCCTGGCTGGTGGGGCACGGACATCCGGTCGGCTATTACGCGGCTGACCGCCTGGGGGACTTGGGCAGCGTGCCTGACTACTTGGCGACCATGATGAACGTGCTGCGAGGCAAGTTCCCCTCGGCGTTGGAGATGCTGGGCGAGCCCTACGACCGCGAGCAGATGGTGTGGATTCCGCCGGAGACCCTGGAGATGCGCCAGGGCAAGCGCGGCCCGACGCTGGCGGCGCTAGTGAAGAGCGGGGAGGTGCGCCTCGGCCCTCACGTGCGTCTCGGGCGCTACGTCGTCATCGGCAACGGCGTCAACCTGCGCGACTGCTCCGTCGGGGATGAGGCCGAGATCGCGCCGCACGTTACCGCTTGCTGCTCCGCTTTCGGCGAGGGCAGCCTCACCGGACCAAGCGCCCACCTCCGGAAAACGGTCCTGGGAGTCATGAGCGAGGTGCAGTCCACGCCCGCCAAGCCGACCAGGATCGAGGACCACTGCGCGCTAGGGGACGAGTGCCTCGTAGGGCCCGGCGCCCACCTCAGCCACCAGGCCTCCATCCACCCCCACTTGCGCGTTCCTGAAGGCGCCAACATCACAGGCCCGTGCGAAATCACCAGCGATCAAATGCTGGAGGAGTACCTGCGCCACCGTCCCCCGCCGTCCGGCTAGTACCGCGTCGCTTCCTTCGGCAACTGCTCGAACAGGCTGGCGCCTTCGCGATTAATCACGGTGGACTCGTTGGGCAATTCCAGGCAATCTATGCGCTTGGTTATGGCGCTGACGTAGGCGTGCACGTCGGGCCCGAACTGCACCAGCCAGTATAACCCCTTGCGCCCCTTCAACCAGGTCGTCTCGATCTGCGAGCAGATGAGCCGCTTGGGCAGGAGGGTCTCAACATCGAATAGCTCGACCTCTAGCGGCGCCACGCCCTCCTCCGTGAACTGGGCCCGCCGCAGCAACTGCTCCCAACTGTCCACCGAGTACCTTTGCAGGATGAAGGGAAAACGAGTCTCCGGTTTGAACAGGCGCTGCCGCTTCGCCTGCCACGTGTCATCCATCTCGCGCCACTCGATCCCCTCTTTGGTGAGCGCGCATTCCCAGAACTGGGCGCCACCGTCCCTGATCACGCCCCTCACGTAGATGGGGTTCGTGGTGCCGGCTGCGTAGGCGGTATCAATCTCGTAGGTGCGCGGCTGTCCGGCCCGCGAAGGCAAGCGGATGTTAGTGGCGGAGGACACTAGCTCCACCGCGCCACGTGCCGACCACTGTGTCCGCGGCTTGGAGGCCGAAGTCCACCCCACCAGCATGCCGCGCACGTAGATGGCGTAGAGGTCCTCCTGCCGCCCAATCTGCCCCGTCCCCGGCCGCCTCCCGCTTTCCGTGGCGAACAGCACCAGCAAGAAGGCGCCCAGAAGAACGGCGGCACTGAGTCCAGGGGTGACCAACTCCGCCGCCTTGGGCGCCCGCCATCCCTGCTCCACAACACTCGTGGCTGGAGCCGACTCCGGCAACACGCCAGCCTCCCTTGGCTCGGTCTCTACCTTACCGTCCTCAGCGCCCTTCCGCACCTGCATTATAGACGCCCCCGCCCCCCGCTAGGTTGCGATTTTCTTTGCGCTCACGCCAGGGGGTGGGCCTGACGGTAGGCACGCTTCAGATGGCGAACGCTGGTGTGCGTGTATATCTGCGTGGTCGCCAGGCTGCTGTGGCCGAGCAATTCCTGTACTACTCGGATGTCCGCGCCACCCTCCAGCATATGGGTGGCGAAACTGTGCCTTAGGGCGTGCGGGCCGAGGGACTCTCCCAAACCGATCTTCACACCGTGCCTCTGTACCACCAAGGCGATGCCCCGGGTCGAGAGCGGCCCGCCGAAGCGGTTCAGCCACAGCCTCTTCCGGTCCGGTGGGCCGGTTTTCCTGCGTCGCGCCAGGTCCGGCCTGCCCTCGCCTAAGTAGTCCCGAAGTGCCTCCAGCGCCGCCCGCCCAAACAGCACCATCCGCTCCTTTCGGCCCTTGCCCAACACTCGCATGCATGCCCGCTGCAAGTCCACCGCGTCCAACGTGAGAGCGGCAGCCTCACTTAGGCGCATTCCGGTCGCGTACAAGACCTCCAGCAGCGCCCGGTCTCTCCTCGCCAGTGCGCTTTCGCCTCCGGCCGCCTGCATCAGTTGCTCTGCCTGCTCCTTGCTCAGGAAAGCGGGAAGAGAACCGCGCGCGCGCCCCACCCGCACCAGCCCCACAGGGCTCTGCGCCACAATGCCCCGCTCCAGAAGATAGCGGAACAGCGTGCGCAAAGTGGCCACCTTGCGCGCTATGCTGCGCCGCGACAGTCCCTTCTTCGTCAACCAGAGTAGGTAGCCGGCTATCTGCTCCCTACTGACCTCAGCCCAATTGGGCTCCGCATCCGCCTGGCCTGGTTTACCGCCACACAGAAGCGCGCGAAACTCTAGCGCATCCCCGGCATAAGCCCTTACGGTGTGCGGGGAGAGGCGTAGAGTCAGCCGCAGGTGGTCTATGAATTCGTCCAGTATCGCCAAGAGGACCACACCCACAACACGAAACAGGCCTTCCCCTGGGGCAGTTCATGGGCACGGCTGGACGCCGGGATTCGCGCCTGTAGACGCCCTCAGGGGCCAGAGGCGTGGAAAGAGGGGTCAGCCTCCAAACTCACGCCGGAAGTACTCGGCGATGGCCGCGTCATAGGCGGCAGTGTGCTCGAATGCCTTGCATGCGAGTGTGGCGCGCGTGGCGTCGCTCAACTGGCCTTCGTTCTCTTCCAGTTCGCGCGCGACCGCGGGGTAGTCCGCGGGGTCAACCACGATGCCCACGTAGGCGTAGTTCTTGGCCGCGGCGCGCACCAGCGTCGGCCCGCCGATGTCAATGTTCTCGATTATCTCTTCCCGGGTGGCGTCCCCCCGCGCGAGCACCTCGCGGAAGGGATAAAGATTGACCACCACCAGGTCTATCGGCTCGATGCCGTGGGCTGCCAGGGCCTGCTGGTGCTGCGGGTTGTCGCGCACCGCCAGAATGCCGCCGTGTATCTTGGGGTGCAGCGTTTTCACCCTCCCGTCCAGCATCTCGGGGAAGCCGGTCACCTCGCTGACCTCGGCCACCCGCAGCCCGCCGGCGCGCAGGTGACGGGCGGTGCCGCCGCTGGAGATGAGGGTAATGCCCAAACCACCCAGCCGCTGCGCAAACTCGACCAGGCCGGTGCGGTCCCAGGTGCTCAACAGCGCCCTGCGCACTCTTGCCATCACTGCCCCTCCTGGGTTTGCTCCTCCGGTGCGTTGAGCAACACGAAGAACTTCACGTCCCAGCCGGCCTCGTCGGCCTCGCCCACCAGTGCAACCGCGTCCTGGTAGCGCTCCTTCGTCACCTCGGGCGTGGGAGGCGGCTCGGTCTCGAAGGCGTCCATAACCTGGCGGGCGCGCTCGCGCAGGGCCTCAATGCGCCCCCGCAAGTCCTCCGCACCCTCAGTCCTTGCGGCGCGCTCGAGTTCCTTTTCTGTCAGGTTTAGGTCGCGTAGCACCACAGCCGCCAGGCCCGTCGCCCCCCGACGGTAACTCCCGAAGACCAAAGTCCCGTAGCGCTCCGGCACGTCGAAGTCATCCCTGCCCGTGTTGCTCCAGGCGGACTTGATGGTAACCCCGGTGGACTTCTGCCGACGGAAGAGGTCGAAACCCCAGGAACTGCCCTCACGCGGCGTGGACGCATCGAGACAGGCGAATGTCAGCGAGAACTCCACCGTCCAGCGATCGGCGAGCCGCTGGGCCTTTACCTTGACCGCCCCGTCCCAGGTGTCGTCCAGTTCGATGGCGTCATAGAAGGACCCCACGGGATTCACTATCACCTGATAGTAGTTGGCCTTCTCGTTGTGGGGGTCAAGGTGTACCTCTACAGAGTCGTCGGCCCAGATCTCGGCATCGCGCGGCCGCTTCTCATAGACGAGCAGCCCCAGGTTGCGGTCGAAGCACTCCACCCCCACGTAGATGCGCTCTTGGCCATAGAGGATGCGCCCCACCGTTTGGCCCTCGGGCAGCGTCGCCGGCGATACCAGCAAGGTGAAGCCGATCAGCCTTTCGGCCTGTTGCCATTGCGGCTCGTCGAGGTACCCGTCAACGAGCGGGCCCTTGTCCACGCGCACCGCCAGCCCGATCCTGTCGAACGCTCCCTGCGCGCCTGCCGGAGCCGCCAGCAGCGCAAGCCCGACCAGCGCCATCAGACCCAGCAGCCTCATGCAAGATACCAGGGACCCAACACCAAGCCAGTCAGTCTCCGCGCGCACGCTGGTGCCACTAATGGCGCGGCGGCAGTGCCTCACTGCGGGAACTTCTGCATGGCCGCGGCCAGGTCGAAGTGCAGGAACTCGCGCTCGTAGGCCGGAGTCATATCCACCCCCGCGTTGGCCACCCACAGTTGCAGTCCCGTCACGTCGAAGGACACCGCATGCAGATTTCCCGTCTTCACCTCGCGCATGACGTCCATTCCCGTCTGCGCGTTGATGTGTCCGTAGTCGCGCTTCAGTATCTCGTGGATGGGCCCGCTGTACTCCGGCACCTGGAAGGCCATTCCCCAAAACACCACGCCCGGCAGACGCCACTCGGGGAAAGGCTGAAGGTTGGTGTCGTCGTAAACGTTGCAGAAGGTGGCCGAGGTCTGGAAGGCCCGCGACTGCCCCGCCTTGCCGTCGCTGACCACGTAGAGATACGAACTGGTGCGCCGGGTGCTCTGAAGGCGGTCAATCGCCTCCTGCAGCGTGCCGCAGCGCTGCAGCAGATCCCGCATCAGGAAGATCATCGGCTCGCCGTCAAGCCGCTCGTTCTCATTGCCGAAGTTGTCGCCTATCTCGCTCACGGCTATCTGCTCCGCGCTGAGGCCCGAGGCCACACCGATCATCCCCACCCAGCCTACGTTGGCGAAGGCGTGGCCGTCAGCCGGCTTAGCGACGGTGATGCACGGGGCCGTTTGAATGCCCGCCTCGGTGGCGTAGTCGAGGGCCCTGATCTGGTACACGTGTCCGTCGCCCGTGGCCGGACCCCAGGCGCCGAAGGCGCTGCAGTGGTATTCCGACCGCTCGGGGATCGCGTGCATCCTTTGCACCACCGCGAGCGCGACCCCAGCCCCATCCGCCAAGCCCCGTATCTCCTCTTTGTACTCCCCCGGCACATAGGGCTCCATGGTCTTCCAGTCGTCGTCCAACTGCTCTTCGGTGACCTGCATCCCCGCCATCATCAAGCCGCCCGCCCGACTGAGCCAGTCCACGATCTCCCGCCGCAGCAGCACGCCGCGCGCGTACCCCATCTCGTAGGGTGTGCCCCAGACGTAGAGCACCTTCGTCTGATTGTCGCCGCTTCCGAGCGTTTCTACTTTGCCGTTAACTGCTTCCGCGGCACGCGCCACGTTGCGCTGGACCAACACCTGCAGGCCCAGCAACACCGCGGCCAATATGAGCACGGTCACCAGAACGCAGGCTGTGCGCTTCATTCTCGGCTGACCTCCTTTTGCCCAGTCGCAGGCATCTTAGGTGGCCAGGCCGCCCTAGTCAACGGCGTGTCACTGGCGGGGCGCTCGCCGGACCGCTATCATCTACGCGCCATATGAACGACACCCGCGCCGAGTTCCTGGAGCACTTGGAAGAACTGCGGTTCACGCTCATCCGCTCCTTAGTAGCCGCCACGCTCGGCGCCATCGTTGCCTCGATCTTTGTGCGTGAGATCCTGGCGCTTTTGCAGTATCCCTTCTCCTCGGCTCTGGGCAGCAACGAGGCGCTGATCTACACCCGGCCGGGCGAGGCTTTCGGCACCCTCATTCAGGTAGTGCTGGTCTCCGGCGTGCTCATAGCCCTACCGGCGATTCTGCTCGAGGCGTGGGCCTTTGCGGCGCCCGGGCTCACCCCCACGGAAAGGAGATACGCGGGCCGGGCCCTTCCCCTCGCGCTACTGTTGTTCGTCGCCGGGATCGCCTTCTCCTACCTGACCCTGCCCTTGGCGGTGAAAGTGCTGCACGGCACCGGCCGTCTTATCGGCTTGCGGGCCCTGTGGTCGCTGTCGGCGTGCATCGTTTTCCTGCTCTGGATGTGCCTGCTCCTCGGGCTGCTATTCCAACTCCCCCTGATAATGGGCGTGCTGTCCGCCATTGGCATCGTCCCCTCCGCCACCTTTGCGCGGGGACGCCGCTACGCCATCTTCATCATCGTCGCTGCGGTCGCGGTCATAACGCCCACCGGTGACGTCTTCACCCTGACCGTGATCAGCGTGCCCCTGGTGTTCCTCTACGAGGCAGGCATCTTGCTTGGCCGCCGACTGGAGCCCAGAGAGCAGAGGGCTCCGGACTGACTGCGGCCTTCCTGCGGAGAGATAGCCGCCACTTTCGCGGGCCTCGGCTGTCCATAAGGTTGGCAGCAGTTAGGCGCCGCGACTAGAATCGGGGCTCACTCAGCGGCAAGTGCGAACCATGGGCACGCGCGCGACGAGCATAGTGCTGGCGCTGGCGGCTGCGCTTGCGCTCGCCGCCGGTCGCGTTGGCCTGGCCCAACCCGCGCAGCCGCCCGAGCAAGCGGTAGCGGAGATCGGCCGGCCGGCGCCGGATTTCGCCCTGCTCGACGCCGACGGCCAGCCAGTCCGCCTCTCGGACTACGAAGGCCTGCTAAGGCTGGTGACCTTCATCGCCCCGGGCATAGGCGTGTGCGACTTGCAGACGCAAGCCCTCGACGATCTATGGGAGGCGTACCGCTCACAGGGACTGGTGGTTCTGGGCGTCTCGACCCAGAGGGACCCGGACTGCTTGCGTGCCTACGCGGGTAGGCTTTCGTTCTCCTACCCCCTGATGGGCATCTCGCCGACCATGGACGCGGCGTACGGACACCCCTCCTACCTTCCCACCACCTTTCTGGTCGGCCGCGACGGCATACTGGTGAGAGAATACGAGGGTTACACTGACAGCTGGGCGATCGCGGCCGACCTGCAGGCTCCTCTTGCCGCCGCTCTGCCCGTCGCCCCGGGCCGCCGGGCGCCCGTTTTCGGCGTCCGGGACATATTCGGCCGCAGGACCCGCCTCGACGACTTCCGCGGCCTTTGGGTGGTGCTGGCCTTCCTGCCGACGCTCAACGACGCCGCCCTCTACGGGCTGGCGAAAAATCTTGCGGAAAAAGCATTTGCCTCTGGACAAGGCCGGATTGTTGTGATAGCATTCGTGCCTGATAAGGCGGAGGAGATGGCCATGGCTGTGGAAGCCATGGCGCTGCCCCCGCGGGTAGTTTCCGATCCTTGGCATGTAGTGTTTGGAGTCTATCGGGCGGCCGACCCTGATGAGGGGCAGCCGCAGCCGGCGGTGGTGTTGCTGGACCCGGAGGGTGTGATCAGCGCGGCGCTCTATGGGGCGCAGGCGTTGGACATTGGGGCGCTGAACGAGCTTATCGAAGGCCTACCCTCCGCAGTAGCACCCGAGCAGTCGTGAGCCGGTTGCCCGCTGTCTGAAAGGTGTGGCCCGCTCGGCTCAGGCCGGACGAGGTCGTGCCCTGCAAGCCGCTTCCCATCTGCCCGCGGAGGCGGCTGCCGTCTCCTGCCTGCCCACAGAAGATGGGCCGCCCGAACTATCTCCATAACAACTTTGCCCACGGGAGACGGCATGCCCGGACCACCCTTCGTTACCCAACGGAGGCGTGGTTCGCTCAGCCACCTTGCGCCTGCCCGCGCAAGGTGGTTCCCCCCGAGCCAATTCTGCCGCCCACAGGATTGGCTCGTATCTCCCCAACCGCCCTCTGGACCCACCCCCTCCCCGGAGGGCGGTTTTTTTGTACCTGCCACCAACGCCAACCCCGCGCACCTCCCCTCGCCTAGAGGCAAGTCCCTCAACCGTCGTCCGGAGTTGGTCGAGGGCGGAAAATGCCCCCGAAGTGCTACCCCGCTTGCCTCCCCGAAAAAGGGCCCGCTCTCTGTTGACGAGGCCGTCCTCGCGTGCTAGTATCCTCCCACATTCGGCGCGCTGGCCGCGCCCCCAAAGGGGTGAACGTGCAAGGTGAAGAAGCAAGTCAGTCCAGCGGTCGCCGCCATCGTGATCATCCTCGTGGTGGTCCTGGTGGTCGCGGTCCTGTGGAAGATGACCGCGCCCAAGAGACTGCCCTCGAGCAAGGCTGAAGACAAGGGCGGCATCACGTTTGACCCGTCGAGGGC
>CAZGSV010000013.1:44258-52393 GCA_964528605.1 uncultured Armatimonadia bacterium
TGCCCTCGAGCAAGGCTGAAGACAAGGGCGGCATCACGTTTGACCCGTCGAGGGCCAAGGTGCCGATCACGCCCGGCGCGCAGACGCCCGCGGGGCAACCAGGGGGGGAAGCCGGCCGAACGGGTTCCCAATAGTGCTCCCCAACCACCCGATCGAAGATCAGAGGCCCACCGTGCCGCTGAGGGAGGTGATGGATTGGCCTAACCGGTGGGAGGGTTAAGGTGAAATCACGAGGAGGAAATGAGGGAGAACAAGAGATGAGATCTCGCAAAGGCTTCACACTCATCGAGCTGCTCGTAGTCATCGCCATCATTGCCATACTCGCTGCCATCCTCTTCCCCGTCTTTGCGCGTGCTCGGGAGGCGGCGCGCAAGGCCACGTGCATTCAGAACGCACGCCAGTTGGCCATGGCCGCCGTCGAGTACAGCATTGACTGGGGCGAGAAGTTCCCCACTGCGTGCTTCGACGATAACGACGGCTGTCGCGCGGCCTACACCACCAATTGCCCTCCCCACGCCGTGCCCGGAGCACCCGATGGAAAGAACGGCGGCTACCTCTGGCTGCTGCCCGACACGATCATGGACTACGTGAAGAACCGGAGGATCTTCAACTGCCCCACCCTGAGCGGCGTGGACCCGGGGTATCTGCTGGTCGTTGACGAGGCCGGGACCGATCCAGAGAACGTCGGCGGCTTTCCGGGGAAAGTGATCGAGTCCGGTTCCTACTTCTACTCCTGCGGTCACGGCGTCTTCGAGCCCGGCAGCGGGCAGTCTCCGTTCGGCGTGCTGCTGGCTTACTTCGGCCCGCTGCACGGGATACTGACGGGCACCATTGACCACACCGGGCAGGACGACCCCAACATGTTCTTCCCCTGCTCGCAGAACCTGGGGAACATCTCCATCCCCGGCCAGAAGGGGCTGCTTGGCTGTGACTCCTACGGTGTGCACCTGGGCCACAGCACCGACTACACGGACGACCACTTCCCGCCGCCGCTGTTTGGTGGTGACGCCACCGCCATGGGCGGCACCGTGATGGCGTTCGTGGACGGCCACGCGGAGTGGATGACCTGCTCCTTCGACCAGTTGATCAAGTTCGTCCTGCAGCCGAACGGCGGGTTGCTGTCCTACTAGGCCTGAAGTTCGCGCTGCCCGTGCCGCCGTTGGCGGCGCGGGCGGGCAGTTAGTGGATCGGCCCCTCGCTCCGCGGGGGGCCGATCTGTTTGTCCCCATCCGCGCCCGGTGAAGGCTGCCCCCACAAGGGCCCTCGAGGCAGTGGCCGCCCCGTGCCGGTTGCCTTCAGCCTTTTACGAAACCCAGCGGTTTCATTACCGGTCACCCAAGTGAAACAACACCCTTGACAACGAGCGCCGCGGTGCTACTCTAGGTGGCGGTTTGGTGGCCTTATCTTATGTGAAGGGGTGAGCCTGTTAGGTGAGGAAGCAAGTCAGCCCCACAGTCGCTGCAGTAGTGATAATCCTGGTGGTCGTATTGGTTATCGCCGTCCTCTGGAAGATGACTTCCCCCAAGAAAATGCCCTCGAGCAAGGCTGAAGACAAGGGCGGCATCACGTTTGACCCGTCGAGGGCCAAGGTGCCGATCACGCCCGGCGCGCAGACGCCCGCGGGGCAACCAGGGGGGGAAGCCGGCCGAACGGGTTCCCAATAGTGCTCCCCAACCACCCGATCGAAGATCAGAGGCCCACCGTGCCGCTGAGGGAGGTGATGGATTGGCCTAACCGGTGGGAGGGTTAAGGTGAAATCACGAGGAGGAAATGAGGGAGAACAAGAGATGAGATCTCGCAAAGGCTTCACACTCATCGAGCTGCTCGTAGTCATCGCCATCATTGCCATACTCGCTGCCATCCTCTTCCCCGTCTTTGCGCGCGCTCGGGAGGCGGCGCGCAAGGCCACGTGCATTCAGAACGCGCGTCAGTTGGCCATGGCCGTTATCGAGTACAGCATTGACTGGGGCGAGAAGTTCCCCACTGTGTGCTTCGACGATAACGACGGCTGCCTCGGGACTTACACTACCCATTGCCCTCCCCACGGCGTGCCCGGCGGCACTGACCGCCATAACCCCGGCCACACCTGGCAGATGGGCGACATGATCATGGACTACGTGAAGAACCGGAAGATCTTCAACTGCCCCACGCTGAGCGGCTTCAACCCGGACTACATGCTCTATCAGGACATGGCCGGCACCAACAGCAACAACATCGCCCACCTTCCCGGCAAGGTTCTGCTGTCCGGGTCCTACTTCTACGCCTGCGGCCACGGGATTCAGGAGTACGGGGGGGTAAGCTGGCCCACTCCGTTATCGATCATACTCTACCTGTATGGCCCGCTGCACGGTGTGTTGACCGGCACCATTAGCAACGACGGGACCGACAACCCCGATATGTACTTCTCGTGCTCGGTCAACCAGGGCAACATCAGCATGCCCAGCCAAAAGGTCTTGGTGGGCTGCGACTCGTACGGCACGCACCTCGGCAAGAGTGACGACTGGATCGAGGAGCACTTCCTGCCGCCGGTGCTGGGTGGCGCCGGGGATGCCGTGGGAGGCGCTATAGTCGCCTACGTGGACGGCCACGCCGCGTACAACACTATTTCCTTCGACCAGGCTGTCGCCATGCTCATGGTCCCCAACGGCGGGTTGCTGTCCTACTAGGCCTGAAGTTCGCGCTGCCCGTGCCGCCGTTGGCGGCGCGGGCGGGCAGTTAGTGGATCGGCCCCTCGCTCCGCGGGGGGCCGATCCTTTTTGTGGCCAGACGGTGTAGAGCGGCAGGCCGACGGGCGCCTACTCCACTAGTTGGAGCACGCGCTTGCCGAACTCCTCAGGCAGGCCACCCGCCATCTGCTCAGGAATCCCCTCCAGATTGGCGAGGGCGGCGGCCGTCTTGCGGCGCAACTCCTGCACCAGTCCGCCCGCGCCCTCCGGATCGTTCTCGTGGGCGGCCAGCAGGTCGAGTCCCAACTTGCCCACCTCGGCGCCCAGGGACAACTTGAACAGATAGGGCGCTATGTCGCGGTAGCAGGCGGGGTTGAGCAGTTCCTGGGCCAGGCGATGGTCCAGGTCATGCAAGCCCTGCAGGTAATGGCGTAGTTCCTCGGTGGCTTGGGCGCGCCCGGGCCCGCCGGCCTCAAATCCCTGCCAGAAGTCCGACAGTTGCGCGCGCAGCGCCGGCGCCTCGTGCTCCCATAGGAAGGAACTCTGCGTGAGTTCGCAGAACTCGCGCAGCAGAGCCAACCCCTCGCCCTCGCCCGCCAAGTGCTGCAGCGCCGCCTGCCAAGACTCCTCCGCCTGGTAGGCCTCGGGGTTCCAGAGGTAGTCCGCATAGGTGAGCAAGGCCACCTTCGAGGCCTCGCCCTCGTTCATCGGGTTCGACACCAGGCCGGCGAGGTGGTAGCGCAGGGAGGCAGGCCGCGCGCGCACCGGCCCCATGAGCAAGCGGCTGCGGTCATAGTCGTTGACGGGGTAGTTGTCCCAGACGAACGGCTTGCGCTTCAGGCCGGCGCCGAAGCCGTCGGCCTCCTCAGGCGTGATGGCCGGCGAGCACACGGCGCGCCCGGTCCACATGATCTCCACCGCCGCCGGTGTCCCGGCTCCCAACTCCTCCAGATACGGGCTGCTCGTCGTGCCGACGTACTGCGTGGGGCACATGAGCAAGCGGACGCCGGGGCGGTGCGCCTGCAGGTACTCCCACAGGCGCGTGGTCACCTCGGCGTGGGCCCGCCCCAGGCTGCGGAAACGCTCGCGGTCCTCCGCGTGCTGCAGTTCGTCGGGGATGTCATCGAGGAAGAGGCCGATCCAGGCCGCGCCCATGCGCGCTACCGCTTCGCACTTCTCCGCCAAGCGGGCGAAATCCTCGTCGCTGGAATAGCGCATACTTAGGCCGGGGCTGATGGCGAAGCAGAAGTCCACCAGGCGCGCCCGCGCCCTCTCGATCAACTCGCCCAGGCGCCGCCCTGCCTGCTCGGGGTACGGCTCGCGCCAGCGCTCGCGGTGGTAGGGGTCGTCCTTGGGCGCATAGATGAACAGGTTCATCTTGTAGGCGCCGCAGAAGTCGAGCAGCCGCAGGCGCTGCTCGTGCGTCCAGGGGGGGCCGTAGAAGCCCTCCACTATGCCGCGCCAGGGGAACGCGGGCCGGTCTGCGAGCCCGCCCGCGGCAATGTACCCCGGGCGCGCGCTCGCGCGCAGCAGGTGCAGAAGCGTCTGCACGCCGTAGAAGGCGCCCCGCTCGCTGGGGGCGCCGATGGCGGCGACGGTCTGTGCGCCGATGCGGGCCACGCCGAGCAGGTAGCCCTCTTCGCCCACCTCCGCGAAGGCTTGTCCGAGTGCTGCCTGGTCCACGCCCAAGGCCCTCGCGGCCTGGCCCACCAGCGGGTGATCGCCCGGTGAGTTGGCCAGCACCACGGTGGTCTCGGTGCTGCCCCCCCCGCCGGCGCCTCTCACTTGCACCCCCGCCGCGGCCAAGCCGTCCTTGAGCGCATTCACCGCGACGGTCCACTTCAGAGCCTCGCCGCCCACGCAGGTCACCATGTCCCCGAAGTAGAGCGACTCCCCGGTCCATTGGCTTTGTGTTGGTCGTGGCAAGATGCGCATCGCAACCAGCCTCCCTTCAGGCCGCGTCACACTAGCAAGCGGGCGCGCGCAGGGTCAACGATGCTGCGACGGGGCGACGCCGACCTTAGGTGGCGCATTCCTCCCGGCGGTGTGGGACGGCTCCCATTTCGCCCAGCGACGGGAGCGTACGAAGAAGCGGGGCGCCGGGGCGCCCCGCTGGTGCAGCAAGGGAATGGCGGTTCCGCTTAGAGCGGCACGGGAGGCGGGAGCACCCCCTCGATGAGCATCCATGCGCACACGGCCAGGGCACCTTCGTTCGCGGGTAGCACTCCGATTAGGCCGTAGAAATCGGGTGGAACCTGCGTCCCCGACTGGTCCAACTGATTCCAGGCCTCTTTGAAACTGACCAGCTGCCCCGGCTCCAGCGTGAGTTGCGAGTCGGCCGGCAGGAACACCTGGCCGGCGCCCCAGCGCCAAATGAGGTTGGCGCCCTTGTCCACGGCAAAATCGTACTGCTGCGAGGAGGGGAAGTGCAGTGTTTGCGTCTCCTGGCCGGCGTTGAGCACGCTCAAGGTCATCACCACGGGCTCGCCCGGCAAGTAACTGACCTTGTCGGTTTGCAGCGCGACGCGAAGGGGCGACTCTGCCAGAGGTCCCGGCACAAGTACGAAGTCAACAGGGGTGTCCTGCCCACCGGTCACCCACACGCCCCACTGCACTCCCACCTTGTAGGCCTCGGCATAGGAGACCACGGTGTAGCAGCCTTCAGGCATGTCGAGGACGTAGTGGCCTGTTTCGTCGGTCCTGGTGGCGGCGACGATGCCCGCAGGCGGGTCGGGCCAAGGCCCGGGCATACCGTCGGGCACACCGGACTGGACAATCGAGAGCGCGGCGGCGGAGTCGGTCCTTTCCAGGCTCTTGGTCCAGTCCTCGACCTCCACCATTGGGGTATCGCTCGACACGGCGATCACCAGCGCGCCAGCCAGAGGCGTCTGCTCCCCTGTGGAGGTAACGCCGGTGACCGTGCCCACAATGCGGCCGCCGGGAGGCACGGGCGGGCCGAGCACGAAGTCCGCGACCGCGGTGCGGCCGGGCTCGACGTAGATAACGATCTCCTGCGGAGCATAGCCGTCCTTCTCCGCGCGCACGGTGTAGGTGCCCCCGGGGACGCCCTTGATGAGGTAAGAACCATCAACGTCGGTGACGGCGTGGAACTCCAGGACGGGAGGGGTAGTGCCGTCTTGGCGTCCGCCTTTAATCCCCGGATCGGTAGGCGGCAGGGGCGGCTCGGGAGGCAAGATTGGCGCCGGCTCGCCGGTCGCGGTCATCGAGACCTCCGCCACCGGCACCGGTTGTCCCTCCACCCCCGGCGCAGTGACCAGCCCCGCGATTTGTCCGGCGGGCCAGAGAGGAAGCGTCCCCACATCTATCTCGGGCTGGTCGCCGTTCACCTCCACCTCCACGCGTCCAGCCGCAGCGCCGTCAGGGGAGATGGCGTAGACCCACAGGTTGCCGGCGGGGACGCCCTGGAGAGTGAACGTGCCATCGGGGTGGGGGTGGGCGGTGATGGTGGTGCCCTTTACCCCCACCACTATGGAGGATGGGTCGGAAACCATGCCCTCAGTTGCGATGCGGCCCGACACGGAGTAAGTGGTCGCGCCACCTCCGCCCCCGCCGCATCCGAATGCGATGAACGCAAGCCCAGGCGCTATTGCGATAAGCATTAGGGGAAGCCAAAACCGCGTGTCCCTCATCCGGCACGCCTCCCTACGGCCTGCACGGCCGTTGCCCTTGACAACACGCCGATGATACACCCTAATGGAGGCGCCTAGCCAAGCGAGGAGGCGATTCTGCCCGTCCAGGGGGTTCTCAAATGCGGCGCATCTGGTTTGTGGCAGCCATTGTGGTTCTGGGGGCTTCGGCGGCCCTGGCGGCCAACTGGTGGGAGGAGAAGCAGACGACGCTGGTGCAGCAATCGCAAGGCGACCAGTGCAGTAGCCTCACCAACTGGGAGGACCGTTACCTCGAGGCCACGGGCATCGGCACCGCCGACCTGTCGCAGACTGTGAACCCCATTCAGGCGCGCCAACTGGCGCTCGACGCGGCCCGCGTGCGCGCCTACGGGCAACTCGCGGAAACCGCGCTCGGCTTCCGCATCACCTCGACCATCACCGTGCGCAACGGCCTGACGGAGGACAGCGAGCAGCAGATGCGCGTGGATGGGTTCATCAAGGGCGCGCGGGTCATTGACGAGAAGGTGGAGCAAGCGGACGATGGCTCACCGCTGGCCACCGTGCGCGTTGGCATTCTGCTCGCGTACAGACATCTGGGGCCCCAAGCCGAGCCGCCTCAGCCTCTCGCTGCCGGGCAGAAGCCGCGGGCCCTCAGTCAGGTGATACTGCCCACCGTGACCGCTTGCGAGACCAAGCAGCCTCTGCCCCGATACCGCGGTAGGCCGGTGCTGCCGCTGCAGGGAATGCAGGAGCCTTTCGCGCAGCCGCCTGAGGCGGACTACAGCGGCCTGATCGTGGACGCCCGAGGCTCCGGCGGCGAGCCCTCCATGTCCCCTAAGATCCTCACCCCAGCGGGCGAGGAGGTGTGGGGCACTCTCGATGTCGTCCCCGAGTTCGCTCTCTCCTATGGCATCGCTGGCTGGGCGCACGAGTTGGAGATCGCCAAGGCCAACCCGCGCGCGGGCGACAACCCTCTGTTCGTGAAGGCCTATCCGCCCGGCGCCCGCGGCTTCACCGACGAAGACCCCATCAAGACCTACTTCATAGTGGACAACGAGACCGCGGACCTCGTGCTGGCGATGGACGAGCGCACCCATTTCCTGTCCACCTGCGACGTGCTCTTTGTGTTGGACTAGAGGGAGAACAGGGAGCCTGCGCAGCGTCCGGCTTTGCGCCGGACGCCACACGCCTGTTCTTGAGGCCCCGCCCACATCGTAGCGTCGGGCTTTACGCCCGACCAGGGTATTGCGTCCGGGCTGAACCCGGACGCTACCGCGAATGCTGTGGCCGGGCTCTGCGGCGGCCTACGACGCGGCTTTGATGATGCGGACTTCGCCTAGGGCGACGGCGCGGTCGCGGCCGCGGCGTTTGGCCTCCACTAGCGCCAGCCGCGCGGCGTCAACCAGATCGCTCTCGTTGTGCGCGTCCCGCGCGAAGGCGGCTATGCCGGCGCTGGCGGTGAGCACGATGCCCGGCTTGTCGCCCGCGAGCCACTGCCCCTGCGCGATGGAGGCCCGGAATCGTTCAGCCGCCGCCAATCCCCCCCCGCGAGACAACTCCGGCAAGGCCAACAGGTACTCCCCCTTGCGGGTGCGGCTGGCAAAGTCAGAACGGCGCAGCCAGCCGGCGAGGGTGTTGTCGAGGCGCGCGAGGATTCCCTGCGCCTCCTTATGCCCCACCGCTTGCTCCACGTCGGCGAAGTGGTCTAGGTCCAGGGCCACCAAGGCCAGGCCGTGGTGATAGCGATAGCAGCGAGCGAGTTCGTCGCGCAGGCGGCGTTCGAACTCGCGCCGTGGCAGCAAGCCATCCGCATGCCGCGCCTCTTGGCCGCTGCGCCCGG
>CAZGSV010000014.1:0-51436 GCA_964528605.1 uncultured Armatimonadia bacterium
AGCGGGCTCATCCTGGTCACCGGACCGACCGGCTGCGGCAAGAGCACCACGCTGGCCGCCATGATCGCCGAGATCAACGGCACCCGGCCCTGCAACATCGTCACCATCGAGGACCCCCTCGAGTACGTGCACACCGACGACCGTGGCATCGTCATGCAGCGCGAAATCGGCACCGACACCCAGTCCTTCAGCGATGCCCTCAAATACGTGCTGCGCCAGAGCCCGGACGTCATCCTCATCGGCGAAATGCGCGACGTGGAGACCTTCAGCACCGCCATGGCTGCCGCCGAAACCGGCCACCTGGTCTTCTCCACCGTCCACACCCGCAGCGCCGCCGAAACCCTCGACCGCATCATCAACATGTTCCCTCCCAACGACAAGCCGCAGATCTGCCTCCGCCTCGCCGACACCATGAAGGCCGCCCTGACCCAGAAACTCATCCCGCGCGCCGACAACCTGGGCCGAGTCTGCGCCATGGAGATCATGGTCGTGACCCCAACGGTCGCCAAACTCATCGAAGAGGGCCGCCCCGGCGAGGTCTATGGTCAGATCGCCGAGGGGCAGTTCTGGGGTATGCAGACCATGAACCAGGCCCTCTACAACTACGTGAAACAGGGCGCGATTACCGCCGAGCAGGCGCTGATCAATGCCGGCAATCTCACCGAACTAAGGCAGATGTTGCGAAGATGAGCGTGGCACTGCCCTATACCCTCGATGACCTGCTCATGGAACTGGGCCAGCGGCAGGGCTCCGACCTGCACCTCAAGGCCGGTCAGCCGCCGGTGATGCGCATCTACGGGCGCCTCTACCGCACCGATAACCCCGCCCTCGAAGAAGCGCACGTCAGGGAACTCATCTACTCCATCCTCACACCCGAAATGTGCCACCACTTCGAGCAAGAATGGGAACTCGACGCCGCCTACATGATCGAGGGCTACGCCCGCTTCCGCGTCAACCTCTACCGCCAGATGGAGCACATCGGCGCCACTCTGCGCCTCATCCCCTGGAACGTGCGCACCATTGATGAACTGGGCCTGCCCGCGGTGCTCAAGGACATCGCCCTCAGGCCTCGCGGTCTGGTGCTCGTCACCGGCCCCAGCGGTTGCGGCAAGACCACCACCCTGGCCGCCATTATCGACCACATCAACGGCCTGGTGCCGCGCCATATCATCACCATCGAAGACCCCATCGAATACCTCCACAAGGACAAAGTCGCCAGCATCACTCAGCGCCAAGTCGGGCTGGACACCAGGTCCTTCGCCGAGGCGCTGCGCCACGTCATGCGCCAGAACCCCGACATCATCCTCGTCGGCGAAATGCGCGACCTCGAGACCATGGCCCTAGCAGTCACTGCTGCCGAAACCGGCCACTTGGTCTTCTCCACCGTGCACACCACCGACGTGGCGCAGACTATAGACCGCATCGTGGATGCCTTCCCCTCCGCCCAGCAGCAGCAGATACGCATGCAACTCGCGTTGACCGTGGAGGCCGTTGTCTGTCAAAGCCTGCTGCCGCGGGCCGATGGGCAGGGCCGCATTGCCGCCTTCGAGATTATGACGGTCAATTCGGCCATCCGCTCCCTGATCCGCGAAGCCAAAACCCACCAGATCTACGGCATCGTTCAGTCCGGCGCCGAAGAAGGCATGATCACCTTCGACCAGTACCTGGTCGGCCTCTACAAGCAGAGGTTAGTGACCTACGAGGAAGCCCTGTCCAAGGTCGGCAACCCCAAGGACTTCGAGCAGTTGGCCCGCACTGCCTAAACTGGCAAAGGCAGCCGCGGGCCGGGCTCTGGGCTCGGAGCCCATCAGTTCTGGCTGCCCTCGGCACGGTAGGGGTTTTTGCTTGGCAGCCGCAGTGGCCGGTGTCACCGAGGGTATACTCAGTCGAAAGGAGGCCGGGAGTCAGCGAGGGTTCCTCGCAAGCCATACGAGTCAGTTTCGGTCATCTAGACCACCAGCGCGGCCCTTCACACCAACGTTCACTGGGGTTCTGCGGGGCTCGGACAGGCTTTAGGCTACACCGGTAGAGAACCAGCATGAGGATCGATAGCCCAAGGAGTACCCAAACCGCACCTTACACGCTTGATGACCTGCTCGTCGAACTGGGGCAACGTAACGCCTCCGACTTGCATCTCAAGGCGGGCGAGCCCCCGGTAATGCGCATCCACGGGCGCCTCTACCGCACCGAAAGGCCGCCTCTCAGCGACCAAGGCATCAAGCAACTTATCTACTCCATCCTCACGCCCAACCAGCGGGCGCGCTTCGAGGAGCAGCTGGAACTCGACCTCGCCTACGTCGTCGAGGGCTATGCCCGCTTCCGCGTCAACGTCTTCAAGCAGATGGAGAAGATCGGCGCCGTCATGCGTCTCATCCCTCTGCACGCCTCCACCATTGACGACCTGGGTCTCCCCCAGGTGCTCAAGCAGGTCGCCATGCGCCCGCGCGGCTTGGTCCTGGTTACCGGCCCCACCGGCTCCGGCAAGACGACCACCCTGGCTGCCATGACCGACTACATCAACGCGCTCGTGCCCCGCCACATCATCACCATCGAAGACCCCATCGAGTTCGTGCACCTGGACAAGATGGCCAGCATCTCCCAACGCGAAGTCGGCACCGACACCCATTCCTTCGCCGAGGCCCTGCGCCACGTCATGCGCCAGAACCCGGACATCATCCTCGTAGGCGAGATGCGCGACCTCGAGACCATGGCCCTGGCAGTCACCGCCGCGGAAACGGGCCACCTCGTCTTCTCCACCGTCCACACCACCGACGTCGCCCAGACCATTGACCGCGTCATTGACGTCTTCCCGCCCCAACAGCAGCAGCAAATCCGCATGCAGTTGGCGCTCACCCTGGAGGCGGTCATCTGCCAGACCCTGCTGCCGCGCGCCGACGGCCAAGGCCGCGTTGCCGCTTTCGAGATCATGACGGTAAACTCGGCCGTGCGCGCGCTTATCCGTGAGGGAAAGACGCACCAAGTCTACTCCATCGTGCAGTCCAGCGGCGAGGAAGGAATGGTCACGCTGGACCAGTACCTGGTGGGCTTGTACCAGCGGGGGTTGGTGGCTTACGAGGAGGCACTAATGAAGGCCGGTAGTCCGAGGGACTTCGAACAATTGGCACGCACTGCCTAGAAACGGGGGGTGAGCAGTGGCACTCGATCTCAATGAACTGCTGATTGAATGTGTTGAGCGCGATGCCTCCGATCTGCACGTCAAGGCGGATTCCCCGCCTCTCATGCGCATCTACGGAGACCTCTATCGAACGCAGTACCCGGTTCTGGCTGCCCAGGAGGCCCGCGACCTCGTCTACAGCATCCTGACCGAAGAGCAAATCCGTCAGTTCGAACACGACCTCGAACTCGATGTCGCCTACGAAATCGAGAGCGTCTGCCGCTTCCGCGTCAACGTCATGCAGCAGCGCGGCAGCGTCAGCGGCTTCTACCGCATGATCCCCTTCCGCATCCGCACCATGGAGGAACTCAACCTGCCCGCCGTCTGCTGGTACTTCGCCGAGCGGCCCCGCGGCCTCGTCGTCGTCACCGGCCCCGCCGGCTCGGGCAAGAGCACCAGCCAGGCGGCTCTGATCAACTACGTCAACAACAACTTCCCCCTGCACGTGGTCACGGTCGAAGACCCCGTGGAGTTCGTGCACGACAGCCGCGTCGCCGTCGTGGACCAGCGCGAGGTGGGCCGCGATACCCACGCCTTCGCCAATGCGCTTAAGTGGGTGCTTCGCCAAGACCCCGACGTCATCCTCGTGGGCGAGATGCGTGACCTGGAAACGGTCCGCAACACCATCACCGCCGCCGAGACCGGCCACTTGGTACTCACCACCCTCCACACCCAAGACTCGGTCCAAACCATTGACCGCATCGTTGACATCTTCCCCATGCACCAGCAGCCCCAAGTGCGCCAGCAACTCTCCGCCAACCTGATCGGAGTCCTCTCCCAGACGCTCTGCAAACGCAAGGACGGGCGCGGCCGCATCGCCGCCTTCGAAACCCTGGTCGGCACACCCTCCGTGCGCAACCTGGTGCGCGAGGCCAAGACCTATCAGATCGCCTCCCACCTGCAAACGGGTATGAAGCAGGGCATGATGACCCTCGACCAGTGCCTGGCGCGCTACGTCGTGCACGGCCTCGTCGCCTACGAAGAAGGCCTCGCCAGAACCACCCGGCCCGGTGAATTCGAGGCCATGGTGCGCGAGGCCGAGGGAGGCCCGGAAGCGAGCGTGGGCGTAGCCGGTGGATAGGCCCCTGGTCATCTGCCGGTGTCAGGAGGTCACTGCGGGGGAGATCGAGCAGGCCATCGCCAATGGGGCGCGCGATGTCGCCGGCGTCAAACTGCGCACCCGCGCTGCCACCGGCCTCTGCCAAGGCTGCATCTGTCAACCCCTCATAGAAAGGCTCCTTGCCCGCGTGCTCCGCCTAGGGCGCGAGCGCATCGTCGCGCATACCGTTCGGCCCCCCGCGCGCCCTCTCGAGTTGGGCATCCTCGCTGATGCCGGTGACCAGGCCCAGCCCTGACGCGCTGGTCGTCGGCGCCGGCGTAGTCGGACTGGCCGTGGCCCACGCCCTGGCGGAGGCGGGGCTGCGGGTGACGCTGCTCGAGCGGGGCGACCTCGCCGCCGAGGCCTCCAGGGCCTGCAATGGCACCTTACTGCTTCAGACCAAGGCCCCCGGTCCGCATTTGCAGTTCGCTCGCCGTAGCCTGCAACTCTACCGCGAATTGCCTGCCCGGCTCGAAGCCGACATCGGACTGCGCGACTGCCCCGGCCTGTCCGTGGGCGAAGAGCCGGCGCGGCGCGAGCTGCTCGGCCGCGCCCAGCAACTTGGCGCCGCCGGCGTGCCCGTCGAGTGGCATGAGGGAGACCTCCGCGCGCTCGAGCGCTGGCTCTCCCCGCGGCTCTGCTGCGGCCTGGTCTGCCCTCAGGAGGCCCAGGTGGACCCCTGGCGCCTTTGCCTTGCGCTGGCCCAGGCATTCCGCCGCGCGGGCGGTCAACTGCGCCTGCACGAGCCGGCCACCGCACTGCTCACCAGCGGCAGCCGCGTCATCGGCCTGCGCACCGCCGCCGGCGACCTGGGCGCGCCTCACACCATACTCGCCGCCGGCCTCGCATGCCGTGAACTCCTGCGGCCGCTCGGCCTGACGCTGCCCCTCACCCCCGTGCGCGGCCAGGTGCTGGTCACGGAGCCCCTAGCCCCGGCCCTGGCGCACAGCGTGCTGGCCGCCTCCTATGTGGAATCCAAGTGGGGTGGGGAAGGCGATGGGGACCGCATCGCCCTGGTGGTGGAGCAGACGGTGGACGGCAACCTGCTTATCGGCAGCAGCCGTGAGGCCGGCAGAGAAGGCCGAGAGACGGCCGTTCCGCAACTGAGCGCCATCGCCCGCTGCGCGCGCGACTACCTGCCCCCCCTCTCCGCCGTCAAGGTGATCCGCTCCTTCGCCGGGCTGCGGCCCACCTCCCCCGACGGCCTGCCCTGGATAGGCCCTGCCCCCGGCTGGCAGGGGCTCACGCTGGCCTGCGGTCACGGCGGCGACGGCCTGTCACTGGCCCCCGCAACCGCCGAGGTGGTCCGCGATCAACTCGCCGGTGGGCCGACTCATTGGCCTGCCGCGCTCTCCCCGATTGAACGTTGGCGGCCGGCCGGCGTTGAATAAGAGAGCAAGCGCCCGCTGTGGTATAATTCGTCCGGCGAGTGCGCGGAATCGCTGCGCGTCGGGCGCTGGCCGGGCGCAAAGAAGGGAAGGCATTGGCCGAGGTCCGTGGGGTGTCGTGGTGCGCCAATGGCCTGCCCGTGGATATCGGTACTCGCTCGGCCAGTAGAAGGCGGGCGTTGGGAGGCGACCTAGCCTATGGCGGCTGGCGTTGACGAGAGTCGGCTGGAGGAATACCGCGAGCAGTATCAGCGCGACCCGAGCTCGTTGGTGTTCGCCCTGCTGGCGGAGGCCTACCGCCGCCGCGGCCAACTCGACGAGGCGGAGGAGATTTGCGGCGCCGGGCTCAAGGTGCATCCCGCCTATGTCACCGCACACCTGGTCATGGGAGACATCCTCATAGACCGCAAGCGCCCGGACGAAGCCTACAAGGAGTTCAACGAAGTCCTGCGCCTCGACCCCAACAACCCCGTGGCCCACACCTCGCTCGCCCGCATTCACCTTTCGCGCGGCGACCCCGACCGCGCCATCGAGCAACTGGAACTCGTGCTTTTCCTCTATCCCTCCAGCATCAACGCCCAGCAAGTGCTCGAACAGGCACTGCGCATCCGGGACGATTTGGCGGCACAGGGGCTGCCCACCTCGGTCGGCACGCCGGCCGCCGGACAGCCATCCCCCGCTCCATCCGCCCCAGGCCCAGCCGTGGAGGCACCGTCGGAAGTGCCAGTGTCTCCTCCGCCCGCGCCGCCGCCTTCCGCCTCCGGCCAGGCCGCGGTCGCCGAGGCCGTCCGGGTGCTTGACAGGGCGCCGCCGCCCATCAGCGAGGCGGAGATGCTCGCCAGCGACGAGCTCTCGCCCGAGCAAGCCATCTTCCTTACCGAGCGAGAGCAAGAGTTCCTGCGCGCCCTCGGTCACGCCGAAGGCATTCGGGAGGCCATTATCGTCGGCCGAGAGGGCCTGGTCGTCGCCGCCTCCTCCGAGGGCGGAGCCATGGACGACGTTATCGCCGCCTCCATTACCCAGATCTTCCAGACTGCTGGCGAGCAAACTGTCCGCATGGGCATGGGGCAGATTGAGGAGGGCTGGGTGGAGTCCGCTCAAGGCGCCATGCGCCTGGTCCGCATCGGCGACCGTGTGCTCGCCACTGTCATCGAGCCCGGGGCCCGCCTCGGTTTGGTGAACCTGCACATCAACAACGCCATCTCGCACATCCGCCACCTGCGACGGCGGAGCTAATCGAGGCAGGACCTTGGGGGCCCAGGTACCGCGTGGTCTCGGCGTCCTGCTTGCGGCGATCTGCGCACTGCTCCTCGCCGCTATGGCCATCATCATCTACACCCAAGGCCACGCTAACGCTGCCTTCCACGCCGACAATCCCTATGTGCTGGCAGGCGCTCTCGTGCTCTATGCCTTGCTCGCGGCCCGCTGGCTGCCGCAGTGGCAGTTCGGCCGCTGGCTGCTAGCCACCCTTGCCTTGGCGCTCGCCCACGGAGTGTCCAGTGCCCTCATCGGCGTCGTGGCCTCCCTCGTGGTTCCTGGCACCGCCATAGTCCAAGGCTTGCGCGAGGCCCTCTGGCAGTTCCTGCCCTTAGTGGTCTGCCAGATAGTGTTCGTGCCGCTCCTGGTATACCCGCTCCGAGACCTCCTGCTGCCCTCCCCACCGCCGCCGGCGCGCAAGTCGCTGCCTCCCTGGCCCTTCGAGAAGAAGCCGGTGGTCCGGCCTGCGCCTCCTTTCCCGGAAAAGCCTCGTGCACCGGAGAGGCTCGTCCCTCCCATTGTGTTGGCCGAGGAGCCGCCACCGCCCACGCCCAGGCCGCCGGCAGCGCCTGCGGCGGAGGTCCGCGCCCCGCGCATCCCAGGAGTCCCACAGCCCTTCCCGCGTGTTGAGGCCCCGGCTCCCAGGCCGCCCGCAGCACCCGCGGAGGGGGCTCCCGCTCCGCGGGCTCCAGGCGTGCCCGCCGCTCCCCCCCGTGCGGAGGTCGCCCCGCCAAGCCCGCCGGTGCCGCCGACCACTCCCGGAGTCCCTCCTGCTCCGCCGCCTCCTTCACGGCCAACCATTGATGCCGACCGAGAACTCCTCGAAGCCATAAAGCAGCGCCTGCGCGCTCGCCAGCAGGCCGCCGCCGCCGCTGCTCCGCCCGAGGCTGCCGGCGTGCCCACCGTCGGCCCGTACCTAACTCCATCCGCTCCGCCTGGGCCCCAACCTCCCGTCGCGCCCTCCATTGCGCCTGGATGGCCTCCAACTCCCGTGGTGGAGGAACGCCCGCCAGCGCCTCCGCCGGAGCCCATCCCTCCCCCGCTTCCGCCCGGAGGCGTAGTGCGTGTGTCCCTTGCCAAGATCGCTGCTCAGTTCCCCCAGGGCGCGCTTGCCACTCAGGACCTGGGCGGAGTCGAGTTTGCGGTACCCATGACCACGCTCGCCGCCCAGTTGCGCGAGGGCGCGGTCGTCGTCCCGATCTCAGAGATCGTCCCCCAGTTGCCCGCCGCAACGTTTGCCCTCAGCGAGGAGGACTTGGCCGCGGCCCTTCCGGGCGGCAAGGTTGAGTTGCCCCTCGACGAAGTATTCGCTCAGATGCCCCCCGCCTTCTTCGTCCCGGCGCACGCTGCCCCTGCGCGAGAGGCTCTCGCTGTCGAGGGCGGTGTGGAGCAGGTCGGAATCATACCCATTCCTGAACATGATCTCTTCGCGGAGCCCGTCGAGCCCGAGGCCGCGCCGCCCGCCCCGGTGGAGGAAAAGGAGTTCATCAGCGTTCCGCTCTCTGCCCTGCTCTCGCAATTCCCCGCCAACGCCATCTCCCTGCGCGACCCCGCTCGCGCCGACGAGATACAGGTGCGGATAGGCCAAGCCCGGGCCGTTGAGCAGTTGAAGGAGGGCGCCGTCTCCCTGCCGGTCCAAGAAGTGCTCGCGCAGATTCCGCCGGATGTGCTCGCCATGGCCCCAGGGGACGTCGCCGAGGCAGTAGCGGAAGGCTCTATCGCACTCCCAATGGAGCACGTCCTCGCCGCACTGCCGCGTGAGGCCTGGGCTGCCCCCGGCGCTCCCCCCATGCCGCAGGAGGCGTTTGAGGAGATCGAGTTCTTCGCTGAGAAGCCCTCCCCGGAGTGCCCGCCTGCTCCCCCGCCGCCGAGCGTTCCCTCCGTGCAGTTGATGCCTCAGGCGCCTGCGCCGCCCGGACCCGCGCAGCCCCCTGCCGCTCCGGCGGCCCCCCCCGAGGCGCCCACGCCTGAACTGTTCGCGCAGGTGGCGCCCGCGGTACCACCTCAAGCGGACCTATTCGCTGAGCCTGCCCCGCCTGCTGCCCCGGCGCCTGAGTTGCTCGCTGCGGCTCCGCCCGCCGTGCAACAAGAGACAGGTGCGTTCGCTCAGGCTGCCCCTCCTAGGCCACCGGCGCCTGAGGTGCCGGTCGAGGCGCCGCCTGCCCCGGCCGAACCGGAAGGAATGCCGTCGCTGGAAGAGGTGCTCGCGCAGCAACTGGCCGGCCGCGACATAGAAGACCTGTTTGCCTCGATTGCTGAGGAAGAGACGCGGCCCACGCTGCCTTCGCCGCCGCAGGTCGGTGCCGAGCCCCCATCGGTGCAGGCGGTTCCCGAGGGGCCTCCTGCGCCACCGGCACGGCCTCCCGCAGTGCCAGTGCCTCCGGCCCCGCCGGCGGTGCCGTCCCCCGGCATTAGCGCGCAGGCGGGCGCGCCCGCCCAGGCAGCCCCGTCCCCGGCGCCGCCGCTGCGCGAGCCCGTGGACCTCTCGTCGCTGCTGAAGGAACCCAGCATCCACGAGGCGCTGGCGGGGCTGCGACAGTTCGGCGCCCTGACCTCCGGCGGCCAGATCGCTGCGGACGGCTCGCTCGTCATCGTGGCGGCCGCCCCCTCGGAGGGCCGCGGCGCCATCGCCGAGGGCAGCAGCCTGCTCGTGGCGCGCGCCTCCTCCCTCGGGCAAGTCCTGGGTTTGGGCGAGAACAAGCAGATCTTCATCAGCCTAGAGCGCAGCATCATGGCCGTGTCCCCGTTCGGTACGCCGCGCCTGACCGGCTTGCTGGCCGTGATCGTTCCGCGAGAGACGGTGGCCGGCCTCCTCAGCGTCAAAGTGGAGCGGGCGGCCGAGACGGTTGGCGTTGCGCTCGCACGCTCACCCCTGGCCTCCCAGGTCGCGCCCCTATCCCCCGCGGCGCCACCGGCCGAGCCTGCCTCCCCTCTCCTCCTGCCGCCCGAGGCGGCAGGGGTGATCAGAAGGGCGGCCAATGCCCTTGACTCCTTCGGCGAGCTGAGCGCGCAGCCCGTGCAGGTGGCGCAGAGACGCCTAGTCTGCTATCTGCCCCCGGGCGCCAGCGTGGAGTCGGTCGCCGGTTTGGCGGCCGCCGTTTACGAGAGCGTGGAGTCTTGCTGCGCGCGCCTGATGGCAGGCAAGGTGCAGAGGTTGAGCGTGCGCGCAGAACGCGGCACTATGATGTGGCAGCAATTGCCGAACAACTTGCTGCTGCTCGTGGCCGGCGCGGGCGAGGTCCGGCCCGGCCTGGCTCACTTGCAGTTGGACCGGGTGGCCGGTGCCTTAGGTGCAGCCCGCATTGCCTAGGCGGCCCCCGCGACGCTGGCCCACGTGTCACGCGGGCAGCGCCCGACAACGTTATGGAGTGGAGGCGTAGCCGATGCCGCTGACCTGGCGACAAGTTGGCGTGTACCTGAGCCTGCTGGGGGCACTAGCCACCGCTTTGATCGGCCTGCTCCTCTACGGCGTCGAGGTGGGCCTAGGAGTCCCCATTGAGATCTGGATGGTGCTGCTCGTCGAGGCTGTCTGGTACGCGATCTTCTGCACCGCGTGGAACGGCGGCAACGGCCCTCAGACCTGGATCGTGGACTGGGTTACCATGTTAGCCACCCGCGGAGTCTTGAGCGCCCTCATGGCCGGGCTGATAACCGTCGCCAAAGGCGTGGATTTCGCTCAGGCCTTCCAAGAGGCCTACTACCTGCGCGTCGCGCTCGTCGGCCTGCAGGTCGTTCTGGTGCCCCCCATCCTCTACTGGTCCCTATTCATGCCCAGGTTGCACCCAGTGGTCGAGCCCGTGGCCGCCCCGCGCGGGGCCGCAGGCCCCACGACAGAGGCTCCCGTGCTGCCGGCCCTGCAGTTCAACCCCCACGATCCACGCGCCTCCACCCTGGAGGGTGTGCTCGCCATGCTCTCCGCGCGCGCCCCCAACGTCGGCGGCCTTATCTTCAGCGGCGAGGGCCTACCCCTGGCGAGCAACCTGCCTAGCGACCTGGTGGCCGAGAACCTGGCCGCGTATGGCGCGGAGATGCTGACCCCTTTGCAGGAACTGGCCACCAAGATGGCAGTGGGCAAGATCAGCCTCGTGACAGCGCACAGCGACAGTGGGACAATAGGCCTAGTGCCCGCTCCCTCGCTGATGCTGATCAGCGTCATCAGAGACCAGGTCCCGGTAATGCTGGCGCCCGAGCAGGCCGAGCAATTGGCGCAAGCCCTGCAACGCCTGTGGAGCAGCCGGTACCAGGGCTAGGCGATATAGACTGAGTCCGCGGACGCGAGCCGCGCGCACGAAGGGAGAGGACAATGAAAGAGGTCCTTGGCGAACTGAACCGCATTAAGGGAGTCATGGGAAGCCTGATCGCTGCCCCCGATGGCATGATCATTGCCTCAGACCTCGCGGTGCAAACCCCCGACGAGGTGCTGGGCGCTATGGCCGCCTCGGTCGGTGCTACCGTCGCCAAAGCACTCGACCGCATGCAGCAGGGCAAGTTCATCCAAGCCATGATGGATGCCGCCAACGGCAAGATCTTCCTGGCCGACGCCGGCATCGGCTATCTCGTGGTGGTCACCGACAAGGATGTCAACGTGGGCTTGGTGCGCGTCGAAATGCGCGCCGCCGCTGACAAGCTCCGGCGCCGGTAACCGCCCGTCAATCGCTAAAGCAAGGGGTGGCTAGATAATGTCGGAACTCAAAGCACGCCTGGACAACATGGCGGCCGTGCCGGGGGTGCGCATGGCCATGGCGGTCGGCCGCGACGGCTTCATCGTGGAGGCCTCCGGGCAGGTCACGCCCGACCTCGAAGTGCCCGCGGCCCATGTCGCCTCCGCCTTCGTCGGCTGCGAGGCCGTCGGAACCAGCAGCGACTACGGCGCCCTCGAGCGCACCATATTCGAGTTCGCCCAGGGCGCCGTCATCGCCCAACGCCTGGGCGAAGGCGCTGCCCTCGTCCTCTTTCTGAGCCCCGACGCTGTTGTGGGTAGGATTAGACATCAGGCCAAAGAAATGGCCGCGGCTCTAACCGGAGCGCTGTAGGCGCAGGAGGCCCTGTTGGCTTCAATTGACTTCGCCAATAAGGAGATCGCGTGCAAACTGGTCTATTACGGCCCCGGATTGGGCGGCAAGACCACCAATCTGCAGTACGTCCACGACCACGCCCCCGCGCAAAGCACCGGCTCCATGGTGTCGCTCGCCACGGAGACGGATAGGACCCTCTTCTTCGATTTCCTCCCCTTGGAGGCCGCCCGTATCGGTGAGTTCCGCACCAAGTTCCAACTCTACACCGTGCCCGGCCAGACCTACTACAACGCCACCCGAAAACTCGTGCTCCAAGGCGCCGACGGCGTGGTCTTCGTCGCCGACTCCCAGTGGAGCAAGATGCGCGAGAACGTCGAGTCCTTCCGTAACCTGCAGGAGAACCTAGCGGGTTACGGCCGCAGCATCGAAGACGTCCCCTATATCCTGCAATACAACAAGCGCGATCTGTCCAGCATCGCCCCCATCGAGTAC
Source organism: uncultured Armatimonadia bacterium (assembly GCA_964528605.1). GTDB lineage: Bacteria > Armatimonadota > Zipacnadia > CAZGSV01 > CAZGSV01 > CAZGSV01. Next base: position 12,427 of record CAZGSV010000014.1, read on the forward strand.
CTGGAGTTCCTGCTCAACAACCGGAATCCCCGCGTGCCCTCGCTCGAAGTCGTGGCCATCACCGGCTACGGCGTCTTCAAGTGCCTCAATGCCATCTCCAAACTGGTGCTGGCCAGCCTGGTTAGGCGGGGAGGGCGTTAGCGTCCCCCATGCGCGGCAGCCTCAGCGAATTCTCCCTGGCCGAGATACTGGAACTCGTCAACCTATCCCGCCGTAGCGGCCTCGTCCGCCTCGAGCGCGACAGCCAGCAGGCCAGCGTCAGTTTCCGGGCCGGAAAAGTCATCGCTGCCACCGACGGCTCGCCTACTGACCCTATCGGCGCCCTCCTCGTCCGCCAGGGCGTCATCACCCCCAAGCAACTCCAAGAGGCCCTTGACCTGCAAATCCAGACCAGGCACAAACTGTTGTGTGAGGTCTTGTTGGAGATAGGCCTGGTCACTCGGGAAGAAATCGCCCGCCGCCTGCAAGAGCGTACCGAAGAAGCCGTCTACCGGCTCTTCGAGTGGGCCGAGGGCGATTTCCTCATTGACACCTATGAGGGCCAGGACGAGAGCGAGGACCCGTTCGTTAGCCTCAGCCCTACCCACCTCATCATGGAGGGAGCGCGGCGCATTGATGAGTGGCAGCGCATTCGAGAGAAACTGCCCTCCGGCGACATCGTGCTCCAGTTCGCCCCCTCCTATGCTTTGCGCGGCGATGACATCAGCCTCACCCCACCGGAGTGGGAGATCCTGGCACTGGTCAACGGAGAGCGCGATGTGGATGCCATCGTGGCCAAGAGTCCGTGCAGCCCGTTCGAGGCCCAACGCATCCTCTACGGACTCCTCTCCTCGGGGTTGCTCATCTACCGTTCTCAACTGGCCCTCTCCAGTGGCCGCCTGGAGGCCATGCGGCGCGCCCTGGCGCGCCTGGTCGAAGAGAGCCAGGTGCGCTGCGCGGTCGTCGCGGACTCGCGGGGTCAGATCATCCTCACCGAGGGCTCGCCCGCAGGCCTCGACATCGCCACCATCGCCATCCTTTCCGTCGCCAGCATTGCCACCGCTATGGAGATGGTCAACCTGGTCGGGGAGCAGGGCTTCGAGATCCTGCTGCACCAGGGCGACCAGCAGCGCGTCATCGTCGCCGGCTTGAGTTCTCTAGGAGTGCTGGTGGTGCTCTTCGATACCACGGCTCAGTTGGGCGTGGTGCAGATCTGCGTGAGCGATTTCGTGGGTGAAGTCGGCAGGATCTTCGAGCGCCAGGAGGCCACTGCCGCAGGCTGACGCCGGACAAATCGGCTGGGAGGAATATGCAATGAGCGGAGTAAGCCTAATCCTCTACCCGGAAGACAGGGAGAAGATCAACGAGTCGCTGGGGCAGTTTCTGCGTGAGGCGGAGGTCAAGTGTGTGCTGCTCGTCGGCCGCGACGGCCTCGAAATCGCCAAGCAGGGCTTCACCCAGTCCCTAGATACTACCTCCCTGGCTGCCCTGGCAGCGGGGGCCTACGCCTCCACCAAGGAACTGGCACGGCTAGTGGATGAGCCGGAGTTCAGTGTCATGTTCCACCAAGGTAAGCGCGACCACATCCACATATCCACGGTCACCGACCGCGCCATCCTGGTCGCGCTCTTCGACGACCGCACCGCCGTGGGGCTGGTCCGCCTCTGCGCCGAAGAGGCAGCGCGCAAGGTCTCCGGCATCTTCACCGAGTCCCATCAGCGCGCCGCCGCCGAAGGCGCAGGCCTCGAGTTCCTCCGCGAGCAGACCGGCGACGTCTTCGAGGAGAAGGGCGAGTAGTGCCGCGCCCCCCCCTTTCCGGCACCAGTCCATGACCGACAATGTCTGTACTCCGCGAAGCCCAGCGGCAACGGGTGGAGCGAGTCCTGCGCGGGCTCGTCACCGCCTGCCCCGGCGTCATCGTGGCTACTGTCGCCAACAAGGAGGCAGTAACCCTGGCGTGCGCCCCCAACGACCCGCTCGCCGACGCGGTGAGCCGGAGCGCCACCGCCCTCTGTGCTCTCGCCGAGGGCGCCGCCCTGGAGTTGGACGGTGGAACCGTGTCGCAAGTCATGGTGCGCGCCGAACGCGCCCATCTCGTCGCCCAATGGGTTCCCCCCAACGCCCTGCTTGCCGTTCTCTGCAGCAGCAAGACCGCCCTGGGCGGAATCATAGTGGAGGTGGCTGCGGCCGCTCGCGAATTGGCCGGCGTGGTCTGAGGGCAGCGACTACCCGCACCCCCTGGGCCGCTCGCATCACCCGCGCGGCCACCGCCGGGCCCGCAGGCAAGGGGTGACCAAGCGTGCCGCTCTCTGGCGACATCGCTGAACTGGGTCTGGTGGAAGTGGTCCAACTCATCAACCTCACCCGCAAGGCAGGGGTGCTGGCGGTGGAGACGGAGCAGGGCCTAGCCGTCCTCTACTTCGTCGGCGGTGAGGTGGTACATGCCCAAGACGCAGAAGGCCAAGGAGTGCAAGCCGTGCGGCGCATCCTAGCCTGCCCTGTCGGGCGGTTCCAGTTCGAACAGAAGCCCTTCGTGGCCCCCCGCACCGTCACCGCGGACACCCTCTCGTTGATCATGCGGGCCCAGCCCCAAACCGCCCAGGCTCCCGCGGCTCCCACTGGTCAGCCACCCCAGCAGCCGGCGGCCGAAAGCAGGCGGCCGGCTGCCACCACCATGCTTGAGACCGGATCCGAGCGCCGCGTGGCGCAGCGCCTGCGCCCCGAGCAGCAAGGACATCCGCTTCTCCGTTTCAGTCCGGAGCAGGTCGAACTGGTCATTTCCAAGCTGGAATCCCTGTAGGTCGCCGCATGCTAAGCGCCAAGATTGTGGTCATGGGCCCGCCCGCCTCCGGCTGCCGTGAGATGCTCGCCACCCTGGCGCGCGGCACCGGCGCCACCGCTGGCGCCAGCGGCGAACGCGCGCTGGAGTTTCGCCGCTGGGAGGTCTCCGCCGACGTCCGCATACAGTTCTATGGCGTCGTGGCCCATCCAACCCTGGAGTTCGCCTGGCCCACCATCTGTAAAGGCCTCTCAGGAGCGGTGGTCACCTGCGACGCCGCCGCCCCCGCCTTGCTGGAGCATACCAGACACGTCGTTGACTTCCTGACCAGCAGTTTCCGCGTCCCGGTGGTGGTGGCGGTGGGTGAGGCAGACCAGCCCCAGGCGCTCTCGTTGGTGGACATCCGCCAGCAGGTCCAGGTTCCCGAAGAAGTGGCCGTCGTTCCGTGCCGATTCCAGAACTGGGATAGCGTCAAGCAGGCCCTAATGGTGCTATTCTATGCCATCCGAGCCCGGATTGACGATGAACGCGGCCGCGCCCGCTGAACCGCCGTCGAGTGCGCGACGGCGTGAACCTCGCTCCCGACGGGGACGTTGGTAACTAGGAGAAACGAGACCTACATCGGCCGCGCGGCGCGCAAGCGCAGCCAGCGCCTCAGCGGCGGATGCGGTGCTCCCGTAGACCGGCCTGTAGGGCCGAGCGGAAGGAGAGTCTGCCATGATGTTCGGTAGGCGAGGCAAGAGCGACTACGTCGCCGTGGACATCGGCGCTGAAAGTGTCAAGATCGCCGTCATCCGCTCCGACGGCCACGGGCCGGTGCTTGCGACCGCGGCCATCGCGCCTCTGCCGGAAGGCACCGTGCAGGACGGCGCCGTCACCGATCAGTTCGAGGTGGCTGCCGTCATCCGCGATCTCCTGCTCGCCCAGGGGGTGTCCACCAAGTCCTGTATCTCCGCCGTCGGCGGCCCTCGGGTCGTGGTGCGCCCCGCGCGCTTCCCCGCCATGGCCCCCTCCCGCATGAAACGCTTCGTCCAATACGAAGCGCAGCGCTACATCCCCTTTCCCTCAGAAGACAGCGTGATCGAGTGCCAGATGCTGCGCACCGTCACGGGAGAAGAGGGCGAAGCCGAGGTGGTCCTGGTCGCCGCCCATCGCGACGTCGTGGACAGTCATATCGCCACCCTGGAAATGGCCAACCTGGAGCCGCTCATCATTGACGCCGAGCCCTTCGCCGTCATGCGCGCCGTTGTCTACGGCAACCGCTCCCCCAGCATCAGCGACAAGAACCTTATCATCGTCCGCATCGGCGGCAGTTTCACCGAGATGATTCTGGTCCGGCGCGGCGACTTTGTGCTCAGCCGCACCATCTCCCTCGGCGGCCGGGACTTCACCCGCGCCGTGGCCAAAGCCCTCAACGTGCCCGAGACCGAGGCCAATCAACTCAAGGAGGAGCGCGGCTGTGCCGTCTCCCGTGCCCAGGCCGAGAAACTCACCGAGCAGGAGCGCCGCATAGCCGAGGCGCTCTTCCCCGCCCTCGACGAACTCAGCAAGGAAGCCCGCCGCTCCATCAACTACTTCGTCACCCAGTTCTCGACCGAGACCGCCACGGCGCAGGTGGACCAAGTCGTCCTGTGCGGAGGCGGAGCGCGCCTGCGCGAACTCCCCGCCCACCTCAGCGAGCAACTCGCTTGCCCCGTTGACCTCTTTGACCCCCTCACTTACCTGCCCCTGGACGCCTCTCGCTTTGACCCCGAGTACCTAACGGTCAACGGTCCCGCGCTGGCGGCAGTACTCGGCCTGGCCCTCATTCCCTTGTTCCAACGCAAGGCCTACCCGTTTGCCAGCGATCCTTCCCGCTTTGGCGTGGTGGTGCGTGTTGGCGCCGACGCTGCCTAGGCGAAAGGGGATGCCGCGGTGCTTTACGTCAACCTGGTAGAGGACAGACTCCAGCAAAAGCGCACGGCGGATACCGTGCTCGCGCTGGGGAGCCTGATTCTGATCCTGCTCCTGGTCGGCCTGGGGGGCACCCTCCTGGTCTACCGCGCCAAGGCGGGCGGAATCCAGGCCGAGATCAGCAAGCACAAGAAAATGACCGCGGACATCCAAGCGCAGGCCGACACCGCCAAAGTCCTGCAGGACCAGATCGGCATCCTGGCGCCCGTGGAGGAACTGGCGCAAACCGTGCACGCCACCTCCGTGCAATGGTGCCGCGTGCTCAACGGTGTGGGAATGCTCCTGCCCCCCGGAGTAAACCTCAACGAGATCTCCTCCGTGGTCGACCCTGTGACCCAGGCCCGCAGGGTGAGATTGCGCGGGCTGGCGGGGAACAAGGAACTGGTGAGCGCCTATATCGAGGCCCTCAACGAACTGAGGGTCTTCGACCAGAAGGGCACTATGCTCACCGACCTCGGCACTCAGTCAGTCGCCGGCAGTGACCTGGCCAACTTCAGTCTGGAACTGCTCATCGCTGGCACCGCCGTGAAGAAGGAAGAGCCGAAGAAGCCTGCCCCGGCGGGGGGCGAGGAGGCCAAGAAGAAATGAGGCTGGGGGAACTATCTCGAGCCCACAAGCTGCTGCTCATCTTCGGCCTAGCGTCGGCCGTGGTCATCGCCGCTATCGTCTGGGCGGTGAAGGTAAACCGGCGCAACATCCAGTCTCTGCAGGCCGCGCGGGTCCAAGCGGAGACCACCTACAACGACACCAGGAAGCTCGCCGATAGCCTGCCCAAACTCGACCAGGAGCTGAACCTGCTCGGCGTCAAGCTCCACTACCTGCGCTCGCTCGCCTGGTCCGAGCCTGAATACATGCCCGCGCTCGTCCGCGACCTGGCCAACCTGGCCGCGCAGGACGGCGTGTCGCTCAAAGCAGTCAAGCCCATGCTCGGTCAGCCCCCGCCGCCGCCCTCCCAGGATAAGAAGACCCCCGTGGCCTCCACCCGCAAGCTCACCATCGTCGTCAGCGGCTCCTATGGTGGAGTCTACCGCTTCGTCAACGATCTGCAGCGTTTCCCCGTGTTGCTGGCTATCCAGGACGTTCGTGTCGGCATCGGCAATCCCGAGGGCCCCGTCCTCGATGCCACCCTCAACACCGAAATGAGTGTTCTGCCCAAGGTGGAGGTGGATATCTTTGGAATCCAGCCAGAAGAAGCAACTGTTGGGGCTGGCGGGCCTAGTGGTGGTCCTGGCGCTGGTAGTGCTCCTGGGCCTGCTCCCAGCCATGCGCCGGAAGAAGCCCCCGCCGCCGCCGCCTTCTAAAACACCGGCCCAGACCGCTGAAGCCGCCAAGCCGGGGGTGCCGGCAGGCGCCCCCGAGGCTGTGCCCTCTGAGGCCGTCGCCCAACTCCCGCCTCCGCCCCAGGGCTACAGCGGCAAGGATCCTTTTGTCCAGCCGGGCACGACCCCGGCGGCTCCAGCCCGGCCGATCACGCCCCCGGCCATAGTCGGCGTGGTGCCCCCTCCCGTGGGCAAGCAGCGGCCCACCATGCCCGAGGGGCCGCCGGTGCCCCCGCCTCTCACTGCCGAGGCGGCCACCGAAGCGCAGATCTACTACCAAGTGGAAAGTCCGCTCCGCATTCCACCCTATACGCCGGTGGCCAGGCGGCCCTGGGCCGCCCCACCCCCGGCGCTCCAATGGACCCTCACGGGCATCGTTATCGGCCCCAAGCGCACCGCCATCATTAGTGACGGCGCCAGAAGTTACCTGGTCGAGCAAGGCGGAACCGTTAGGAAAATGGGAGGCGCCGACATCGTCGCTGAAGAGGTCGGGGCCGATTACGTCCGCCTTCGCTATCGAAACCGCATTGTGACCCTCAAACTAAGGGAGGGGTCCTGATGACTCGTAACGCATTGCTCATTCTGGTTATCGCCCTGGCGCTGGGGACGGCGCCTATGCCGGCCCAGGCGGTCGAGGCGGGGCCCGCCCGCTTGCTGGCCCTTTCCTCCGACTATGGCCAGGGCGAGCTGCTGCTGCGCCTGCATTTCGCCGGAGCCCCGGGGGCGGTGCGTACCTACCCGGCCGGCAACCCACCCTCGTGCGTGGTGGAAGTCAAGGCCGCCCGCCTAGGCAGCAACTGGGGCCAGAAAGGCGGCCCTATCGGCGTTGTGGCCTGCGCCGAGCCCGCCAAAGGCACCGTGCGCCTGGCTCTGGCCGTTTTCCAGGGGGCCCAGTGGTTTGTGGAGCGCCCCTCCCCGGCGGACATCGTCGTGCATTTCCCCACCGCCGTGCAAATGCCTCGTACCTACCCCGCGAGGCTCGCAGGCCCCCCGCGCCAGAGCGATGAGCGCACCGTTGAACGCCTCTCCGCCAACGGCGACGCCAGCGCCGCCTTCCTCACCGTCGGCTGCTCTGGCCCGGTGGAATACCGCGTCGCCGCCGATGGCTCCGCAGGCACCTTTGCCATTGTGCTGCGGGGTGCCAGACTCGGACCGCAAGCCGCGCGCGACATCGTGTTGCCGCCAGGACCGGTCAGCCGCGCCTCCGCCAAGGCGGTAGCCGAGGGCGTCAGCATCGTGTTGGCGCTCGAAGGCCGCCCCCGTTGCGAGGTAGTCCGCAACCTCAAGGGCGACGCGCTCATGATCAAGGTCGAGTCCCTCGCCGCGCCCAGCGTTCCCTCGCCCACGCTGCCGGTGCGCGCGGTGGCGGCCAACCTGGCGACCATGTTCTTCGCGGCGGAAGACAGCGACCTCACCGTCCCCACCGTGCTAGCGCCCCTGAGCCCCGTGGTGCGCGCCCCGGCAAGCCCCGCTTTGCCACCCGCGAGCCCTGTGCTCATCAGCGCCGCTCCCGAGGAAGCCGCTGTGCCCGCCCCGATTGCACTGCCCACGGTGTTCGCTGCCGCGCCCCCTCCGGATAAGCGTCTCGTTAACCTAGACTTCGTGAACGCCGACCTGGTGGATGTCTTCAAGGTTCTCGCCTACCAGTCCGGCCGGGATATCGCGGTGGACGGCGCCGTGCAGGGCACCGTCACCCTCAGACTCACCGAGGTGCCTCTCGAGCAGGCCCTCGACCTCATCTGCCGCCTCAACAATCTCGCCTACGTAGAATTCGGCAAGAGCTACGTCGTCGCCTCCAGGGAGAAGATCGCTCCCCTCGTGGAGGCAGTCTCCGAGGTCTACCAACTGCAGGTCGTCCCGCCCGACGAAGCCGTCAAGTTGCTGCAGGTAATCGAACCGGCCCTGACGGTCATCCCGCAGGCGGAGACCAAGTCGCTGGTGCTCGTCGGCTCGCGCGAGGCGGTGGCCCGCGCCCGCGGCTTCCTCAACACCCTTGAGCGCCCGGGCATCGGGCCCGAGGTCGGCGCCGCGGTGGAGGCCACCGAGGTGGTCAAGGTCGAGAACGTCTCTGCTGAGGACGTTATTGGTCTGCTCAGCGGCGCCCTCCCCGGCCTGGGCGTCTCGGCACAGGCGAAACTCAAGATGGTCACCCTCCGCGGCACCGCCGCGGCCGTGGCCGAGGGCAAACGCCTCCTGCAGCAGATTGACGTTCCCACCGTCGTCACCCAGGCCGTCAAGATCAAGGCCCAGGACCTCGAGCAGATCCGCAGCCTGCTGCTCGGTACCTACCCGCAACTCAATGTTGAGTCCCACCCGGAGTTGGGAACCCTAGTCATAACCGGACCCAAGACCCAGGTGGATGAGGCGTTGCGGCTGGTGGCGAGTGTTGATGTGGCTGCGGTGGGCCCACAGCCGGGCACTCCTGCCGGCCTCGCTCAGGAGGTCATCGAGCTGAAGTACCTGTCCACGAGAGCCGCTGAGAGTGCCGTCCAGAACTTCCCGGACGTGAAGATATCGGTGCCGCCCAGCGACGACAAGGCCAACCGGAGGGTGCTGCTGATCGGGCCCGCTCCCATGGTGGCCATGGCGCGCAGCACTCTGGCCCAGTTGGATCAGGCCCCCAGCCAAGTCATGATCGAGGCTATGGTCACCGACTTCTCTGAGGAGGACTTGAACCAGACCGGCCTCTCCTGGGACCTGGGCACGGTGGGAGTCAGCGAGGTCCGCAACGAGGGAGGCTTCAAGTTCGGCACCTTCTCCCGCAGCAGCCTCGACTTCCTGGGCACCATCACCGCCGCCATCACCCGCGGCACCTCCAAGCTCCTCGCCCAGCCGCGCATACTTGCCCTTGACGGGGAGACCGCCCGCGTGCTTAGTGGCCAGCGCATCATGATCCAGACCCAGCAGATCATCGCCGGTGCCGTCACCACCACCATCCAGGAAGTCCGCGTCGGCATCGAGTTGGAGATCACCCCCAGGGTGGCGTCCGACGGCTACATCATCTGCAAGGTCAAGCCGCAGGTCAGCAACGTGGGTGGCTACACCCCGCAGGGGTTGCCCATCATTGTCACCCGCGAAGCGGAGAGCACCGCGCGGGTCGCGGACGGCCAAACCATGGTCATCGGTGGCCTCATCAAGGACGAAGAAGTCCGTTCGCTTACGCGCATCCCCTTCATCTCCGAAGTGCCGCTCCTGGGTGAACTCTTCAAGCGGCGCACGGTGACCAGCCGCCCGAGCGAACTCGTCATCTTCGTCACCCCCAGGATCGTCCGCTCCGAGGGAGGGAAACTATAACCGGTGCAGCCTGCGCGTCTCTACGGGGAGATCATCCTTGAGAACACCAGTGTAACGCCAGAGCAACTCGAGAAGGCCCTGAAAGTCGCAGAGGAGACCGGCGAGCAGCTAGGCAAGGTATTGGTCAACATGGGGGCCATCACCGAGAAAGAACGGGTGATGTGCCTCGGCAAACGCTGGGGCATCTCTTTTGTCGAACTGGAGGACGTCAGGCCCGAGCCTGACGTCCTCCAGTCTATCCCCGAGGGCCTGCTCCGCAAGCACAAGTGTTTCCCCATGGCCAAGAACAGCAACCGCATCACCCTGGCCATGGCCGCGCCCAACGACATCTACTCCATAGACGACATCCGCCTCACTACCGGTTACGACGTGGACCCCGTGCTCGCCGCTGAGGAAGACATCCTCAAAGCCATTGACCGCGCGACCGGCAGCGACAGCCGCGTCGGCGAACTGATAGATGAGTATGAGAAAACCCAGGGCGAGATCGACACCCTCGAAGCGCACGAGACCCAGCCCGGGGAGACCTCCGCCGCACAACTGAGCGCCGCCGCCGAAGAAGCCCCCGTCATCCGCCTCGCCGACATGATCATCAACCAAGCCATCCGCGAGGGCGCCACCGACATCCACATCCAGCCGGAAGAAAACAAGGTCCGCTGCCGTATGCGTATTGACGGCACCCTGCACGACATGACCCCCATCCCCAAGAGCGCCCAGCCGGCCCTCATTAGCCGCTTCAAAATCATGGCGGACCTCGCCATCGACGAGAAACGCAGGCCTCAGGACGGACGCATCAGCCGCCGCTCCGCCGCCACCGGCAAGGTCTACGACTTCCGCGTCTCCACCCTCCCCGCCTCCCACGGCGAGAAGGTGGTTCTGCGGGTGCTCGAGAAGGGCACCATCATGCAGGGCATGGCCAGTCTGGGCTTCTCCAGCAAGATGCTGGAGAAGTTCGAGGACCTCATCGCCCGCCCCTGGGGCATCGTCCTGGTCACCGGCCCTACCGGCTCCGGCAAATCCACCACCCTCTACGCGGCCCTCAATACGATAAACTCCCCCGAGGTCAACATTGTTACCATTGAAGACCCGGTGGAATACCAATTGCGCGGCATAACCCAGGTGCCGGTGGACGTGCGGGCTGACCGCACTTTCGCCAATGCCCTGCGCGCCTTCCTGCGCCAAGACCCGGACATCATCATGGTCGGCGAGATCCGCGACAAGGAGACCGCCGTCATCGCCACCGAAGCGGCTCTCACCGGCCACCTGGTCTTCAGCACCCTGCACACCAACAACGCCCCCTCCGCCGTCACCCGTCTCATTGAGATGCAGGTCGAGCCCTTCTTGATCTCCTCCACTGTCATCGGCGTGCTCGCCCAGCGCCTAGTCAAAATGATCTGCGCGCGCTGCAAGTCGGAGTTCGAGCCGCCCGAGACCGCCCTGCAGCGGCTTGGTCTCAGCGAGCACTGCGGCATCAGTTTCTACAAGGGCAAGGGGTGCGACTACTGCCGCCATACCGGCTACAAGGGCCGCTGCGGCATCTTTGAACTCATGATGGTTACCGACGAGATCCGCGACCTGATCCTGCGCGAAAGGCCCGCGCATGAGATTGAGGAACTCGCCATCGGCCAAGGCATGGTAAGCCTGCGCCAAGACGCCATTCAGAAGGTAACCCAAGGCGTCACCACCATTGAGGAGGCGCTCACCAAGGTCTACGGCGGGCGCTAGCGCCCGCGCGGAGGCGTGATTCTACTGCGTAAGTCGTAGGCAAGAGACAGGCTGCCGAACGAGATCGGGTGTGGGAGGTAGGCATGCTCACCGTACAAGACATTCACATTGACGACCTGCTCACTCAAGGCTACGAGCGGCGCGCCACCGACGTGCATCTCACCGTGGGCCTGCCGCCCATCGTGCGCATTGACGGCGAGTTGCAGCCCACTGAGTACGAAGCCCTCACGCCCCACGACACCCAGCGGCTCATCTACGACGTGCTTACCGACGCCCAGATCGAGCAGTTCGAGCAGGGGCGCGAACTCGACTTCTCCTATCCCGTGCCGCGCGTGGCCCGCTTCCGCTTCAACGTCTATCGCCAGCGCGGCTCCGTCGCGGGCGCCGCCCGCTCCATCCCCACGGAAATCCCCGACCTCGAGGACCTCGGCCTGCCGCAGGTGCTCGGCGAACTGACCGAGCGCGCCTCCGGCTTCGTCTTGGTCACCGGGCCCACCGGCAGCGGCAAGTCCACCACCCTCGCCTCCATGGTCAACATCATCAACGAGGCGCGCCCGGTGCACATTATCACCATCGAGAACCCCATCGAGTACCTGCACCGCCACAAGAAGGCCATGGTCAACCAGCGTGAGATCGGCACCGACAGCCAGTCCTTCGGCGGCGCCCTGCGAGCCGCCCTGCGCGAAGACCCGGACATCATCCTGGTCGGCGAGATGCGCGACCTAGAAACCATCGAGAACGCCCTCATGGCCGCGGAAACCGGCCACCTGGTCTTCGCCACCTTGCACACCCGCAGCGCCGCCCAGGCCATTGACCGCATCATTGACGTCTTCCCCGCGCAACAGCAGGAGCAGATCCGCGTCCTGCTCGCCAATACCTTGGAGGCGGTGGTCGCTCAACGCCTGTTGGCTCGTCTGGGGTCGCCGGGGCGCATTCCCGCCGTCGAGATCATGATCGCCACCTCCGCGGTACGCAACCTGATCCGCGAGGCCAAGACCCATCTGCTTCCCGGCGTGCTGGAAACCAGCGCCGAGGCGGGCATGCAGACCATGGACAAGGCGCTCGCCGAACGCTTCATGAGCGGCCAAATCAGTCGCCAGGACGCCCTCATGCACTGCGCCGACCCCGAGAACTTCGAGCGTTTGGTCACCGGCTTCACCCTGTAGGAGGTGCACGCCAATGGCAACCTTTGCCTTTGAGGCTGTGGACGCCACCGGTCGCACGATCCGCTCTCGTGTCGAGGCCGACTCCCAAGACCAGGCCGTCGCCCGCTTGCGCGAGATGCACTACCGCGTCTACCGCATGCGCGAGGTGCGTGGCGCCTCGCCCGTCGGCTGGCTGGTGCAGCGCTTCCGGCGCGTGCGCCTGCGCGAAATGGGGCTCTTCACCCGTCAGTTCGCCGTCATGATCAACGCTGGCCTCTCCGTCGTTCGCTGCCTCGACATCCTCGGCACCCAGAGCGGTAACGCCTACTTCGCCAGCATCCTGGAGCAGGTCAAGAACGACGTGCGCGCCGGCCACAGCCTCGCGGATGCCCTGCAGCGCGCGCAACCCGTCTTCAGCGACCTCTACGTCAACATGGTCAGGGCGGCGGAGGCGGCCGGCATCCTGGACACCGTGCTCGACCGTTTGGCCCAATACCTGGAGAAGGAAATGCAGGTCATCGGCCAGGTCAAGTCCGCCATGACCTATCCCATTCTGGTCCTCTGCTTCGCCATGGGCGCCGTTGGCATCATCGTCTTCTACATCATGCCCAAGTTCAGTGAGGTCTTCTCCGAGATGGAGATTACCCTCCCCATCTACACCAAGATCCTCATCGGCAGCGCGCAGTGGCTCAAAACCTACTTCTGGGTGCCCTTCCTCATCATCTTCATCGCCTGGACCTCCATCCGCGCCTACGGCCGCAACGAGAAGGGCCGCTACAACATTGACCTGGTCAAGATGCGCGTGCCCGCCGTCGGCCCCCTGCTCCACAAACTCGCCCTCTCGCGCTTCTCTCGGACCCTGGGCACGCTGCGCACCGCCGGCATTCCCATCATGCGCGCCTTGGAGATCGTGGCCGACACCGCCGGCAACCGCGTGGTCTCCACCGCCGTGCTCGAAGCGCGCGACCGCGTGCGCGAAGGACAGCCCCTCAGCGAGCCCCTCGCGCGCCACCCGCGCATCTTCCCCGTCATGGTCACTCAGATGATCGCCGTGGGCGAGCAAACCGGGCGCGAGGACGTGATGCTCCAGAAAATCAGCGACTTCTATGACGAGGAAGTGGACGCCGCTATCAAGTCCCTGACCTCCATCATCGAACCGCTGTTGATCGTCGGGCTCGGATGTCTGGTGGCCTTCATTGCCGTCTCCGTCATCACGCCCATCTACGACATCGCTGGCAGCATCAAGTAGCGGGTCGTTACCGCGCTCCTGCCTGGGAGCGCCTTATGAGCAAAGCGCCCGGCAACGCTGACCGCCTCGAGTCGCTGGCGGCGGACTACGCGCGTACCCGCGACCGGGAGACGCGCGACTCCATCATCGTCAACGCCGGCCCCCTGGTCGAGCGCATCGCCCGCTCCTTCGCCAGCGCCGGCCAACCCCACGAGGACCTCGTCCAAGAAGGCCTGCTCGGCCTCATCAAGGCCGTGGACCTCTTCGACCCCGACCGTGATGTCAAGTTCAGCACCTACGCCTCTCACCTCATCTCCGGCGAGATCAGACACTACCTGCGCGACCGCTGCACCCTCATCCGCGAGCCCGCCTGGCTCTACGAACTCAACCAGCGCATCAACCGCGCTATCAATGAGTTCTCCCAGCGCAGCGGCCGCCTCCCCAGCGTCCCCGAGATCGCCAAGGAGACCAACCTCCGCGAAGAGGCCATCCTGGAGGTGCTCAAGACCCGCAACCTCTTCCGCGTCAGTTCCACCGATGAGAGTGTCGGCGAGGACGCCGAAGAACCCATTCCCGTTGATCGCCGCAAGATCCGCTCCCTGCGCCACGAGGACTTGCGCCTGCCCATCGAGGACCGCATCCGCGTCGCCGACGCACTGGCCAAACTCAAGCCCGTGCAACGCAAGGTCGTCCAGATGGTCTACTTCGCCGGCCTCACCCAGAGCGAGACCGCACGCAAGATGGGCCTCTCCGACAACTACATCGCCTACATCCTGCGCGGCGCCCTGCGCCGCCTGCACGACCTCCTGGCCCCAGAGCATGCGGAGGCCACCCGCAGGCGCGTGCGCAGGGCCGCCTCCGCTCCCAGTCCCCGAACCGGCGAGTTCGACCTGCACACCGGCCTCCACACCCAGACCGCAATGTCACGCCGCCTCGCGGAAGAGATCGCCCGTGCCGACCGCTACGGCGAGCATTTCGCCTTCGCCATTGTCGACATTGACCGCCTCACCGAGTTCAACCGCGCCCACGGCCTCTCCGTGGGTGACGAGGCCATAGCCCATATCGGTGCCATCATCCGCAATAACCTGCGCAGGGTGGACGTGGCCGCCAAGTTCGAAGGCGGGCGCTATGGCCTCCTGATGCCGCATACCGCCGACGCGGCGGCCCTCGTCATGCAGCGCATCTGCCGCTCTGTGGCCGAATCCGAGTTCGCTCCCAGTCGCCGTTCGCCCTTGGCCCCCGGTTCCCTCACCGTGAGCGTCGGCCTCGTCCTCCGCGCCCCCGGCAAGGCTTACGACCGCCAGGCACTCAACCGCGAGGCCGAACGGGCGCTCGCCGAGGCCAAAGCGCAGGGCGGCAATACCGTCGCCTGCTTGTCCCCCCCCGCCGTGCCCAAGGCGGCCCCCACCGTCTCCTAACGCCGCTCGCTGCCGGCCTCCGCCTAACCCCCCACTCGCCCGCTACTTGGGATTGGGCACGCAGCAGATCATCATCATCCCCCCCGGCCCGGCGGCGAACTGGTGCAACTCGCCAGGCGCCACGTACGCCGCACATCCCTCCCGCAGAGGGAGCGCCGCCTCGCCCCCCCGCAGCTCCCCCTGGCCGGCCAGCACAAACACCTCGTGCTCCCAGGCGTGCTGGTGGCGCGGCGCGCTGCCGCCGGGCGCAATCTCGAACACGCGCATCGCAAAGTTGGGCGCGCCCTGCCTGGCTGATATCAGCCACCGCACCGTAGCCCCCCTCGCGCCCTCCTTGACTTCCTCCGCCTCAACCTGCGTGTAGTGGAATGCTCTCATCTTCGCCTCCCGCAAGGCGCGGCCATAGAGGGCGCCGCCCCCACGCTGCCCCGCATTATTGCACCCCCCGCCGGCCTATGCTACCTTGCCAGCGCGCCGGCCGCACAGCCGCGCGCCCCACACTCTACCAAGGCGGGGGTCGCAATGGCCCAATCCATGACCGTGACCGTCATCGGTGGCGGCAGCACCTACACGCCCGAACTCATCGAAGGCGTGCTCCGCCGCAAGCGCGTCTTTCCCGTCGCTGAAGTGCGCTTGATGGACATTGACGCCGGCAAACTCCAGATCGTTGGCGCCCTGGCCCGGCGCATGGCCCGCTCCGCCGGAACGGGCACCCGTGTCGTGCTTACCACCAGCCTCAAGCAGGCTCTCGACGGCGCCGACTTCGTTTTCAGCCAGATCCGCGTCGGCGGCATGGCGGCCCGCGTCCTGGACGAAAAGGTCCCCCTTCGCCTGGGCGTCATCGGCCAGGAGACCACCGGCCCCGGCGGCTTCGCCAAGGCCCTGCGCACCGTGCCCGCCATGCTCAACGTGGCGCACCACATGGAGCGCCTCTGCCCCGAAGCCTGGCTCATCAACTTCACTAACCCCTCCGGCATCGTCACCGAGGCCCTGCTCAAGCATTCCCGCGTCCGCTGCCTCGGCCTCTGCAACGTCCCCATCGGCTGGTACATGGAGTTCGCTCGCATGCTCAAGGCCCGCCCCAAAGACCTCCGCTTCGACTACCTCGGCCTCAACCACCTCAGTTGGATACGCAAGATCTTCTGCAAAGGCCAGGACGTGACCGACCAGGTGCTGGACACGCTCATCCAACGGGGCTCGCCTGAGGGGGCGCGCCTCCTCCGCCTCTTGCGCATGATTCCCAACGGCTACCTCAACTACTACTACGCCACCGAGCGCGTGCTCGAGAGGATGCGCAAGGCGCCTAAGACCCGCGGCGAGGAGGTCCAGGAGATCGAGGCCTCATTGCTCGCCAAGTACCGCGACCCCAAACTCGCCCGCAAGCCACCCGAACTCAGCAAGCGCGGCGGAGCCTTCTACTCCGAGGCTGCGGTCTCCCTCTCCACCTCGGTCTACGCCAACCTGGGCGAGGTGCATGTGGTCAACGTGCGCAACGGCAATGCCCTTCCTGAACTCCCGCCCAACTGCGTCATCGAACACTCCTGCATGGTTGACGGCGAGGGCGCTCATCCCCTGCCTACCGAGCCCCTCCCGCCTCAGATCCGCGGGCTCCTGCAAGCCGTCAAATCGTACGAAGAACTCGCGGTCGAGGCCGCCGTCACCGGCGACCGCCGCACCGCGGTCCTCGCCCTGGTCGCGCATCCGCTCGTCCGCACCGTTGACCTGGCCGAGCGCCTCGTTGATGCCCTCCTGCACGCGCACCGCGATTACCTGCCCCAGTTCTTCCCGCAGCGGCGGCGCCGCGCCGCTCGGAAGGTCGCCAGCCGCCGCCCGGGGGGGGAGGCGCGGTGAGCCTCGTCGTCGCCGGCGTTGATGGAGGCAACACCAAGACCGAAGCCCTAGTCGCCGGCGGCGATGGCGCCCTGCTCGGCTATGGCCGCTCCGGCTGCGGCAACTACGAGGGGCCCGGCGTCGAGGCGGCGCGCAACGAGATCCGTAAGGCCCTCGAGACCGCCATTGCCCAAGCCGGCGTTGACGCCCAGAACATCGCCACCTGCTGTTTCGGCCTCGCGGGCGCCGATTTCCCTGAAGACTTCGTCATGCTGCAAGAGGCGATGGGGGAGTTGGGCATCGCCCGCCAGGTCATCATCGAGAACGACGCCATCATCGGTCTGCGCGCTGGCACCACACTCGGCTGCGGCGCCGCCGTGATCATGGGCGGCGGCACCAAGACCGTGGGCCGCGCGCCCGACGGCCGCGAGGTCCGCTTCCCTGGCGAGGGCTACCTCTTCGGCGACTGGGGCGGTGGCCACGCGGTTGCCGACGAGGTCCTTCACCGTGTCTTCCGCGCCCACCAAGGGCGTGGCAAGCCCACTGCCCTGATGCCGCGCGTGCTTGAAGCGCTGGGGGCGTCGGACATGGAGGACCTGACCCGGCGCCTCTACCGCGAGCAGATCACCTCCGCCCAGCGCATGTCCCTCACCCCGCTCTGCTTCCGGGTCGCAGCCGAAGGCGACGAGGTCGCGCAGAAGATCATCAGCATGATCGGTGAAGAGACCGCCGTCAGCGCCGCCGCCGTGCTCGGGCAATTGAACCTGCTCGACCAACCCGCCGACGTCGTGCTCATCGGCAGCCTCTTCACCAAGGGGGAAGGACCCCTGCTGCTGGACACCGTCCGCGCCCGACTGCGCGAATTGGCGCCTCTGGCGCGTCCGGTGCCGCTCCGTCACCCGCCTGTCGTAGGCGCTGTCCTGTTGGCGCTAGAGGATTGCGCCATTGTCGTCGGCGACGCGGTCATGGCGCGATTGGACGCGACGGTCGCCAGCATCATCCCCGCCGCCCCAAGCGGGTAGGGTGCTCCCGCGCCGGAGCCGGTCGCTAGCCTACGCCCGGATGCAGGTCCAGTTGCGCGATGTTCGGGCTCTCTAGCCGCAAGTACTCGGTCACGTAACGCCGCAGCAAATCCGCCGAGCCGCTCGTGTAGAAGCGGTGCGCGCGCCCATCGAGGGCCTCGAGTCCGCTCGGCGGCAGCACCTCGCTACCTCGCAGACTAGACGCCGCCCCCTCCGCCGGATCCACCAGCCGCACGTCCGGGCCTGCGTGCTCCGCGACTAGGTGCGCCAGGAACGGGTAGTGCGTGCAGCCGAGGACAATCGCATCCGCTCCGGCCTCCAGCAGCGGCTGCACGCATTGCTTCACCTCGAGACTCGCCCTCGCCGAGTCCAGTTCCGCGCGCTCCACCAGCGGCACCAACGCGGGGCACGCCTTCTGCACCACCTTTATCTCCGGGCGGCCTGCCTGAATCGCCCTCGGATAAGCCCCGCTCTCCACCGTGCGTGTCGTGGCCAACACCCCTACGACCCCCGTGCGCGTGGCCTTGGCCGCCGCCGCCGCGCCCGCGCTCAGCAACTCCACCACGGGCACCCGCGGCCGCTCGATCTTCCCAGCCACCAGCAACGCCCACGAGATGTTGCAGCCCGCCACGATCGCTGCCACGTTTTCAGCCTCGAGAAAACGCAGGATCGCCTGCACAAAGTACCCGATCTGCTCCACCGGCCGGTCGCCATAGGGCGCGTAGCCATTGTCGCCGAAGTACACTATCCGTGCACCCGGCAGCGCCTGCAGCAGCGCGCGCGCCACCGTCAAGCCTCCGACCCCGGAGTCGAAAATGCCTATCCCGTCTCGCTGCGCCATTACTTCCCCTGATGCTCTAGTACGCTGTTGTCCCGTTCCAGCGGTTGCCTGACGTCAACCTGCCCCAGCGCCCGAACCTTTTTCCCCTCTATCTCGAACGCGACTTTGCGCACGCCCTCGACGTAGGTCAGTGTGCTGACCACCTGCATCACCGTCAAGTAAGCCGCGTTAGACCCCGCCGGCAGGCCGTCGGCGAACTCCCGGCTGAGGTTGACGATCGCTGTATCGCCTTCCCGCTTCACGGCCAGCAGTCGGGTCCCCTTTGGTATGCCCGAGACCATTCCCTCCGGCGGCTTCGTGGTGAGCAACGCTCGGAGCACCGCTTCCGCTTTGCTCCCGCTCTCTTTCGGGAGCGCGACGCCGACGGGCGCCAGCAAGTTCGCACGCGTGTCAACAAGGAAGACTTGCCCTTGGGACTCTGGCTGCATCTGCGCCGAAGTAGGTGCCGCTGAGAGCCGACCGGTCGGGGCCTGCGGCGGCGGCACCGGTGTGCGGCTCGGGCGAAGTGCCAGCGTCGCTACCGCTGCCGCCACCATCAGAATCAGCACTGCCAGCACGAACGCCCGCATTATGGCATCCCTCCTTGAGCCCCTGGTTGTCGCCCAGGGCTCTCCGCGAAGAAGCGCATCACTCCGCGCGCAATCGCTTCCGCCGCGGCCTGACGGAACGCGGGGTCCAACATGCGCGCTTCCTCGGCCGCGTTGTTAAGGTACCCCACCTCGATAAGTACGCTCGGCATCGTCGCCTCGCGCACCACCACGAAACGCTGCTGTTTTGCCCCCCCTGATCGCGTGCCCAGCGCCACCACCATCTCCTTCAGGATTATGCCGGCCAATCGGCCCGCCTCCGCATTCTCGAAGTAGTAGGTCTCCGTGCCCTGAGCGGTGTTGGGCGCCACCGAGGCGTTATGGTGAACGCTCAAGAACACATCGGCTGCCAGCCGGTTGGCAAAGTTGGCGCGCTCGTACAAGTCCACGAAACTGTCGTCCCGGCGCGTCTGAAAGACGATGTAGCCTGCCTCCTCCAGCAGCGCCCCCAGCCGAACCGCGACGTCCAGGTTCAACGTCTTCTCCAGCGTCCCAGCCAGCCCCTTCGCGCCCGGATCGTGCCCGCCGTGCCCGGCATCGAGCAGAATCACCTTCGCCCCCTTGGGCCGCTCGGCAAAACGCACCGCCAGGCGCGCACTCCCGGCTCGCGTTTGCACCTCGTAAGGCAGTTGCTGGTCTAGGTCAAACACCACCCGGGTCACGTAAGGCCCCATGCGGAACTGGCTCGTGCGCACGCCGCGCACCGGGCCCTCGCCCGCCTGATTCAACGAGGCCATCATCACGGCGCCCTCGAAGTCCACCACCAGCCGCGGCGGATTGCCCAGCGGGAACACCTTCACCCCGGCCCAGGGCTTGTCCAAAGCCACCGAGGCCTCCAGTTCCCGTTCCGCAACGCGGCGCACCGACAGCGAGGTCACCTTGGGCAGCCCCGTCGCGCTCCTGGCCCATCCCGGCGGCCCGACGCGAACCACGATCTCCTCCGCGGGGGGGGCCGTGAGCGGAACAAACTCCAGCGCCTGCTCCACAGGCAGGCTGATGCGCACCGCGAACGCGGGCTTTACTATCTGCTGCGCCTCGACCGCGCGCACGCGCCAGCCCCCGACGGCGTAGGCCGTCGGGCCCATGCCCGCAATCGCCTCCTCAATCACCACCGACGGACGCAGCGGGTCACTCGTCTCCTGCCTGTACCTGACCGGGTGGCTCGCCCGAATGCGCAACTCTAGATTGTCACCGCGCGGCCAGAGCGTCGCTGAGGTCACCGCCGGCCTAATGTAGAAGCACTTCTCCTCAGCGGACCAGTACCCGCCCTCGCCCGCCCCGGGGCAGAACTCCGCGACCGGCGCCCAGAGCAGCCCGTCCGGGTCAAGGTAGGGGCGGCCGCGCATCGCCACCAACACGCCGCGCACCCACAACCCGAGCACCCCCTCCGTGACTTTCAGTTCCGGCTGTCCGTTGCGCGTGAACGTCAGCCGTAGCGCCTGCGGGTCCCATTCGCCTTGCGTTAGTCCCAACGCCGGTCCCAGCCGTTGCACCGGCGCAAACAGCACGCCGTCCCGCAGCGTCGTGGGACAGTCGAGCCGCTTGCCGAATACGTCAATCGAGGCAGCCCCGGCTGCGCCCGTAGCCACCACGACCGCAAGCACCACCAGCCCGCACACGCGGGCGCCCAATCCTCTACGCACCAGTCTCATCCCTGAACCATTCTAGCAAACCTACTCCCGCCGCGCCCTGTTCAGCCCCGCGCCGCGCCCGGCCGGCCGTGTCGTCAGGCCGGGCGCAACTCGTAGACCTGGCCGCGCTGCGTCGCCAACTCCAGGTGCGAGGCCGCAGCACTTGTGCGCACGATCTCATCTCCGCTCGCGGCCACCACGACCGCCCGCCCCGGCCACGGATTCGCCAGGCGACACGGGCCACTGACCGTGCTCAGAATGCGCACCTCTCGGCACTCACCATCCGCGGCGCGCACCGCCGAAACCCGGAACCCGCCCTGCGCCGCCAGGTCCTCCATCACGATCTCGACCTCCGGCGGCACCGCCGGAAACAGCCGGATGGACTGGTAAGACAGCAGCAAGTTCTCCGGCCCTATCGGCGCGCCCGGCCGGTAGATGCCCAGCCGCGGCCGCACGCACGAGTCCAGATACGGACGGTGCGGCTCCCACACCCTTATCTGGTCGAGCGTTCTCCTCGCCAGCGCGAGCGTCTCCTGCGGCGAGTCCAGCCCCACGTCATCCCCCCAGAAAATCGCAGCCAGCGGCACCGGAATGTTGTACTCGATAGGGGGGGCTCCAGCCACATCCACCCACACCGGGCCCGCCTCCGTCTGGTAGGTGGGATACCCAGCGAGTCGTCCAGCAGCACTCCTCCAACTTCCCGCCTCCTCCCGATCCCGGCCAAGCACCTCCGCCGCCGACGCGGCAGCCAATAGCAGATACCGCGTGAGCGTCAATGCCGACAGGCAATCGCGGTTTCGTTCGAAACGCGGCGTCAGACCCCAGTGCTCCGGCGACACCGTCGGCACGATGTGCAGGCAGGGCCCCTCCTCGCGCGTCAGGTAGGCCGCCGAGAAGCGGGCGCACTCGCTGAGCACCGGATAGGCCGTCTCGCGCAGGAACGCCTCGTCCCCGGTGTAGCGGCAGTGAAGCCACAGGGGCTTCGTGACCAGGCCGTTCAGCCCCAGGTCCTGCTCCCAGGTGACGTTCGTGTGGGCCACGCCCCGACAGCGCAGCGGGAAGTGCACCAGCGGGTACATGGCGCCCGGCATGTCGTACACCTCGCGTGCGTTCTCTCGCGCTTGGTCAAGCAAGGTGCGGATCATCTCGCAGTACGGGATCAGTTCCTCGAACTGCCCCAACGTCAACATCGGCTCCGCCCGAATCTCGTTCAGATGGAAATCGTCGTGCCACAACGCCGAGTCCTGAAAGCAGAACTTGGTGCTCCCAACGCTGCAGAGCGGCACATCGCCGTAGTAGCCTCGCGCACGGTGCAGCCTCGGGCCCACCACCGCCGGCGCCGCCAGCCGGATGTCCTCACCTAGTCGCGCCTGGGCCGGGTGCTTGCGCCACGCCTGTTCCAGCGCCTCAGCCCGCTCGGCCCTCAGCCCCTCCGGGCCCAGCCTACGCGCCTCGTCTAACGCGTTCGCTGCCGCGGCTATTGGGTCCGGGCCGTCCTGCGTCGTTGCGATGGTAGCCAGAAGAGTGAGCGAATCCGGGATGCCGCGGAAGGTCGCGGTCGCCGCAGCCCCTGTCGCGTTGTTGATGGGCGCGTAGTTCTTCACTATCCCGTGGCTGAGGCGGCCCTCGCGCTCCCCCCATAGCGGCGTGCCCAGCCCCTGCTCCATCTCTCGGCATTCGACCACAGGGTCTGCGCCGATCACAGTCGCGAGCGCCGCAAATCGGAACCCCGCCGGAAAGGTCGCCTCAGCCGGAAACTCTTGCACTATCCCCCAGTTCCGATCCGCCCCACAGCACCTCGGTGGCGCCAGTTGGTCGAAGTCGTTCGGCGACGGCTGGCCCCCGATCGTCGGGCTCACGGGCATTCCCGGCACCAGGGTGTCGCGATGCCGGTACACCCGAACCCAAAGGTCGCCGCTTGCCGGACCCTCGGCGCGCAACTCCATCACCACTAGCGCCCGCGTGAGCGCCACCCACACCAACGCGGTCAGCCGCTTCCCCTCCCCCTCGATGACCAACTGCATCCCACCGTTCGCCGCCGGTTCGACCGTCACGGCCCTCGCAAACGGCGCGCCCAGTATCACCTGCGCCCCTGGCTTGGGACAGGGGAAGTCGTACTTGTTGTAGACGTCGTACTGCGGCAGTTCCCCCAGCCTGTCGGCCATCGCAAGTTCGCGTATCCCGGCCAGCGTGATGAGCGGCTGCCGGTCCCCGAACCAGCGCCGGTCCCAAATGTCGGACTTGCCTAGCGACAGCGTCGGCTGCGTCGGCGGCCCCCAGAGCCGGACACCTAGCACGTCGTTCTCAAGCCTCAAAGCGTCATAGGGGTCGCGCGGCAACTCAACCTTTGCGCTGTCTTGCTCGGACACCTGTCTATCTCCTCACTTCCACCTTGTCGGACACCGCCGTCGGTTCCTTCGTGCTGTCCAGCGCCGTCCCAAAGTCAACCTCTTGCGAGAGCGGCGTGTTGGCCGCCGGGACCGAGTTGGGGTCAACCTCCACGCCAATGCGATAGGGCAGGTCGGACCGCGCCCAGGGCCGCGATTCCGCCAACCTCGGTGGCTCCGCCGCCTGAGCCGGCGCCAGTGAGGTTGCCAGGATAAGCAACAGCAAGGCCACCGAGCCCAATGCCGGGATTCTCATAGGGTTGATCCTTGTCTCCGTGCACAGCAGCGCTCCTCAAACTCCGGTGTAGCCAATCGCGCGCAAGCGCTCCTCGAAATCCGGCGGCAGGTCGGCGAGCGGCGCGTCCACGCCTGGCTGCGCATAGCGCATCAGGTTGAGCAGCAACCGGTCAGCCGCCGGGTGAACGTCCAGGTTCTCCAGAATGCGCAGACTGTTGAGGACGAACCTGCCGGCGCCAAAGTCGTAGGCCCCAACAAGCACCCCGGAAGCATAACCGCCCGGACACGAGTACCCCACCGCGAACGCCGCCGCCGCTACCTCGTCCGGCGTGTCCTGCCCCTCGAAGAGGAAATGCGGAATCGCCTGACCGTAGTAGTCCCAGTCCATTATCCCCGGCCTCTGCAAGCCCTCGAACGCCGGGTGCGCCTTGGCCACGCACTCCTTGTGATACAGCCAGTCCGAGAACTCGTAGCCCCGGCCCTTGTTCCTCAGCGGCAGCCAGCGCACGTTGTCCTCCCCCTGCTTGAAGGCATGGGGCGAGAGAAAGAGGGCCACACTGCCGCGCGCTACCCGGCCGGCAAGTTCCACCCAGTCGCCCGCCGTCTTCGGACTTTGCGGAGGCGTGCCGACGAGAATCAGTTGTCGCGTGCGTGCCGACGCCCTGCCGAACTGGCGGCACCGCAAGCCGCGCCCCCTGAGCCATTCCTCCGTCCGTTTGTCAATCCCCCAAAGCGTCACACCACCTGCTACCTCGGGCGCGTCGCCCGGCTCCGAGAGTCGGAAGGTCAACCGCCCGCCGGCCGGCGCCCCCCCTTGGTCCAGACTCGCCGCCAACTGATACTCGCCCGCCGGGCCCGCAAGCGTTATCTCCTCGGAGAGGACCGGCACCGCCAGCGGCCCCTCCTCGCCCGCTGCCGGCTCCGCTATGCGCGCGAATGTGCTCCGCTCCCACGCAATACCGTTCGGCCCGAACACCCGGAAGCGCACCGGGTAGTCACCCGGCCTCAGCACATCCTCGTTGGCTAAGACGGCCTCGAGCCGAATCGGCCGGCCCACATACCCGTGCAGCGGCTCCACGAACAGGCACCAGCGCAGCGGCGCCCAGCCGTCGCGCAGCGCGTCCGCAATCCCCGGCTTCCACTCACGCCAGAACGTCCACAGCCCCTCTCCGGTAATCCCGTGATCCAGCATTCCCGTGACGTTGAAGCCGCATATCCTCGGGTTAGAGCGCACCAAGTCAAACCCGAGCAGCCGCTGCCTAATGTGCAGCCGCTGGCTGTCCCGCAGCATATCCTCCAGGAACGGATAGGTCCCCTCCATCCCGAACCGTTCCCAATCGGCCTGCAGTCTCTCCACCATCGAGCGGAACAGCGCCGCGTCGGGAAGGTCCGGTCGCGCCCCAAACTGCTCGTACCGCCGCAGCCCGTCTATCACGTCCAGCAGGCTCCCGATGCCGTACTCGGAGAGGAACACCGGCTTGGTGTCGCTGCCCAGCGTGCGCAGGAACTCTATCGTGCGTGCCGTGTGAGGCGTCGAAGGATACACGTGCGCGTCGCCCATCTGGTCAAAGTAACCGCCCTCTTCCCCGCGCTTGGACGCCAACGCTTCGGGAGACTCCGCGCCCCACTGGTGCTCCCACTCCTCGCTCCCAGGATTGCTCAGCGAGCCAATGCTCAACTGACCATCCCATCGCCCGCTGTTCAGCAGCACCAACCTGCTGTCGTCAAGCGACCGCACCAGCGCCAGCGCCTCGACCGCGCGCCGGAAAGTCGGGCTGTCCTCCGTCTCGTTGAGCAGCCCCCAGATGGTCACACTCGGATGGCTGCGGTCGCGCAGAACCATCTCGCGGATTGACCGGTCATACCGCTCCGCCATCTGCGGCGAGTCCTCGAGCAGCCAACCCGCCAGGCACTCCTCGTACACCATCAGCCCTATCTCGTCGCACAGGTCCAGTTGCTCCGGCCACGCGACCCCCGCAATGAAGCGCACCATGTTGAACCCGCATGCCCTGGCGTAGATGAGGTCGCGCCGCTGATGGTCCGGGTCGCGCGACACTATCTGCCCCATCGGAAAGTGGTTGCCTGTGTGCGTCGAGCGGAGAAAGATGCGCTTACCGTTTAGGCGGAAGTAGCCGTTGACCACCCGGAAGTCCCGAAAGCCGCAGCGCACCGATGACGAATGAGCAAACCGCGTTCCTTCCTCGCCCGTGGCCTCCAGCGTCACCGACACTGCGTAGAGAAACGGCTCCTCCAGGCTCCACAGGCGAGCCTGCGCAACCTGCAGAGCCATTTCGTGCGCGCTCTCTCCAGGCGGAAACTCAGCGGCCGCCTCCACTGCCTGCAAACTCTCGCCCGTGCTCCACGGCCCCACGCACGCGGTCAGTCGCCCCTGTGCGGCAGCCGAGCCCTCGTTGCGCACCGCGACCGCAACTCGAAGCTCTCCGGTGCTCGCATCCGCGCGAGCGAACACGTCGGCAATCCGCACTGCGGGCACCACCGCCAACTCCACTCGCCCGATGATGCCCCCGTAGTTGTAACTCGCCCCCGGCTGGTAGCCCTTCAGCCTCTTGTTCCGATGCGGTGTCTCAGCCAGCGCGATGCCCTCAATCGGCTCGTCCGTCGGATTCAGCACCCGCACCGCCAGCAAGTTCTCCTCTCCGGCCCGCAGCGCCTCCGTCGCCTCGAGCGCGAAAGGCGTCTCTCCGCCCTCGTGTCCGCCGACAGGCGCGCCGTTCAACCACACCTCCGCCAGATAGTCCACCGCGCCAAAGCGCAGCAGGCACCGCTCGTGCGCCCCGGGCGATAGGGTAGGGCGGAACCGGTGCCAGTACCACGCCACCCCGTGGTAGTCGGGAAACACCTCCTGGATGATCCCGGGCACCGGCGCCTCCTCCGCCTCCTCCCGCACAGACTCAAACCACCGCTCCGTGCGCCCGCGGTTATCCGGATCGCGTGCGCACCGCCAGAGGCCGGTCAACGACTGCACGACGCTGCTCATAGGCTTTCCCTTTCCCACGTATTGGAGTTAGTCGTTCTCACTTCGGCACCAGACGAATGCTGCGGATGTTCATCAAGGCGCCCGCCCTTATCACCAGCGGCGTCAGTTGCACGCGCACCATGCCAGGCTTCAGGCGCACGCAACCCACGTTGACCGCGACGTAGTCCGCAGCAGACAGCGTCGGTCGCACGGTGTCCTGCCACACCGTATCGCCCACGCGCAGTTCGTACACGCTGCCGGCCGCTCTCGCCTCGCACGCCTGCTCAACCACGACCTGATACTCAGCCTCGCGCTCGAGCCGAGCAAGCCACACAGCCTTTGCTGTCGGATTGCGCCACGACCCGATGTACTTCACCCCCTCGGCGTCCCGGTGGTCGCGCGGCGCGCCCGGAGTCGAGGTGAAGATCGCCGCCCACTCAGGCGGCAACACGAGAGAACCGTCCGCCGCAGGCCGCACGTCGCCGTCCACCTCCGCCTTGCCCTCCGTTTCCACTCGCAGTATGAAGTTGCGCCAGCGCAACACCGGCCGCGGTATCTGCACCCGCAGCCGCGTTCCCTCCTGCTCAAACTCCAGCGCCTCCGGCTTGCCCAGCGCACTCACCTGCTCGACACGAGAGCGCACCCCATCGAACTCCACCTTGGTCTTGCCCTCCAGCCCCTCGAGCGGGTCCGCCCCCTCCGCCATCCGGCCCAGCAAAGGAGTCACGTCTGGGATGAAGAAGTAGATGCGATCCTCGCGATAGGTCGTGTACCCGAGGGGATTCACACGCGGGTGCAGCACCGCGCGCGTGCCGTAGATAGCCTCGCCGTTCTCCTCCAGCCACGTCCCCACTGCCTTGAGCCGGCTCGCCGACTCTTGATCAATGGATCCATCCGGCAGCGGCCCGACGTTCAGCAGCAGATTCCCGCCTCGCCCGACCACGTCCACCAAGTAGCGAATGATCTGTTGCGCGGACTTGTAGTTGCGGTCGCTGGCGTTGTAGCCCCACGAGTTGTTTATCGTCTCGCAGACCTCAAACAGTACCGGCTGCAAGTCCTCCGCCGGGTCGCTGCGCAAGATCCCCCTCCCGGCCTCGTCCGACCGCCCCATCGTCTTGAAGGTGTGCTCGCCCACCCAGTAGTCCCAACTCATCACCGCCGCCTCCGGCTGGAGCGAGTGCACGATCTCCGCCGTCTGCTTCATGTCGTAGTCCGGCCCCACGCCTCCGCCCGGATCGAACCACATCCCGCTCAGCGGCCCGTAGTTGGTGCACAGTTCGCGCACCTGACCGTGGTAGTAGTCCAGATATCGCTGCCAGCGGGGCGGGTCCTCGGGACAGAAGTCGGCATGATACCAGTCCCAAAGCGAATAGTAGGGCGCGAAGCCAAGCCCGTGACGCCGACACGCCTCCGCCATCTCCGCCACAAAGTCGCGTCCCGCCGCGCTCCTTACCGTTGTGTAGTCAGTCAGCGCGCTGTCGAACAGGCAAAACCCGTCGTGATGCCTCGAGGTGAAACAGACGTACCTCATCCCTGCCTCTACCGTCAGCCGCGCAATCCCCTCCGCGTCGAACTTCTCTCCCTTGAACTGGTGCCTCAGCGCCCCGTACTCCTCCACCGGGAGCTTCTCGTTGTGCATCACCCACTCGCCCCGCCCCAGCACGGAATACAGCCCCCAGTGGATGAAGAGGCCGAACTTGCGGTCGGCGAAGAGCGCCTGCGCCCTCGTGTAACTCACAGTCCCATTCCTCCCATCGTCCCGCGCGCTCACGGCAACATAGTCGCCTCCGCCACTCGCCTGAGCGCCTCGTCGTGAATGCTCACCGCCGGTGCGAAGGCCTCCCCTATTGCATAGCGGCAAATCTGCGCCAGCAAGTACCGCGCCTCGGGCAGCGACTGGTCCAGATTCAGCGCCGACAGGATCAGGCCGCCCCGGCCCAGCGCGCATTCCATCAGATACGCCAGCGGCCGGCAAACCGGGTAAGAGTGAATCACGCGGATGACCGGATCCCCCGTGTTCAGCCCCAGCGGCTCGAGGTCCAACGGCGGCGCGTTAGTGATCATGCGGAAGAAGTGCAGATCCGCGAAGCCCTCGTGCGGCAGGTCGCCCAGCATGGCGTGGTCGCTGATGATCGTCCCGTCGTGCCCGTCCTCGTAAGGGGGGTAGTTCGCCGGTGGGGTGAAGAAGTAATGGCCGAGCGTCATCCCGAACTTCGGCCGGTACGGCCGCACCAGTCCCTCTGATGCGACCAGTATGACCCGACCCCCCCTGCGTGCGAAGTCGATCACCGCCTGGTCAAGCCGCTCCGTCAGAACCGCGCCCACCGTGTGCCCGGCTAGGTCTCTCGCCGATGCGCGCGCCATCTGCGTCAGGCCTTTGAGCCAGGTGTGCTCGGGCTCCCCGTACAGGACGAGCGAACCGGGAAGTGCCGCCTCCTCTGGGAATAGCCAAAGCCTCCACTCGTTGGTCACAACTCGCTGGCCCTCACGCAGTGCGGCCTCGAGCGACGCGGCCACCGGCCCCGCAACCTCAGGCACCTTGGCCGTCAGTTCGCCCGCCTCGCAAGTGCAGAAGGCCTGATGAGCGTAAGCGATGCGCCCTTGCGCCACCGTGCCCCCCCCGGCGAGGAGCCTCCACTCCAACTCCGGCTCCCTCAACACCGGATGCGAGAAATCCGACACGAAGAGCCGGCACTGGAACGTATCGCCCGCGCTGAGCACGCGGTCGTCGAATCCCAGACTCGCGAGCACCACTGTGTCCCCGTTCGTCTGCCGCCAAGTTGCCGCGTCCGTGCATTTCGCCTCGTAGAACTCATCAATGACCCCCTGCGGCGAGGGGTTGGCGTCCATCGCGTTGAAATGGCAGATGCCCGCCAGCCGCGAGTGGTCGCGCCGGCACATCTCCATCTTCCCCTTCGCCTCCAGCAACTGCAGCCGCTGGCTGTTGGCCGCGCCCAGCGGAAGCACGTGGCTTATCCCGTGCCGCGCCGCCGCCTCCGAAGCAATCTCGGCCGCGTAAGGTCGCACCGCGCCACAGTACTTGCCCATGATCCGCACGTCCGGAAACGAACTCCACCAGCGGAACTCGTGCTGGATCACCGGCTGCGCGCACTTCTCGTCAACCTCCGCCTCCGCATTCACGAAGTCCCCCGGCAACTCCTCGCTGAACCCACCGTCGGTCCAGATCACGAACGCGCTCGGCTTGATCGCCTTGGTGTCGCGATAGCACTGCCAAGCCAGGCGTCCGAAGTCCGTCTTGCCTCCGAGTTCGTTGCTCATGCAGTACAAGTTGGCCGAGGGATGATTGACATCGCGCATCACAACGCAGTCCCACTGCCGCTTGAGCGCCTCGCGATGCTCCGGCGTCGGCTGCGGCCAGGCATAGGTGTGCCAGGGGCTCATCCCTCCCCACGCGCCCAGGGTCCCCATCTCGCTCTGCACCAGCAACCCGACCTCATCCGCCGCGTCGAAGTACTCCGGCGCGGGCACGAACGACTGACAACGGACGTAGTTGTAGCCGTACGCGCGCAGCGTTCTCAGTTTGCGGCGCCAACGGTCGCGGTCGGTGTCCGGGCACCCCGTCTCCGGGTTGGAGAGAAAATCGCCGCTCCCGCGCATGTAGTGCGGCTCGCCATTGATGAGGACGTGCTTCCCCTCCGTCGCCAACTTGAGGAACCCGACGCGCTCCATCACCGCATCCAGCGTTTCCTCCCCCTGCTCGAGTTGCGCGCTGACCGTGTACAGGTTCGGAGCGTCCGGACTCCACAAGAGCGGCGAACGCACCGGCAGGTCCAAATGCACCTCCCTCTCCATGACCTGCACCTGCGCCACCTCGGCGGCCCCCTGCTTGCCCAACGCCTGGGCGCCCACGGTAAGCAAGAGAGTACCGTGCGCCGGCACAGGCCCACCCACCCTCGCCCCGATGCGCAACCTCGACCCGTCCACGTCCGGGTGCACCCAGAAGCGCTCCAGGAAATGCTGCCCGGTGGCGCTCAGTTCCACGGCTCGATACAGGCCCGACCAGTTGCCTTGCCAGTTGAAAGCCAACCCCAGCAGGCGGGCCTGCTCGTGCACCCGCACCGCCAGGTAGTTCTCCCCCTCATGCTCGACCACGTCCGTGATCTCAAAGCCGAAGGGCGCGAACGGCGCGTGATGCTCACCCAAGCGCACCCCGTTGAGCCAAACCTCCGCGCTCGGATGCGCACCACCAAAGTTGACCCAAACGCGCACACCGTGCCAACCGTGGGGGAGGCGGAACCGCCTCCCATACCATCCGGTGCCGGTGTAGGTCGCCCGGAAAGTCCTGGCCTCCAACTGGAAGTCCCATACCTTGTCCTTGCCCTCGCCGCCGAACCCCTGTCCCTGCCACGAGCCCGGAACCTCGATCGTGTCGCCCATCGCCTCCGGGTTCTCAAACCAACGCTCCTGTACGCCCCTATCCTCCGGGTCCAAGCGAAACTGCCACTGTCCGCTCAGGCTCACCCGGCGCTCGTAGGGATGGTGCAGCACCGGGTTCACGCGCACCGGGGAAATTGCCTCTCTAGCCATACGCCTCTCTCCTTCTCGCACGGTCCCTCGCGCCCCCCGCGCACCACGCAGTCAGCCGCGCGGCGGTTGATACGCCACGGCGGCGCCGTAGGGGTGGGTTCTCAACCCGCTCGCTCACCGCCGCGCTACACGCATATGCCGCGCACCAGTTCCAGGAAGTACTCGAAGTTCTCCTGCGGACACGGCGGCACCGCGTGGTCAATCGCCGGTATGAACCCTCCCGATTCCCACAGCGCCGGCACCTTCCCCATCACCTCGCGCTTGACCTCCTCCTTCGTCCGCAGCAACACCCGCTTATCAATCGCTCCCCAGACGAAGAAGTGGGGATGTTCGTTGCGAAACGCGAGCACGTCGTAGCCGGCCGCCTGCTCGAACGGGAAGAGCCCGTTCATCCCCAGTTCCATGAAACGCTCCAGCACCACGCCGTTGTTGCCGTCCGAGTCCAGGATGAAGCGGTGCTGCCCGTAGCCTCGCAGATGCGCGAACACGTCCCGGTAGTACGGCGCCATGAACTGGTCAAACAGGTTGGGCCCGATCAGCGGCCCGTTCTTGAACGCCATGTCCTCGTGAAAGAACACGTAGTCAACGCGCGTGCTTTCCAGTACCCGCGGCGAACACTCGCAGTGCATCGCCAGCCAAGTCCGCGCCATATCGTGCAGCGTCTCCGGATAATCGTAGAACGCGTAGGCCAGCCTCTCCTCGCCCCAGAAGTTGCGCCAAAACGCGTACAGCCCGACCAGATACAGCCCGTTGGGGTCCTCGTTGTCCCGGAACCGCGCCGCCGCCTGCTCCAGATCGCCGAAGTCGTGGTCCTCCGGCCTCAGCCGCGGCTTTATCTTCCGCAGCCAGTCCTCGTGGTTCTCCACCGGAAACTTCAGCCACTGCGGCATGCTCTCGCCGCCGTCCACGCGCTCCCGCCAAACCATCCCCAGGCTGTTCTGCCGCACCTGAGTCGCGCCCTCCTCTTTCACGACCCACGTCTCGACCGCCGGCCCCGACAGCGGCATACTTGTGAACCCCAGACGCCCAGGCACCTCCGGCCGCGGCTCAATCCGGTAGTACTCGTTCACGTCCGCCTCGGCAGGCAGGCCGCCGGCCGCCTTCCAAGCGTTGACCGTATGACCCCAGAAGGCCACCGCCTCCCAGCGCGGCGGCCGATCCACCCTCTCGAAGTCGTACAGCCGGCAGAACCGCTCCCGCCTGCTTAGCCTGCCTTCCTCGTTGCCAGTTTCCTTAGTCATGTTTCGACCTGCTTCATCGGGCTCGATCCCGCCCTCTCCGCCGCCGAGACGCACCATCCTACATTCGCCGCCGCCCACTGGCAAAAGCGGGGCCGTGCCTCTGTCTTGACCCTAAGGCGGGCCTCTGCTATTCCCCGTGCACACACGTCGCTGAGGGCAGATCAATGGCTGAACGGACCAACATCAATCGCCACTGGCGTTTCCTAGCATCGGACCCCGAAGACGCCGAAGGCGTCGGATTCGACGATTCGGGATGGCAACTCGTCAACCTCCCGCACTCCAACAAGTTGCTCCCGCATCACGCCTTCGACGACGCCGAGTACCAGTTCATCTCTTGGTACCGCAAGCAGGTCGCCATCCCCGACTCCGCGCGCGCTGGGCGCGCCTTCCTCGACTTCGACGGTGTCATGACCGCCTGTGAGGTCTATGTCAACGGCGAGCCACTCGGCGAACACAAGGGCGGCTACACCCCCTTCTCTGTTGACCTGACCGGCAGAGTCGAGCCAGCGAAAGCAGCGCTGGTCGCGTTGCGCGTGGATTCCACCGAGCGCCAGGACATCCCCCCGTTCGGAGGCGTCGTGGACTACCTCACCTTCGGCGGCATCCACCGTGACGTCTTCCTCCGCACGTGCGGCCGCTCCTACATCAGGGACGTCTTCGCCAAGGGCATTGACGTGCTCACCTCTCCCTGCCTAGAGGCGGACATCGAAGTGGAGGAGCCCTCAGAAGGCCAATCACTCACCCTCACGCTCAAGGATTCCGCCGGCGCGACTATCGCCGAGAGTTCAGCATCCGTGCGTGGGAATGCGACACAGATGCGCCTCGAGAACCTCGGGAACCTCCGCCTCTGGTCTCTCGACGCCCCTTACTTGTACGGCGTCGAACTGACGCTCAAGGACCCCGACGGCGCGCCCCTCGACTCCCACTCCTTCCGCTTCGGCTTCCGCGAGGCCCGCTTCTGCAAAGACGGCGCCTTCCGGCTCAACGGCCAAGTCGTCAAACTGATGGGCCTCGACCGGCACCAGACCTACCCCTACCTCGGCGGCGCCGCTCCCGCGCGCCTGCAAAGGCGCGACGCCGACATTCTCAAGTTCGAACTCGCCGTCAACATCGTCCGCACCTCCCACTATCCCCAGTCCCCCCACTTCCTCGACCGCTGCGACGAGGTCGGCCTCCTCGTCTTCGAGGAAATCCCCGGCTGGCAGTACCTCGGCGACGAAGCCTGGAAGGAAGTCTCCAAGCAGAACGTCCGCGAGATGATCCTGCGCGATCGCAACCATCCCTGCATCGTCCTCTGGGGCGTCCGCATCAACGAGTCCCTCGACGACCACGACTTCTACTCCGAGACCAACCGCATCGCGCACGAGTTAGACCCCACGCGCCAGACCGGCGGCGTCCGCTACTTCCTCGACAGCGAGTTCCTTGAGGACGTCTTCACCTACAACGATTTCTCCAAAGGCGTAGTGGACCCCAAGCACCTGCCCCACCTAATCACCGAGTTCAACGGCCACATGTTCCCCACCAAGACCTGGGATTGCGAAGAGCGTCGAGTCGAACACGCGCTGCGCCACGCGAAGATCCAATCGCTCCAGATGCTCGACGAGCGCATCTCCGGCGCCATCGGCTGGTGCGCCTTCGACTACAACACCCACTCCATCTTCGGCTCGGGCGATCGCATCTGCTACCACGGCGTCTGCGACATCTTCCGCCTGCCCAAGTGGGCCGCCTACGCCTACGCCAGCCAAGCCGACCCGCAGAAGCGCATCGTGCTTGAGGTTGCCTCCACCTACACCATGGGCGACCGCGCCGAAGCCGGCGTGGAGCCCCTGGTCATCTTCAGCAACTGCGACCGCCTCAGGGTCTACGTCGGCGAGGAGTTCCGCGGTGAGTTCTTCCCCGCCGTCCGCGACTACCCCGGCCTGCCGCACCCGCCCTTCATCATCACCAAACTCGGGGAACTATGGGGAGACAAGTGGCGGGACCTCACCGTCGAGGGTTACCTTGCCGACCGGAAAGTGGCCGAGGTCAAACGCGCCTGCGATCCCCTCCCCGCCGCCCTCAAGGTCTGGGCTGACTCCTGCGAACTTCTCGCCGACGGCCAGGACATGACCTCGCTCAACTTCCAGATCGTGGACAAGTACGGCCACGTCTGCCCCTACACCAGCGAGATCGTTACCCTCGAAGCCGAGGGGCCGGTCGACATCATCGGCGCCAACCCGTTCCCTCCCCAGGGCGGCCAAGGCGCCGTCTATCTCAAGGCCAAGGACACGCCCGGCGCAGCCCTCATCAAAGCCTCCACCCCCCGCCTCGCTCCCTCGGCCCTGGAAATCCGCCTCAGAAAATAGGGACAGGAACTGTTTTTCTCCGCATGGTTACGGGCCGGAGAATAGTTCCTGTCCCTATCTTCCGGGCGGTCTGCCGCGCGAGAGCGGGCGCAATCGCCGCCCGAGGCGGTGCTCTAGCCCCGTCAGGAACGCCTCGCTCCCCACAGGCCTCCCCGCGCGAGTCCCCTGTCGGAGTGCCTCGACCTGCGCCTCGTCCTGTGCCGCCGATAGCATCTCCAGCCAACCCTCTACTGTCCAGTCGGAGCGCCAAGCCGCAATGTCAAGGAGCCCCGAACCATCATGCTGGCCCACGTGCGCGCCGGCGCTGGACCACTCATACTCAGGCGCCGCCACCACCAGGCCGGCGCGGACCGGATTGCGCTCCACATAGGCCAGCGCCGCTACCAAGTGCCTCTCATCGAGCGCACACGAATAGTAGCGGTTCTCCCATACATGGCCCGAACGCTCGTGCCGCCAGTTGAAGGCCTGCGCGTAACGCAAGTGAGTATAGCCCACGCCCTTGGCCAGAGACCCCTCTCGCTCCGGAATGGCCACCAGGTGAACGTGGTTCGGCATCAGGCAGTAGGCCAGGACCTTCAAGCGCTGCGCGCGCGCGCACTTGCGCAGGAATGCCAGGTAGGCGTGCCTGTCCTCCTCCGCGAAAAACACTGCCTGACGGTTGTTGCCCCGGTGCGTGATGTGATAGGGCACACCGGGCAGAACCACTCTAGCCCCACGCGGCATACCCTCACTATACCACATAAATAGGGACAGGAACCATTTTTAGGGCCGTAACCATGCGGAGGAAAGGCCTGCCAGGTCACTCTGCTTATGTCCCGGCGAGACCGGTCATGAGGCGGACTAGCGTCTCCTGCTCTGCCTGCTCGCGAGGCACTTCCGCAACCATCCGCCCCTGCCGGAGCACCAGAATCCGCGTTGACAGGTTGATCAGTTCCGGCAACTCGCTTGAAATCAGCAGCACCGCCGTGCCCTCCCGCGCCAACCGGTCAATCAGCCCGTGAATCTCCGCCTTCGTCCCCACGTCCACCCCGCGCGTCGGCTCATCCAGTATCAGCACCCGGCAGTCGGCCGCCAGCCACTTCGACAGCACGACCTTCTGCTGGTTCCCGCCCGATAGCGCCTCCGCCAAAGCGTCAATGCCCGAGGCCCGGATGCTCATCTGCCGGAAGAACCGCTCCACCAGCGCCCGCTCCGCCCACATCCTGATCCACCCAAGGCGCGCCAGGCGCCGCAAGATCGGCAGCGTCATGTTCGCACGCGCCGTCATCGAGAGAACCAGCCCGTGCCGCTTCCGGTCCTCGGGCACCAGCCCCATCCCCCTCGCCAGGGCTCCCGACGGCCCCCGCACGCGCACCCGCTCCCCATCTACGTACACCTCGCCCGAGGCCACCGACTCCAGCCCGAACAGCGCCTCAGCCACCTGCGTCCTCCCAGCGCCGACCAGGCCCGCCAGCCCCAGCACCTCACCCGCCCGCAGCGTGAACGACACGTCCCGGAAACCCGCACGGCTCGAGAGGTTCTCCACCCGCAGCCTGTCCTCGCCCGGCGCGGCCCGCAAGTGCGAGGGGAAGTACTCCTCCAGCCTCCTGCCTATCATCAACTCGACCAGCGCATCCTCGTCCAGTTCCGCTGCCGCCCGCGTCGCCACCACCTTGCCGTCGCGCAGCACCGTGATCGTATCGCACAGCCCGAATACCTCCGGGATGCGATGCGAGATGTAGAGCGCGGTTACTCCCTGCGACTGCAGCCGCCTGATGAGCGCGAACAGTCGCTCCGACTCCGCGTGCGACAGGCTGCTCGTCGGCTCATCGAAAATGATCACGCGCACTCCCCGTCCCACTGCCGCCGCGATCTGCACCATCTGCTGCTGGCTGATGGTCAAGTCGCCGAGGCGTTGCGTCACGTCAATCTCAGCGCCTATCGCCTGCAGCAGCGCCTCGGCGCTCTCGCGCAGCCGCCGCACCGACAGGAACGGTCCCCGCGACGGCAACCGCTCGAGACACAGGTTCTCCGCCACCGAGATGTTCTCGCAGGCGAACAGTTCCTGCGTGACCATTCCGATGCCCGCTTGCAGCGCATCGCGCGGGCTGGCGAAGCGCACCGGTCGCCCGCCCAGGAAAAGCGCTCCGCTGTCGTACGGGTGAATCCCAGCGAGTATCTTGCCCAGTGTGCTCTTCCCGGCGCCGTTCTCGCCCACTATTCCGTGGCACGACCCAGGCTGCACCGCGACGCTCACCTCGCTCAGCGCCACGATGCCGGGGAAGCGCTTCGTTATCCGCTCGAACTGGACGACCGGCTCGCTGCGCATCCTACTTCATGGCCAGATACTTCTCCGGCACGTCGGTGAAGCCCCATTGCTTCAACTGCCGCGCCCATGACCCCAGGTTCTCCTTGGTCACCGGCACCAGGTCCATGATGTTCATCACTGGCACGTCTTTCTTCAGGTAGATCTTGTCAATGATCTTCTCCACCGACACGTAACCCCACAGATACGTGGACTGCGCCAGCAGCACCGGCGCAATCCCCTTCTCCACGTACGGCAGTTGCGCCGGCAGCGCGTCCACGGCCACTATCTTGACTTTGCTCGGCTCCAGTTCGTTCAGCAGCGAGGTGGTGAACAGCGGCCAGCCGCCCACCATGGCCCACCCGTTGATCTCCGGGTACGCGTTCGTCACCCGTATGACCTCGGCCGCCGCGTCCTGCGGGCTCTCCACGTGGTAGAAGACGTCCACGATCTTGATGCCCGGGTAGGCCTTCGCCGCCTCCTTCACGCCCTGCACCCGCTTCTGCAGGTTGGGGGCATTTTGATTGCCCGCCAGTATGGCCACGTTCCCCTTGCCGCCTACCAGTTTGGCTAACTCGTTCATCACCGTCTGGCCCGTCTTGACGTCATTCACTCCGTAGAAGGCGAATCGCTTCGACTGCGGCACGTCGCTGTCGAACGACATCACCGGCACGCCGCGCGCGACGGCGTCGTTGACCGCGCCCGTGACCTTCCCCGCGTCCGAAGCCGATATCAGTATCGCGTTGGTGCCCTCGTTCACCGCCTGCGTAATGCGCTGGGCCTGCACCTGCCCGTCCTCCGTCGGCGGCGTGCGCCAGTCAATGACGATGCTGATACCGTGCTTCTTCGACAGTTCCTTTGCCGCCGCCTCGGCCCCGTTCCGCGCCGCCAAGAACACCGGGTTCGTCGAACTCTTCGCTATCATCGTTATCTTGATCGTCTGCCCCTTGCCGGCCTCCTTAGGTCCCGGCGCCCTGCAGCCCATCGCCACCACCAGTAGACCGACCCCGCACACCGCAACCATCTTCTTCATACCCTTCATCCCTCTCTCTTGTGAAAATAGGGACAGGAACTATTCTTCTCCGCATGGTTATGGGACGAAAAATAGTTCCTGTCCCTATTTTGGCACCTCGTCGGCGGCGTGCGTCAGGCGCCTCGCCGCCAGGCCCGAACTCACCCGGTCCGCCACCACCGCCACGATTATCGCGCAGCCGATGATGATCCATTCATAGTTCTGGTCGAAGTGCAGCGTGCGGATGGACTGCCGAATCAGAATGATGAGCAGCGCCCCCAGCATCGCGCTCAGCGCGTTGCCCTTGCCGCCGGTCAGGCTCGCGCCTCCCACTACCGCCGAGGCGATGACGTAGAGTTCGTAGCCTGTGGCGTCCGCGCACGAAGCCGAGCCGTAGTACGCGCTCCCCAGAAAGGCCGCCATCCCCGCCGTCAGTCCCGCCGTCGCATACACCACCACTAGAATCCGCCCTATCCGCAGCCCCGAATACCGGCTCGCCTCGGCGTTCCCGCCCACCGCGAAGATGTGTCGCCCGGTCACCGTGCGCGACAGGAAAACCGCCCCGCAGGCCGCCACCGCCAGCATCGCCAGCATCGGCAGCGGGCTCAAAGTCCGCCCGAGCCCCAACGATGCCTTCACCACCCCCGTGAGCGAGTCCGGCACCAAGATGCTCTCCGCCTTGCTGGCCACGAAGGCAATGCCCCGCAGCACCCACATCGAGCCCAGCGTCACGATGAACGGATGCACCCGCAGCCCCACCACGATCAGCCCGTTCATCAAGCCGCACAGCAGCCCGACCCCGACGCAGATGAAGAGCCCGACCCATACGGTCTGCCCCGTGGGCGCCGGCCCCAGCGCCCGCAGCGCCATTGCCATCGTCACCCCCGACAGCGCGAACACCGAGCCCACCGACAGGTCTATCCCGCCTGAGATGATGACCACGGTCGCGCCCACCGCCATGATGGCGAAGAACGACGCGTCCGTCGCCGTCTGGAGCAGCGTATTCGGGTTGAGAAAGTTGTTGACTCGCCGGCCGCTTGTGGGGTCCACGTGCGAGCCCGCGAACGCCGTCAACGCCGCGCCCAGCAGCAACATGACCAGCAGCAGCCCCCCCTGCTGCGATTGCATCAGCCGCCGCAGCGGCCGCAACACAACGGCAGCCTTACTCGGAGCGCGCATCGCCTATCCATTCCTTCGGCCCGCGCGCACGTCTCTGCATCATAGCGGGCCC
>CAZGSV010000015.1:0-44730 GCA_964528605.1 uncultured Armatimonadia bacterium
TCCGATCATCCAACTCCTGACCGAACTAGACCTCACCGCAGGGCAATACGACGCCATCACGCACGGCAATCTCGAGAGACTGCTTGCTCGGGCCTAGCGGGATGCGGGTGCGCCTCTAGGCGGAAGGCGTGGGCGCACGCGAGAGCGCTTTCCTCCTACGTGCCAGCGAGATTCCAAGCCCGGATGGCTGCGTTGTAGGCCTCTTCCAGGAGTTGCGTGGTGCCCGCGAGATCGCCCGTGGCGAAGGCGGCGCGCGCCGCCTGGTAGCCCGCCTGGGCGGAGCGACGCAGGTCGCGGTTCTCATCCGTCTCCCGCGTGCCGGCCAAGATGGTCTCCACCAGCAGGAGGTTCTCGCCGACCAGGTCGAGGTCCATTAGCGGCAGCGCGTGGTACTCGGCCATCCTCTCCGCTAGCGAGGCGAACGGCCGCTTCGGCGTGGTCGCCAGGGCGTGGCCCAGTTGCTCAGCCTGCTCGAGCGCCCTCTGGTAGTTGAAGCGTGTCACCGGAAGCATCGGCAGCGGCCGCGCCGAAATGCAGAACGGGAAGTGATAGATCTTCTGGGCGGCGAGCACGAAGCCCTTGCCCGTCCCGCCCGCCATGGAGATGCCCAGCGCCGGGATGCCGTTGACCTCCGGGCCCGGCCGCAGGCGGTCGAGCAGATTGCGCGTCAGGCCGTTCACGTCCAGGAAGTAGACCGGCGCGGCGATGATAAGGCCGTCGCAACCGGCGAGCGCCTCGTTCATCTCGCCGGGAAGCGGCGAATGGCGGCACGACAAGTCGGACCAGCAGGTCTTCCCCTCGCAGTCCAGGCACGGCCCCCAATCGTAGTCGGAGGCATGCACCTTGTTGACCGTTCCGCCGGCGGAGAGTGCGCCGGTGATGGCGGCGTTGACGAGTCCGTCGGTCAGCCCCTCCTCGTGCGGGCTGCCGACGATGGCGAGGATGTTCAAGTCATTGCGCCTCCTCGGAAGAGGTGAGTCCAGCCAGCGTGGCGGCTCCGCTAGGTGACGCCTAAGACCTCGGTGAAGAAGCGCTTATAGACCGCGATCTTGTCCCAGGTCATCTCCGACCAGCAGTAGGTGGTAATGCCGCTGGCGTAGGCCTGGTTGAAGGCGGCGTCCAGCATCTTCCAAATCTGGTCCTCGGTCGCTGGGTCCCAGCCCTGAATGCCGGGGTAGATGGGCACGCGTCCCTCCACCAACTCCATGGCCAGCATCGCCTCGCTCACCAGCCACTCCGGCGGCATCCCCTCTTGCTCAAACGTCTCCCATTCCGGCTGGAGGTCAATGCCGCGCCCGACCCAGAGGCGGCGCAGCGAATCGTAAGCCTGCTGAGGAGTCATCTTTCCCTCGGAGGCTTGGACGATCTGCTGCACGGGAGTGCGCACCAGGTCGCGCGCGGACGACTGGTGATAGAGCATCGGCTTGATCCAGTCGCAGTGGAAAGAGAGCGGCCCCATATTCTGCCCCACGCACACGCAAGCCGAAGTCTCCCAAAGGTCGAGGCCGATCTTCAGGTTGGGGTTGATGGCGCGCACCGCCTCGCGCACGCGCGCCACGTGCTCGGTCACCGCCTGCATGCGAATGCCCTGCCAAGCGACGATCTCCGGCAGTTCCGGGAAGTAGAACACCGGATCGAGCGAGAGCCCCATCCACAGAAGCAGCATGTACCTGGACAGGTCCGCCTTGCGCGTGTAGACGTCGGCCATGACCTGGCACAGGTGCTCGGCGTCCAGGCCGGCCTCCTTCATCTTCTGCTTGCAGTAAGGGCAGAAGCAGTAGCCGACGGCGTCGGGCGTGCGGATGCGGTCCACGAAGAAGCCGTCCACGTCGTAGTTCGTCGCGATGTCCTGGTAGAAGGCGAGGCTGAACTGCTGCGCCTGAGGGTTGTTGAGGCAAAACCATTCGGTATCGGGGTCGGGCTTCTGGTCCGGGCCGTGAACCTTGCACTCGGGGTAGAGAGCGGCGATGGCGGGCTGATCGTAGTCCGAGAGCCAGGCGTAGACCTCGATGCCCGCTTTGCGCGCGCCTTCGCTCGCCGCCTTGAGGGCGTCATAGCCTCCCATGCCCTCGGCCTGGGCGCGGTAGGGGGCGATGCCGGAGGACTGGTAGAACCTGGGGTCCGGAGGGAAGTAGGCGCCCGCCACCACCTCGTAGTCGTTACCCGGCTGGTGCCCGCGCCACTTGCCCTCGGCGACGTAGGTGGCGGCCATGAGCATGGCGTTGAAGCCGCCCTTCTCGCGCATGTCGGCGCAGGCCTGCTCGCCGCCCTCGAAGAAGTAATCGTGCGCGTGCGTCTGGACGGCGAGGAAGTAGCGCGGTGGGCTCGCGGGCTGTTCCTGCTGCGCCTGAGCCAGAGCAGGGCCGGCGAGCACTCCCAGCGCGGCCGCGCTGGCCGACTGCAGGAACTCTCGGCGAGTGATCTGCGAAGACAGCATCTTGAGAAGGTCGTTTTGCACCGCTAATCACCTCTGCCAAGGGTACTGAGAAAGCCGAGCCGCGAGGATAGGCGGAGCGGAAGAAAAGGGCAAGTGGCACGGGGCAGAGAGGTCTGGTGGGACGGTGAGATGATGCGGGATGATTGGGGTGTGTCTGCCCGGGAGCGGCGCCGGTGCATTTGGAGTGATCCCCGTGTAAGGGCAGCGCAAGGCGATTGACAGGGGGCCAGGCGGCCCTTATGCTGCGGAACGGCGATGAGTGCAACGGCTGATGGACGCGCGGCGCGTCCTCGGGTGGTGGCGGTGGGGGGGGGATCGGGCGCAGGGAAGACCACGCTGGTAAGCGCTCTGGCCGAGGCTCTGGGGGGGCGGACAGCGGTTGTTAGTCACGACTGGTACTACCTGGACCGCAGTCACCTGCCGGCTGGGCGACGCGAGCGGGTGAATTACGACCATCCGCGGGCATTGGACACGGCTCTTCTGGTGACGCACCTGCGGGAACTGAAGGCGGGGCGGGCGGTAGAGCCACCGACATACGATTTCCGCGGCCATCGGCGCTCAGCGAAGAGGCGGCGCATAGCGGCCAAGTCCGTTATCATTGTGGAGGGCATATTGGTGTTGCAGGATGCGCGAGTGCGTTCGTTGGTAGATGTGGCGGTGTTTGTGGACTGTCCGACCAGGACGCGTTTGGCGCGACGGCTGCAGCGCGACGCGGTGCAGCGAGGACGCACGCGGGAATCCGTGCTGCAGCAGTGGAGGCAGACGGTAATGCCCATGCACCGGCGCTTCGTGGAACCAAGCAGACGTCACGCCGACCTGGTTGTTGCGGGGGAAAGCCCGGCCGACGTCGCTCGAGCGGTCAGTCGGATACTAGGGTGTCTCAGCGCGCTGGAGTCTCGGTAGGGGGAGAAGTTGTCTGCCGCGAGGCTGGAGTTCTGCGATCGCTACGGCTATCCGGAGGCGGTGCGAGAGCACTTCCGCCGACTGCTGGCTTTTGTTGACGGCCGGAAGGTGAGCAGTGTGATCCTGCTGGGGAGCACGAGTCGGGGCGAGTTGGGGGTGGTGGAGGAGGGGAAGGAAGTGACGCTCTTCAGCGACTATGAGTTGCTGGTGGTGGGGCGAGGAAGGGCAGGCCGGTCCGAGAGCGAGCGACTGCGGCGGGAGTGGGGCCGACTGGAAGAAGAGATACGGCTAGGCAGCCCGCTGTTTCACATTGATTTCGCCTACGTCCCCAGGGCCAGGCTGAGGCGTCTGCCGCGGCGATGGTGGACCTACGAGCTGCGGCAGCGGGGGATAGTGGTTTTCGGGGAGGATTGCACAGAGGAGTTGCCGGAGGTAGGGCTGGAGAATCTCGACTACCAGGAACTCAACGAGGTTCTCATCTGGCGGCTGTGGGCCTTGCTCTTGCACCTGCCGATGCCGGGGCTGCTCACGGGGCAATTGGAGACCGGGGTGGAGCGACGCTACCGCTACCTGCTGGCGAAGAATGCACTTGACTTGACCACCTGGCTGCTGCCCCTGGAAGGAGTGCTGCTGCCCTCGTTCGGGGAGAGGGTGGCGTACCTCAGCGGGCATTTTGCGGAGTTGGACAGTAGCAGCGTGATGGGAGCGGACTTCCCCCCCTTCTTGCGGCGATGTTTGCAGGCCAAGCGGGGGGGGGTGATGCCGGGCTCGCCGGGCGCGCTTTACCTGGAGACGATTGGCTACTTCGGTCGGGCGGCGCGGTTCCTTTGCAGGCGGTACGGCTTGGGGGATGAGGGGGAGGACTGGCGGGAGGCGGTGCTGCGCGCTCGGGGGCGGTTGTTCCGGGAGTGGCGGCCCCGCCAGAAACTCCGTCAGTTGTGGCGATGGCCGCTGGTGGCGCGCCAACGAGGGTGGGCACGGTCGCTGAAGTGGTTATTGGGGGTGAGAGGGGCGCGGCTGCTGCTCTGCCTGTACGAGATGCATTTCGCGGTTGCGGCCGCCCTGGAAGGACCAGAGGAGCAGCAGGCGATGGAGCACCTGCGGGCAGCGGCGCGGAGATGCGAGGAACTGGCCCTGAGGACGAGTTGCGTGGACGGGGCGCGGCAGGGGTTCGCAGAGGTGTGGAGTGCCCTGCGCCGCCTGATAGCGCGGCACATGGCAGACACCTACGGCGTGGTGGGGCGGAGAGAGGACGAGCTGGCGGCGCTGCTGGCAAGCGATGGTTGACAGGCTGCTGGTCTTTGTTGATGCACTGCCTTACGCCTCTTTGGAGGAGGCGCCGTTCCTGCGCTCTCTTCCCTCCGTGGCCAGGCTGGTACCGGGGCTGGGGTACAGTGTCAATGTGAAAGCAGAGATCTTCGGCGGCTACCGGCCCGACGACGCTGGTTTCTTCTGCGAGTGGATGTATGACCCGGAGGGTGGGGGGGGCCGCCGGTGGCTGTGGTCTGTGTTAGCGCGCGTGTCGCCCGCAGGGACGTACTGGGATCGTGCTCTGCACAAGATGGTGTCTCGATTGCTGCGGGTGGAGCTGGCAAACATACCGTGGGCATTGCGAGGGCAGTTCCAAAAGGCGCCGGTCAACGCCTACGAGGACGGATTCCCGCTGCCTA
Organism: uncultured Armatimonadia bacterium; assembly: GCA_964528605.1. Lineage (GTDB taxonomy): Bacteria > Armatimonadota > Zipacnadia > CAZGSV01 > CAZGSV01 > CAZGSV01. Next base: position 5,011 of record CAZGSV010000015.1, read on the forward strand.
CCGTCTTCTCGCGCCTAAGGGGCCTGCGCAAGGTCTTGTACTCTTACTACCCTGGCGGAACCGACCGCGACAGGTCGGCCGTGGCGGACGCGAGGGAGGCGGTGAGAACGCGCGCCTGCGAGAGGCTGTTTCTTGCGCTGGCTGACTTGGACCACGTGACGCATCGTGTGGGGGTGGGCTTGCCGGAGCATCGGGCCAAGGTCCGGTCCCTGGACGCGAGTCTGCGCGAGTTGGCGGAGGAGTGCTGGACGATAAACGGGGCGGCGCAGGTGATGGTGGTCTCGGATCACGGCATGGCGAACACGCGCAGGACGGTCGCGCCGCATCTGGACAGGCACTTTGGCAGGCCAAGCGAGCGGGGCTATGCCTATTTCGTGGACGCGACGCTGCTGCGGGTGTGGACTGCCCAGCCCGGGCTGGCCGAGGAGGTGGCGCAGCACTTGGCGGGGCTCGGCTGGGGGCATAGCCTGAGCGTGGAGGAACGGCAACGGTATGGACTGACCGCGTCGCGCTTTGGGGACATCATCTTCTTGTTGGACGAGGGTCTGGTCTTCAGTCCGAACTTCTTCGGGGTGCGTCCTCCACGGGCGATGCACGGCTATGCCCCGGAACTGGAGAGCCAGCACGGAGTCGTGGCGGCCTCGGCGTCGTTGCCCGGCTCGCCGAGTTCGCTTACCTCGGTGGAGGCGCACTGGGCGTTGCGCGAGTTCTTCGCGGCGGAGGCATAGGGTGCAGGCCTGCACCGCGCTAGCGGGCGGCGCGACCAGCAGGGCTCCTTGGGGGGAGGGGCCGTTCGCCAATCTGCTGGGCAACGGGGCCTACGCAGCGGCGGGTCTGCTTGCGGCAGCGCTGGTGGGAAAGACTCATGGGCCGGGGGGGCTGGGTTTCTACAGCGCTTTCATCATGCTGGTGGACCTCTATGGCTTGGTGGCCATCTGGGCAATTCCGACCGTGCTCTCGCGGCAGACGGGTCTGTGGCAGTCGCAAGGGCACAGGGAGCGCATGGATGCAGCGCTCACCTCGGCGCTGCTCTTTGGCACCGTCACCGGTGTTGGAGTAGGGCTGGCGGGTTACGCGGCAACTCCGGCGTTGATGAGGCTGATGCACGCGCAGCCGGCCTGGGTTCTGCGCTCGCGCTGGCTGGGGGTAGCGCTGTTGTTCTTCGTCTACTCACAAGTCAGTCAGTTCTTCTACGTGGGCATGTTTCGCGTTCGCAAGCGGGTCGCTATCAGGCTCAGCCTGGTGTTGTCGCTGCTGTTGCTGATTGGGGCGATGCCGGGGCGCGTGGCGCTGTGGCATGCCTTGCTGCTCGCCTACGCGGTTTCGGGGGTTCTGGGATTGCTGCTGTTGTGGCGGGATGGCCACCTAGGGCAAGGGTTCTCCTGGCCGGAGATGCGCGAGTTGCTGGCGGCTGCGTTCCCTCTGCTTATTGCCCAGGCCTCGGCGTTCGTGACTTCTTGGTCTGACCGCTTCATCGTGTCTCATCTGCGCGGCATGGAGGCCATGGGCGTTTTTGCGGGGGCGATGGTACTGGTGCAGGGGGTGCGGCTAGTCCCCCAGTCGTTCACTCAGGTATGGATTCCACTCTACCCGCGCCTACAAGCAAGACAGGATCAGCAGGGGGTGGACCGGCTCTTCAATTTCGGCTCGCGGGTGACGGCGATCGCGCTGTTTTTCGGCCTCTTGGTGATGGTGGTCTGGGCGGAGGAGATCATGACGCTCCTATACGGGCCCAGGTTTGTTGGGGGGGGCGCCGGTCCTGCGCGTGCTGGCTTTTGCCTTGCTGGTACCACCGATCTCCTCGGCGACTACCGCGCTGTTGGTCGGGTTGAACCGGCCCAAATGGGAGCGGAATTGCTCGCTGCTGGAGGGGGGGGGCCAGCTCGTCCTGATGTACCTGTTAACCGTAAAGTACGGGGTCATGGGGGCTGCGGTGGGCAGCGTGTTGGGGCTGTTGCTGGGGATGGTGGTACGGTTGGCGTTGGTGACCCTGCGCGTCAACGTTCACTTTCGGCGAGGCAGCGTGGGGGGGCCGGCCCTCTACGCTGCTGCGGGCTTGGGGGTTGCCTACCTGATGCACATGTGGGTCGGCAAGACGGCCGCCGGTGTACTGGGGAGTGCCGTCTACCTGCTTGCCGTCGGCATCGCGTTTCGCAGGAAGGAGGAGCGCAGGATGCTGCCCCTCTTGTTCTCGGCGACGCACGACTTTGGCGGGATTGCGGAAGGGGACGGTGGTCAGCCAGAGAAGGAGGCAGTATGCGGGCTGGAGAGGCTGGACGCCTTGGCGCCGCGGGGCAGCACCTTGTACGCGCGACTGGAACACCTGTTTCGCTATCAACTGGTGTTCCCCTACGCGCAGGGGCGCCTTCTGGATCTGGGGTGCGGCACTGGGTATGGAAGCCACCTGCTCGGCGAGCGGGCCGAGGTGGTGGGGCTGGACGTAGACGCGGGAGCGATTGCATACGCGCAGGAGAAGTACGCGCAGCCGGGCAAGGTGCGATTCCAGCAGTACGACGGCGAACGGTTGCCGTTTGACGACGGCAGTTTTGATCTGGTGGTATCCTTCGAGGTGATCGAGCATCTGGAAATGGGCAAGCAAGAGGCTTTCCTGAGAGAGGCGTGTCGAGTGCTGCGACCTGGGGGCGTGCTGGCCCTGTCCACTCCCAATAGCGACTCGCTGACCAAGCGGCTGCTGCGCCTGAGGGGGTGGCGCAATCCGCACCACAAACACGAGTTCAACGTGCGCGAATGGGGCAAGATGCTGGTGCGCTTCGGGGAACTCGAGCCGCTGCGCACGGAGTTCGTGGGCTTCCCGGTGATCCCCATTCCTTTCCTGTGGCGATGGCTGGAGAACATCGGCCCTTGGGCGCGCGCGGTTCTCGAGGGGGGGCGTCGCTGCCCGGCACTGGCGAAAGGCATGGTCAACCTGCTCCGGAAGCGGGAGCCGGCCGCCTGAGGCGGCTGTGCTATGCGCGTCCTCTACGTCACCTCCTCCGAGATTTGGGGTGGGCAGGAGGAGTATTTGGTGCAACTCATTGAGGGGCTGCGTAGGCGGCTGGGAGAAGAATACGCGCCGGTGATGGTGTCCACCCGCCACGGGGTGGCCACCGAGATGTTCCGGCAGCGCCTGCCTGCGGTGCCCTTGCACACCGTGGGGCTGCGTTACCGGGACTTCTGCGCGGCCTTTCGGCGTATCAGCGAGTTGCTCAGGGAAGAGCGGGTCGAGCTGATCCACGTCAACGGACGTCGGCCGGTGCTGGTCAGCGCCTGGTTCCGCTTGCTCAAGCGCGTTCCGGTGATCGCTACCATCCACCTCCCCTTCTTCAGCCCGGACGAAGCGTTCGCCAAGAGCGCGCTCCTGGCCTTGCTCCATTTGCCGCCCGCGCACCTCTGCGACCTCACCATATGTGTCTCCGCTCAGATCGCTCGCGAGAGGTGCCGCTACCACCTGATGCCGTGGAGCAGACTTCGGGTGGTGCACAACGGCGTCGCGCTGGAGCGCTTCCAGTTGGATGAGACCGAGGTGCGGGAGCGAAGACGGCGCGTGCGGGAGGAGCACGGCATCGCCCCGGACGACCTCCTGATAGTCTCGCTTGCCCGATTGGAGGCCCACAAGGGGCAGGATGTGCTGATCCGTCAACTGCCGTTGTTGCGCGCCCAGTGCCCGCGGGTGCGCTTGCTCCTAGTGGGCACCGGCAGCCAGGCGGAGAACCTGGTCGCGCTCGCGCGCCGGACGGGGGTGGAGGCACAGGTAGCCTTCGCTGGGTTTCGCGCGGAGGTGGCCTCGTACTTGCTGGCCTCTGACATCTTCGCCTTGCCTTCCTTGAACGAGGGGCTGCCGCTGGCCCTGCTGGAGGCGATGGCGGCTGGGTTGCCCGTGGTGGTGACACGAGTGGGTGCCATGGGCGAGGTGGTGCGAGACGGAGTTGAGGGGTTCCTGCTCAATCCTGGTGAGCGAGAACAGGTCGTTGACCGCTTGGCCCGGCTGACTGTAGATTCCGAGTTACGGGGACGTATGGCGCAGGCGGGAAGGCGCCGAGTGGCAGAGCAGTTCTCTCTGGACAACATGGTGGCTGAGACCGCACGGGTCTACGATGAGGTGTTGACCACATATGGGCGCCGCAGGATCCGGGCGGGCTAAGATGGAGGCGGTGCGCATTCGCTGGTGGCGTGCGCCGCGCCGGTGGATGGCTGCCTCAGTGCTGGTGTTGGGCGTCTGCGCCGTGGGGGCGGCTGAGACTGGTATTGTGGGTGAGTGGGGGTGGACGCTGCTCTTGCTGGCCTGCATCGCCCCCTTAGCACTGGTTGCCGTGCGCGCCAGCCAGCGGGACGGTAGCGTTGACCTGTTCGCCCCACTGCTGCCTGGGGCTGCTCTCTACGCGCTCATGTATTTCGTGCCGGCTGTCTACGCCCTACTGCCGGGCGTTGCGCCGGCAATGACAAAGACAGCGCTGCCCACGGCTTTGCTGTTGGTGCTGTTAGGCTGGGTCGGGCTTACGGCCGGCTATCTGTCTTCCTTGGGCAAGGTGTGGGCGAGGGGTCTGCCGGTCTTCGGGGACCGGTGGCGGGAAAGCAGTGTGCGGCTGGTGGTCGGCGCCTTCCTTTTCATATCCTTCTCTGCTGTCAGCCTTTTCCTTTACATGCAGGGCGGGCCGGTGCGCTACCTGTTGAAGTACCAGCAGTTGCAGCAGCAATGGGCGACGCGGGGCGAATGGTGGGTACACCTGCTCGTGTTCGCCATGTTATGGGCTTTGCCCGCCTTCTGGTTGCTGTACGCGCAACGCGTGAGCGGCGGGGGGGGTAAGTCCCTGGGCATGGGTGTGGTGGGCGTCTTTGTCTACGCCGCTTGTGTGTCGCTGCTCGCAGGCCGAGGAGTCTTCATCAAGTTCCTGCTCATCTCCGCGATAGCCCGTCACTACTTGGGGCGACGGCTGCGCGCGCGCGAGATGGCGGCTGCGGTGGTCATTGTGCTTGGGGTTCTCGTTTTCGGACGTCTGTATCGCTTGTGGACGTTGGGGCAGGGCTTGTGGCACGGCAGCGTCGGAGCGGTCATCTGGCTCGGAGTGATATCGTCCTTTTCCTATCTGGACACCTTGGTGCGGCTGGTCACGCACATGCCGGAGCAACTGTCCTGGCAGTACGGCGCTACCCTGCTGCCCTTGGTGTTCAAGTTTGTGCCGCGGGCCTTGTTTCCCGAGAAACCCTTGGGAGCAGGCGCGCTGATAACAAGCACCTTTTTCCCCTCTGCCTACGCGGCGGGTATGACGCGCTCGGCTTCCTTCTTGAATGAGTTGTACCTGAACTTCGGGGTGATAGGTGTTCTAGCAGGGATGTTTCTCTTGGGGGTGGCTGCCCGCTTGCTCTATCGTTACTTGCTGTTGCAGCCGCACAACAAAGCCACGGTGATCATCTACGGGGTGAGCCTGCTGGGTTTGCTCGGGGTACTCAAGGGCGAGGTCAGCACCTCGACCACCTTGTATCTGTACGACTTGATACCTTGCCTGGCTGGGCTGGTGCTGATAGGCCCGCTGCGGAGCAGAGGGAGGGGACTGCGTGCGGATCGGGCTTGACGCACGCTTCCTGCTCTGGCCTCCGCGAGGGATAGCCCGCTACAGCCGCAACCTGTTGTTGGGGCTTAGCGAGTTGGATCGGGACAACGACTATCTGCTCTACACCAACGGGGAGGATGAGGCAGGTGCGCTCTCGTTCGGGGCGAACTTCCGCGTGCGGCGGCTGCGCCCTTCGCTATACCCACTGTGGGAGCAGGTGGCGCTGCCGCTGGCATTGCGACGCGACCGCGTGACCGTTTTCCACGCTTTGGGCAATACGGGGCCGATCCTCTTGCCGGAGGGCGTGCGCTACGTGCTCAACTTGTACGATGTCTCCTACTATGATCGGCGGGTGCGCGGCTACGCCTCCCTGTACCAAAGACTGGGGCGGTGGTACCGCCGCCTGGTTGTGCCTGGGGCCGCTAGGCGTAGCGATGTGATGGTAACCCTGTCCGGTTTCTCGCGGCGCGAGATCGCACGGCTGATGCCGGGCGCTGGCGACAAGCTACAGGTTGTTCCTCCCGCAGTGGACGACCTGCTGGAGGCGCTCCCGCGCGAGGGAGACCTGACCGCGAGGTGTGCGGAGATCCGAGAGCGGCTGGGCATCAGGGGCCGCTATGCGCTCCACCTGGGCGGCACGGCGCCGGTGAAGAACACCCATGGCGTGCTGCAGGCCTTCGCCTGCGCCCTGCAGGACCGCGCACTGGAGGACGCGCAGTTGGTGATCTGCGGTTTGGGCGGGGCAAGCGACACCTGGGTTCACCGGCAGCTGGCGGAGGCGGGCTTGACCGCCCAGGTGGTCATTGCCCCCCCCTTGGGCAACGAGCAGTTGGCTTGTCTCTACCGAGGCGCCGCTGTGGTCATCTGTCTGTCAGCGCACGAAGGCTTCGGCCTGCCGCTGCTAGAAGCGATGTCATTCGGGGTGCCATGCATTGCCGCCGCCAGCGCCGCGTTGCCGGAGGTCGGTGGTGAGGCCGTTTTGCAGGTGCCGCCGGGAGACGTTGAGTCGGCGGCGCGAGCGCTTAGGCAGGTGCTAGAGGAACCGGCTCTGGCGGAAGAGATGCGCAACAAGGGCCGCGAACGCGCCAAGGAGTATAGCCGCACAAGGGCCGCTTCTTCGGTGCTGCGCATCTACCGTCAACTGGAACGCGGCGAGAGGCCGCAGCCGGTTGACGACACGCCGGCTTGAGGGTAGTGTGTGGCGGCGCTGTTGCTGCCACGCCGGTGGCAGGCAATTATGGTGCCCGAGTGAACCGCCCAGATGGAGGGTAATCAGAGCCTCGCCGCTGATCAGTCAGCCCGGCCAGAAGAGGCCGGGTTGATCGAGTTACTCGCTCGCCTGCGGGCCAGGGTGCGGTGGATTCTGGGCACCACCATAGCGACGGCAGTGGTGGCGGCAGCGGTGGTGGTGTTCCTTGTGCCGCGGAAGTATACCGCCACCGCCAGCGTCTTTGCGGTTGAGAGTCCGACCGGGGCGACGGGGCTGCTGCAGGCCTTTCCCTTTCTGGTGCCGCAAACGGGGACGAGCGCTGAGAAGTTCCAGTCCATTCTAAACAGCCGTAGCGTGCGGGAAGTCCTGGTGCGGCACTATGGACTGATGCGCCTGTTCAAGGTGAGGGACGAGGACCGGGCGGTGAGCGCTCTTGCCAAACGCACGCGGCTTCGCCAGGGGGAAGGAGGGCTGGTCTCCGTCTCCGTGTCCTGTGAGGGTACTCCCCTCATTCGAGGCCTTCTGGGCTCTAGCAGTCCGTCGGCGGACGATGCAGCGTGTCGGCTGGCGGCTGACCTAGCCAACTGCTATGTGGACCAGTTGACCGACTATCTCAACAGAAGTCTGTTGAGCACGGCGAAGGCCAAACGCCTGTTTCTGGAGATGCGCGTGGAGGAACTGAGGCGGGAATTGGACGCGGCGCAAGGCAGGCTCACGGCTTTTCTGTCGTCCTGCAAGGTGGGCAACCTCGATGAGTATGCCCAGGCCCTGATAACGCAGGCCGTCACCCTAGAAGGGGACAACGCGCGAGCGCGCGCGGAGGGGGAAGCGGCGGGGGCAAGTCGGGAGGCGGCGGTCCGAGAACTGTCACGTGTGAAGGAGAGAAGGCTGGCCTCGAGCCGCCTTGAGCGCGATCCTCTGCTGGACTCGCTGCGAGAACAGGAGACGTCACTGGAACTGGCCTTGGAGCGCGAGCGGCTGAGCAAGACGGAGGAGCACCCGGACGTGCAGCGGCTCAAGCAGGAGTTGACCCAGGTGCGCGATCGCCTGTCCCACGCCCCATCCGAGGTCTTTGCCCAACGTGAGGAGGCGGTTGATCCTCTCTACGATGCCCTCAAGCAAGAGATCGCCATGTCAGATGTGCAACAGAAGGAGCGGGCGGCGAAGGTCCGGCAACTGGATCAAGACCTAGCGGCACTGGAGGGGAAGATCGCCAAACTACCGCGGGCGGCGGGGGAGTACGCCGGGCTCGCCCGCGAGGTGGAGGCTAAGGGGCAGGCTTACGGCGCGCTTTCCCAGGAACTTGAGCGCGCACGGGCCCAGGAGAAGCAGGAAAGCCTCACGGTCGAGAGGTTGGACCGCGCCGTCCGACCGCTGCGCCATTCATCGCCGCGCTTGCTGATCACTTTGGTCTATGCCCTCTTCTTCGCGGCGGTGGCGAACCTTTTCTTCTGGTCCTACTGGGGCGCGAAGCAGGACGTGAGTAGCGGCGTCTCTGGATGAGCACAGCCCTGCTGCCGCCTGTCGTCCTGAGCGGGCCCCGGCAAACAGTGTGGCGGTTGGGGCGCACCCGGAAGGTCTAGCGTCGGAGAGAGAGCGGTCATGAGTCGGACGGTTGGCGAGACCATCTTGGTCACGGGCGGTGCCGGGTTCATCGCATCTCACATCGTGGACGCGTATCTGGCCGCCGGGCACACAGTGGTGGTGGTGGACAACTTGGTGTCCGGGCGTCGGGCCAACGTCAATCCGCGGGCGACGCTGCGGGAGTTGGATGTTTGCTCCCCTGAGTTGCGCGAGCTATTCGCCGAGTGCAGCCCCTCCATAGTCAGCCATCATGCGGCCCAGACCGAGGTAGGCAGGTCAGTGCTGGAGCCGCAGGAGGACGCGCGCGTCAACATACTGGGCACGTTGAACGTGTTGGAGGCCTGTGTGCGGTCCGGCGTGGGTAAGGTCATCTTTGCCTCCAGCGGCGGTACGGTCTACGGGAACCCACGGACTCTCCCGGTTGGCGAAGAGCACCCGCTGCTGCCCATATCGCCTTACGGAATCGCGAAGATGGCAGGGGAGCACTACGTAAGCCATTTCGCGGAGGCTTGCGGCCTGGGACGGGTGGTCTTTCGTTACGGCAACGTCTACGGCCCTCGGCAGCGCCCGGACGGCGAATCCGGTGTGATCGCCATATTCGCCGACAAGATGCTGCGGGGAGAACTGCCGACTATCTATGGCACCGGGGAAAAGGTTCGCGACTACGTCTACATTGAAGACGTGGTGGACATCAACGTGCGCGTCCTTCAGCAAGGGGCGCAAGGAATATGGAATGTGGGGACGGGAGCCGGGACGACGGTGAACGAGGTTTACCGCGGGCTGCAAGCGGCGACCGGCTTCGGTGGCCAACCTATCCATGCCGAGGAACGGAGGGCGGAAGTGAAGGAAGTCGTCCTCGACATCGGCAAGGCGCGCGGCGAGCTTGGTTGGCAGGCGCGCACCTCTCTCGCGGACGGCTTGGCCAGCTATGTGCAGCACCTTCGCAGCGGCGCCTAGATAACGGCAGTCGCCGCTCTGGCTGTCGCTCCTTGCCGTGATCGGCACCCTGTGACCCTCAGAACCACCAGGCTGTGGGGCAGTTCGGCTGGCTTCTATCCCGGAAAGACGTCCTCCTCCACTGCCTGGCAAAGCAGATGGATGATGCTGACGTGCGCCTCCTGGATGCGCGGCGTGGAGGAGGAGGGCACCGCGATCAGCACATGGGCAAGTTGCTTAAGCCGCCCGCCTTTCTCCCCGGTCAGTCCGATGGTGAGCATCTCCTTCTGCCTCGCCAGAGATACGGCTGCGCACACGTTGGCGGCGTTCCCGGAGGTGGAAATGGCCAGCAGCACGTCGCCCGGCTGTCCGTAAGCGGCCACCGGCCGAGTGAAGGTCTCCTCGTAGCCGTAGTCATTGCCGATCGCGGTCAATGTGGAGCTGTTCGTGTGCAGCGCCATGGCCGGCAGCGGCCGGCGCTCCTTGAGAAAACGCCCGACCATCTCCGCCTCGAAGTGCTGCGCGTCGGCGGCGGAACCACCGTTGCCGCAGACAAGTACCTTGTGGCCCCCGCGGTAGCAGTCAATCAGCATCTGCGCCGCTTGCTCAATCGCGGGCGCCAGTTGCTCCAGCGTCGCCCCCTTGACGGCGATGCTCTCGCGCAAGCCGGACTGAATCAGTTCGCTCAGGGTTGACAGCGCGTCACACCCCTTTCCAGTCAAGGATAGTGGGCACCGCGGCCAGCAGGTCGCGCGCAATGGCCTCCGGCCTGGTCGTTTGCGCGGCGGCCAGGTGCTGCGGCCCTTGGCCGGTCATCACCAGAATGGACCTGGCGCCCACCGCCTGCGCCATCTCCACGTCGCAGATGTTGTCGCCGACCATGACGGCGCGCGCGAGGTCGAAGCCCAGTTCGCGGGCCGCCTGCAGGGGCATCCCGGGCTTGGGCTTGCGGCAGTCGCAGTTGTGCTCCGGCGTGTGCGTGCAGTAGTAGATGCCCGCCACCTCCCCCCCCGCAAGGCAGATATGCTCCAGTAGTCTCCGCGTCACCTCGTGCAGCGTCCCCTCCGCCACGATGCCGCGGCCCACGCCCGATTGATTGGAGACGATGACAACCGCCAACCCGGCGAGCGTCAGCCGCCGCAGCGCCTCCATCGAGCGCGGGATCACCTGGAGTTCCTCGACTGACTTCACGTAGTACTCCGGTTCTTCGCAGAGCACGCCGTCGCGGTCAACGAGGACCGTCGTCACGCCGGGGCCTAGAGCGCTCGTTCGGAAGGCACCTCCCAGGCCTGCACGCCGTTGGGCTCGAAGTTGAACTCCACGATCTTGCCGCCCAGCCGTTCCAGACAGGCCTCGACCAGGTGACGGCGCTCGAAACGGGTGAAGAACAGCAGGTGGCCGCCGCCGCCGGCGCCCAGCAGTTTGCCGCCGAGCGCGCCCGCGTTGAGCGCCTCCGCGTACATCTGGTCTATGTGCGGGTTGCTGATAGCCGGGTCCAGTTTCTTTTTGGCCTCCCAGCCCAGGTGCAGCAGTTCGGCGAAGGTCCTCAGCTCTCCCGTGAGCAGCGCATTCTTCATGTCGAGCGCGGTCTGTTTCATCTGGTGCAGCGCCCGTATCACTTGCTCCTCTTCCCGCTCATAGGCGCGCACCTGCCGCTCAATGATGCCGGCCGAGGTGCGCGCCCGGCCTGTGTAGCACAGGATCAGGTGGTACTCCAGTTCGAGCAGCAATTCCGGACGGATGCGCAGCGGAACGACCACCGTCTGGTCGCCGGTGAACTCAATCAGGTTGAAGCCGCCGAAAGCCGCAGCGTACTGGTCCTGCTTGCCGCCCCTGATGCCCACGTCCTGGCGCTCAATCTCGAATGCCCAGCGAGCGATCTGGTACAGGTCGGCGGAGAGGTTGCGCCAGCGCGCCAAAGCCGACGCCAGCGCCACCACGACCGTGGAAGACGCGCCCAGGCCGGTGCCCGGCGGCGTGTCGGAGTGCAGGAAGATCTCCGCCCCGCCCACCTCGCGCAGCGAGCCGCAGATGCGCTTGAAGGCCGCCTTCACCAGGTCGAGGTTGCCGTCATAAGTGAAGTGCTCGTCGCGCTCGAACTCCGCCATGGTGTCGTAGTCGAGCGAGCGCACCACCAGCGAGGGCTTGCGCTTCGGCCACAGGGAGCAGTAGGCGTACTTGTTGATGGTGGCGCTTAGGACCAGGCCGCCGTAGCGCTCGGGGTAGGGCGAAACGTCGGTGCCGCCGCCGGCGACGCTAACGCGCAAGGGCGCCCTGGCGCGGATGATCATGACAGCCAGTCCGCAGCCTGAGCCTCGGCGAGGCGCTCGGGGGTCCCGATGTCAATGAAGGGCACGTCGAAGGGCAGCCCGTACAGCCGCCGGCCCTCGGTTATCATCGCGGGGAAGACATCGCGCTCCAGCGAGACCGGCGGCTCGCCGCCTGCGTAGCGCCAGAGAATCTCAGGGCGGAAGACATAAGCGCCGGCGTTGATGTGCCCCGGCCGGTGATGTGGCTGCTTTTCCAGAAAGGCCAGCACCCGCCCGTCCGCGCCGATCTCCACGTGACCGTATTCGGAGATGTCCGGCATCTGAATCAGCGCTATGACCGCGTCCGCCAGTCTCTCGTGAAAGAAGTCAATCAGTCTGGGGAAGTCAATCTGCGACAGGCAGTCGCCGTTGAGCAATAGGAAGGGCTCGGTAAGCAGCCGGTGGGCGTGGTAGACCGCGCCCGCGGTCCCCAGCGGGTCCTCCTCGGGCGAGTACTCGACGTGCAGCCCGTAGCGGCTCCCGTCGCCCATGTGGGCGCGCACCTGGTTGGCCATCACGCCCGTGCACAGCACCACCCGCGAGAAACCCTGGTCGGCGAGATTGCTGAGTACGTGGTCAATCAGCGGGCGGCCGTGCACCTCCACCAGGCACTTCGGCCTGTCCGGCACCTGCTGGCGCAAACGCGTGGCCAACCCGCCCGCCAGGATGACAGCCTTTGTGGGAATCGTGATTCGAGTCGCCGCAGCCACCTCTGCAAGAACACCAGCCGGCAACAAACCTCTCCTCATCGAGCATAGTGCTGCCCGCGTGGGCCAGTCAAGCAGTCGGGCGTCGGAGCCGCTGTCTCTACGCCGGCGCCAGCGCCCGCGCCAGGGGGGCCGGCGCGGGGGCCGCCGCTCCTACGCGTTCCACCTCGACCGCCCACAGGAACAGGCAAGTGTAGTAGGCCGTGCGCACGAAGGCGTTGAATGTTGAGACGAACGCGAGCAACAGGCCGCCGACGGCGATGGGCCACATCAGGCCGTGCGTGGCCGTCCACAGCAGGTAGCCCAAGCCCACGGCCGCCACCAGCGTGACCATGCCCAGAATGCGCGCCACCAGGCTCACGCCGATCTCGCCCACGGCAATGGGCAGCAGGTTGGCGGAGTGCAGTTGGCGCGCGCGCTCGATGGCGTCACGCGCCGGCCGATCCTCGATGATGATGGCCGGAAGTATCAGGAACGAGGCAACCAGCCAGACGCGATCAATGGCGTCGGCTGCGTAGTCCTCGGGCCCCCGGCCTCGCCGGACGCTGCGAATAGCCGCGGTGGCGAGGTTCACGCCCGTAGTCGCCAGCGCCAGCCACAAGAGCGCCCCCAGGTTCTTCCATGAGTCGGCAAAGGCCTCTCCGAGGCGAGCGTCGCGCCCCTTCAAATGGGTGTCCACCAGATTTATCGTCATGCCGGTGAAGAAGTAAGAGACTGCGTAGATGGCGAAGGCCACGGGGGCGAGAACCAGCAGTTCCTGCCAGTCGGAGCGGCGCGACTGGAGCAGCCATTTCAACAGGCCGGTCGCTTGCGCAATCCCCAGCAGAGCCCCCAACACCGCCGCGCTGCCCAGCAAGGAGAAGAGCGAGGGCAGGAGCAGGTCCTTATCGCGAAACGCCATCGCCATGCTCTCGCGGATGAAGGCCAACGCGCGGGAGGCGGAATCGAAGAAACCCGTCCCGCGGCTGACTCCGGGCACCCAGACTTCGCCGGCATAGGCAGGCCCGGCCGGAGCCGGCGGGCCCGCGGCCGTGGGTGCTGCTAACGGGGAGACCAGCGGGGATGGCTCAGGTGGGGGGCCTGGGGCCGGAATCATCAGGTGTTGACGGGTAGCGCACCGACTGCAGAAGATACCCGACGGGGTGCTCAGGGTACACTCGTCGCAGATCTCCGCGTCGCATTGGCTGCAAACGGCCGCCACCGGCACGGTGCCGCAGAGCGAACACGGCGTGCTGGCCCAGCGAGCGCACCTGGGGCAGGCGGAGTCGAACGGCTGAAGCTCGTAACCGCATCTGACGCAGAGCATATTCGGCTTCCCGCCCAGGCTAGCCGCAAGGCCGACTTTGGGTCAACATGGCGGAACCGCAGAGAACAAAAGCGTTGTTAGCAGGGTTACGCAATCGCGGGACATAAGATATGGTAAAATCCGTCTAGAGCAGGGCAAAATAGGGGGGTGAGAGGCGCTATGACATCACACGATCTGCAGAGACGGCGCCCCGGCTTCAGCCTGGTCGAGGTGCTCATAGCCTTGATGGTACTGGCTGTGGGTATCGTGGTGGTCATGAGTACGTTCACCGCTGCCACCCTGGGCGTGCAGAAAGCCCGCAACGGGCGGATCGCGGCCGACGCGGGCAGCAGCCTCATTGATCAGATGCGGGCGGCGGGCATCAACTCGCTCAACTACGCCAACTTCCCGGCGGACTTTCAGATTCCGGCGCCGGGCAACCCGAGCACGCAGGTGGGCACGGGCCACCTGGTAATCACCCCCGTCTATGAGGGCGAGCAAATGCCCGTGTACTTCGAGATCACGGTGACCACGAGAGTAACGGGCACTCGGGGGACGAGTGCCAACGCAAAGTTGGTGACCTACATTGCGCCACGCTAGAGGAGGCGTAGTCAGTCCGCGGGCCGGCTTCACGCTCGCCGAGGCGGTCGCCGCCATGGTCATCATGGCCCTCATGATTGGGGCCATCTACACCTTGGAGGTCGCGGCCGCGCGGCTCGGCTCGCGGTCCTCGCGCTCCTATGAGGCCGAGACGCGCGCGGCGCAGGCGCTGCACGGCCTCACCCAAGACATGCGCGAGGGCATAGCCATCACCACCGCCCAAGCCAACATGCTCGAGTACACCTACCCCAAGAAGGACGCGGGCGGTAAGTACTTCAAGAGCCCGCTCGAGGTCGGCTACAACGTCCGCTATTACCTGGGCAACAAGGCGGGGACGGCGCAGTCCGGCGGCACCTACCTCTGGCGCGGCGACTCGTCCACCGGCACCATGAGGCCCGTGGAGATGTTGGCGGACAAGGTAGCCAGTTTCTCGGTCACCTATCAGTACCCGGTGGGCCAGACCCAGCCGGACACGGCCACCATGGTCATCGGAGTCAGTGTCACTTCGCACGGCAAGACCACCGTGGGGACCTTCAAGACCACGGTGAAACTCAGGAACTACGGAAAACTTGGGCTCTAGGGCGCCTGCGCTGGACGCGAGGCGGAATCCGGAGGTGGATGGAGAGATGAAGCGAGACAAGGCTACCGAACGCGGCAGTATCATGATCGCCGCGGTCATCGCGCTGATAATAATGCTCGTCACCGGGCTGGCCGTGCTGCAGTTGGCCCGCAGCGGCCTGAAAGTCACTTCTGCCAGCAAAGAGCGCACGGTGGCGCAGCAGGCAGCCGAGGCCGGCGCCGACTTTGCCATTGCCCAACTTGAACTGCACCCCGGTGAGTGGTCCAACATAGTCGAGACCCACCCCGACTGGTTCCAGAATCACTCCGTGGGCGACGGCTCGTTCACCGTGGACCCCATCACCTGGACAGGGCGCATGGCCCGCATCGTCTCCAAGGGAAAGGCCCACCAAGGCGGACGTGTGGTCAGCATTGTCCGCACCGTGCGCATGCTGCCCGCGGGCTGGCGCTACGCCTTGTTCGCCGACGGCAACATTGCCGCCACCGGTAACGCCAGCGTCTACGGCTCCATCCACAGCAACGCTAACATCGACCCGGCAGGCGCCGGCATAACGGTGGGCGGCTCCTTCGCCTACACCGCGGAATACCCCACCGACCTGGTTGAGTCCTACGGCAACATCTACGACTCCAAGGGCCTCATACCGGACGTTTACGAGTACCCTCAAGCGAACTACGTACCGGTGCCCCCGATTGACTGGGCGGCGTTCCAGAATCCGCAGAACTTCCCCGGCGTGACCGTCTACAACACGCGCCAAGCGGACGCGACTCACCCCACGGGCACGGTCGTGAAGGAGGCGGACGGCTCCTACTCGTACTACTGGGCGCCCACCCAAGACAAGAAAGGCGCCTACAACATAAGCGTGAACACGTCCGACTTCAACACCTGGTTCGCGCCCCGCGACGGCAATACCAAGGTGGTCGTCAACTGGCTGGCCGGTACCCCGGCGGGCGGCGGCTACGATTACAAGCTGCATTTCAGTGGTCAGGGCACCATAACCGCTACGCTGGTGTGTCCCGCCATCAACGGCTCCAAGAGTTCCGTTCAGTTGGATGGCGGCATTGTCTGGGCCCCTACAACTGGGGTAGCCATCCTGACGGAGTCGGTCGATATGTCGAAGGTGAACGGGCACTGTCAACTGGGCACCGAGACCAATCCTGCGTTGGTATTCGCAGGCGGCGGAGCCACGTTCTCGGCTAACGGCACCATGGACTCGCAGGGCAGCGTTGTCGTCGGCGGGAGCGGCTCGAGTGCGCCGGACATTGACATCAAGGGTAACGCGACCTTCCACTGGAACCCGGGGTTCATCAACAAACTGCCGGAGGAGTGGCAAGGCTACTTCGGTCCCTCCTCGAGCCGCACCCTGCCGCTCATCTGGCAGCAACTGGGTGCCGAGGCCTAGGGCCCGCGCTCTTTCCCCTGACCTAGGATTGGTGCTGCGCGGGGCGGGCAGGTCCCGCGCAGCGCCGCGTACCTAGACCGCTGAGTGGCAGCGGTGCAACAATAGGGCGGCGCGGCAGCGTTGTGCCGATGCGCGCCGGGCGTGCTGCGGGGCCTCGGCGGCGCATCAACAAGGGAGGTGGCGCGCTATGCGTTGGCAAGCGGCCGTAGTGTGGGGCCTGCTGCTCGTGTCGGGCGTTACGCTCTGGCTAGGGTGCGGCGGGGGTGGAGGGGGGAGCGGCACCCTGGAGGGAGTGGTGAGCGACGGCTCCTCCGGCGGCGGAGAGGTCGCGGACGCCTACGTCTACGTACCCTCCGCCCGCGGCGGCAGGCAGACCAACCTCGTTGAGACCTTCACCGACGACAACGGCGCCTTCGTCATCGAGGGGCTACCGCTGGATCAGGAACTGGAGTTACATGTGGAGCCGCCCGAGGGGATGGATGCCGTGGGCGCCACGGTGCCCGTAGTCGTGCCCAGCGACCTGCAAACGCAGGTGCAGTTCGTCTCCTTGATTCCGAGCGGACCGGCCGCATCCGTTACCGGCATCACCGTCACGCCGAGCACGGCCGAGTTGCGCCGCGGCGACACTCTACAGTTCGACGCCACCATCACCGGCCCCACGGAGCCGCTCCGGCCGACTTGGTGGGTCGTGGGCAATATCGGGCGCATTACCCCGACCGGCCTCTTCGTGGCGGTGCGGCCGGGCACAGGGACGGTGGCCGCGGCCATCGGCTCAGTCAGCGCCCAGGTGCCCGTGCGCGTGTTGCCCGAGCCGGCGCCCTGGGCCGTGTTGCTTATCGTGTCGCGGCCGCCCGGGGCCGCCATCTACCTGGACGACCTTGATACCGGCAGCAAGACGCCCTGGATCTTCGCTCACGTCCCGCCTGGGCAGCACACGGTTAGGGCGCAGTTGCCCGACCTGCTGCCCGGCACGCAGGAGGTCTACCTGCGCGCGGGAGACGTGGCTGCTGTCCCCTTCTGGCTCCTGCCCTCGGGGCCGACGGGGCAGATATACGTAGCCTCGACTCCGCCAGGGGCGGCGGTGCTGCTCGACGGCCGGACCACGGGCACCCAGACGCCCGTTCTCCTGCCCCACGTAGCACCCGGCGCGCACATGGTCGCTCTGCTGCTCAAGGGCTACCAAAAGGAGTCGCGGCCCGTGATGGTGCAGGCCGGTGCCACTAGCGAGTTATCGGTGACGCTACAGCCCTTAGGCGCCGCCCAGTGAATCCGCCTGCCTAGGCCTTCTTGCGCTTGGGCCGGGCGGGCGCCTTGGCCATCTGCGGGATCGGCTTTGGCCGTCCACCGGCCGCCGACGCCAGCGCCGCAAAGACCATGCCGATGCTGTGCAGGTTGTCGGCGCCTGAGGTCTCCGGAGCGCGGTGCTCCACAATCGCCTGATGGAACTCCAACAGGGAGAGTTGCCGGTCGGAGCGGCGCAACGTCTGGATGGTGACCTTACGCGCTTCTTCGCCGGCCACCGCGATCCTCACCGCGCCCTGCGACCACAGTATGCAGCCCTTGTCCCCCTGTATGCGCCAATCGCCGTCCCAGGTCGTTTCCGCGCCGTCCGAAACCCACGAGCCGAAGTAGTCCACCAAGATGTCCTTGGTCATGTGGAAACGCGCCTGACAGGCCGGCTCGTGCTTGAACCAGGACCACCGCGGGCGGAAGGAATAGCACAAGACGCTTAGCGGGTTGGCGTTGAGCACGTAGCGCATCAGATCAAAGTGGTGGATGGACATATCCACCAGCAGCGGATAGTCCATCTCCAGCCGGTAGGAGCGTGGGAACTTGGGCGCCTTGTGGAAAGAGACCTGCGCGTAGCCGGGCGAGCCGATGGCCCCCTGGTCTATCAGCCCGCGGATGGTGCGCGGCGCCTCGCGGTAGCGGTAGTTCTGGCTCACCATCAGCACGCGCTCGGCACGGCGCGCCGCGCGCACCATGGCGGTGCAGTCGCCCCATTTCTCCGCCAGGGGCTTCTCGGTGAGCACGTGGAACCCGGCCTTGAAAGCGGCCTCCGCCAGGGGCCGGTGACTCGCGGGGGGGGTTACGATGAGTACGGCCTCGGCCTCCACCTTGGCCAGCGCGGCCTCGAGCGAGGTGAAGCGCCGATTCCTTGGCATGCCGCGCGTGCTGCCCATCTCGTCGAGTACCTTCTTGTTGATGTCCACGAAGGCCACGGGTTCGAACTCTGGGCTATCGGCCACGATCTGAGTCCAGCCGGAGCCGAAGCCTCCCACGCCAACCTGAATCAGCCGCATAGTTGAGGACTCCTTCCGGTTACCCCTGCTTCGAGAGTGTACGCCCACGGAGTCTACACCCCGATCGTGCGGCCGACCAGCATCGTCGGCAGCGTGTCGAGGCAGGGTGGCGAGGGGGGCGAGCCCGGCGTTCCGAGCGCCGAGTTCCGAGCAGCGCCCGCCCAGTTGCCTGCCGCTGCCCTATGTTGTACCCTTTGGGGGGTTCAGGCCCCAGCGAGGGATGGTAGTTGGATCCTCACTTAGCATGGTTCGCAGGACTGTCTTGGCCGTCCTGGGTCGCGCTGATGGTCTTGCTTCTCTTGGCGGCGGCCTTTTTCGCGGCGGCTGAGATAGCATTCCTGGCAACCGGCCCGCTAAGGGCGCGGAAACTAGCGCACGAAGGCGGGCGGCAGGATCGCTGGGTCGCCCGCCTCTTGCGTCATCCCAGCATGCTCCTCTCCACCATCCTCGTTGGCATCACCGCCTCCTTGTACTTCCTCGAGGTCATCTCCGCCTATACCTTCGAGCGCACTTGGCGTCCCTACGGTGAGTTCCTCTCCTTCCCGCTCACCGTTGTGCTGGTGTTGCTCTTTGCCGAAGTGACGCCGGCCGTCATTGCGGCTCAGAACCCCATAGGCCTGGCCCGCTGGGCGGCAGGCCCCGTGCTGCTCGTGGCCTGGGTGCTCTGGCCGTTGACTTGGACGATGAACCGGATCACCCGCGCCCTCAGTAGGCTCTTCGGCGTGAGAACCTCCGAGTCCCCGCGGATCACCGAGGAAGACCTCAAAGCCATGATCCGCGTGAGCCAGCGGCAGGGCTTCCTCGAGGAAGACGAGCGACGCATGCTCTTCGGAGTCTTCCGCCTCTCCGACCGCACGGCCAAGGAAATCTGCGTCCCGCGGCAGGACATGGTCACCGCGCCCGTGGATGCGCGCGTGGGAGAAGTGGCTGACCTCATGGCCGCCAGCCTTCACTCGCGCGTGCCTCTGGTCGAGCCGGACACCGACCAGGTGCTCGCGCTCGCCTCCAGCAAGGACCTACTGCCGCTGCTGGAGGGGGGCCTCACCACTGCCTCGGTCCATCCCGCGCACTCCCGCCCGGTGCTCTACGTTCCGGAGAGCGAGAACGTGGAGGACCTGCTGCGCGACCTCCAGCAGCACCGCTCCGAGTTCGCCATCGTCGTCGATGAAGCGGGAGCCACGCAGGGCCTCGTCACTATGGAGGACGTGCTCGAGGAACTCGTCGGCGAGATCTACGACGAGCACGACCGCGAGCACCCCGAGGTCATTTCCCTCGGCCCCGGGGAATACCTGGTGGACGGCGCGCTCACCGTCGGTGACCTCAACGAGCACCTAGGCCTCGCTCTGCCGAGCGAGGGCTTCGATACCGTGGGGGGCATGGTCTACTCACTGGCGGGCCGCGTGCCCCATCAGGGCGAAGTCTTCGCCCACGACAACGTGCGACTCCGCGTGGAAAAGATGGAACGCCGCCGCGTGCGCGAGGTGCGAGTCACCGTGCTCCCGGCGCAGGCAGAGGGGGAAACCTAGTTGGGCGTCCCGGGCCCCTCATTCGTCCTCGTTACCGCCCTGCACCTAGGCCTAGCAGCCGTGGGAGTCGCCCTCATCTGCTTCCTGTCCTTGGCGGAGGCGGCCCTCTTGTCCGTGACCTCGACCACGGCCGAGCGAGCCCTAGCGGAGAAACGCTGGGGGGCGCTCGCCCTGCAAAGGCTTCTGGGAGCCGAAGTGGACTACCTCTCCACCGTTATGGTCAGCATCAACCTGACCCTGCTTGCCACCTCGCTCGTCGTCACCCACTATGTGCTGACCCTGCGCCTGGAGAAGCACCTCGCTGCCGTGTCCCTTCTGGTCGTCATCGGCATCCTCATCTTCGCCGAGATAACCCCGAAGACCATCGGGCTCCACCGCGCCGCCCAGGTGGCTCCCTATGTTGCGCCACCCGTTGCCTGGCTGACGCGCATGCTGTCTTGGCTCGTGCGCTTGCTCACCGGCATCGCTAACGGCTTCTGCCGCTGCCTCCATATCCGCGCCGTTCACCGGCGCCACTTTGTCACCGAGGACGACATCAAGTTCTTCGCTCTCCTCAGCGGCCAGGAGGGGCCTCTGGAGGAGGCCGAGAGCGAGATGATCGAAGGCATTATGGAGTTGCCGGAGACCACCGCTGGGGAGATCAAGCGGCCGCGCACCGACATCGTCGCCCTCGACCTCGGGTCCAGCCTTTCGGAGGCCGCCCGCATCGTGGCCGAAAGCGGCCACTCCCGCATCCCGGTCTACCGGGAAAACCTCGACGACCCCGTCGGCGTGCTCCACGCCAAGGACCTCCTGCTGGCCCTTAGGCAGAAGCCGGCGCCGCGCTCGCTCGAAGTCCTGCTCAGACCTGTCATGCTGGTCCCCGAATCCAAGCCCGTTGACGACCTGCTGCGCGAGATGCGCCAGAAGCGCGCCTCCCTGGGTGTCGTGCTGGATGAGTACGGCGGCGTGGACGGCCTCGTTACCATCGAGGACATCCTGGAGCAGATCGTCGGGCCCGTGCGCGACGAGCACGACGTGCGCGAACCCGAAGAGATCCTCTTCCTCTCGCCCACGATGGCGCAGGTTGACCCCCGGGTGCAGGTTGACCGCATCGAAGACGAACTCGGGCTCCAACTCCCCGAGGGCGACTACAACACCCTCGCCGGCTTCCTGCTCGATCGCCTGGCCCACATGCCGGAGCCGGGAGAGAAGGTCACCTACGGCAGGTTTACCTTCGTCATCGAGGCCGTGGAGGCGCAGCGCATCACGCGGGTCAAGGTCTTCTGGCGCCCGCGGGCGGGCGTACACGGCCAAGAGCAGGGCCAGGGGCAGCCCGAGGACCACTCCCCTGAGGGCCGCTGAGGCAAGTATGGCGCACGCCTCTCCGCCCGAAGTGAGCGTGGTCATCCCCGCCTACAACAACCGGCCGCTCCTCGAGCGCTTTCTGCCGCCGCTCCTCGCCGCTCTATGCCGCTACCAAGCGGCCACCGAGATTGTGGTCGCGGACGACGCCAGCACGGACGGTTCCGCCGCCTTCCTGCGGGAGGCCTACCCTGAGATCACCGTGGTTAGGAGTGAGCGCAACCTGGGCTTCCCCGGCGCATGTAACCTGGGCGCCGCCCAAGCCCGCTACGCTGCAATCCTCTTCCTCAATTCGGACGTGGAGGTGGACCAAAACTTCCTTGCACCCTTGGCCGAGGCACTCACGGCGCCCGAGGTCTTCGCGGCCGCGCCCGCCGTCTTCGATATGGGCGCCGCCGGCGAGGAGACGCCGCGCTGCGAAAGCCTGGCAAGCGTGCGCTTCGCTCGTGGCGTGTTCGAGATCGAACCGCTGTGGAACGAACCGCTGCCGCAGGAGCCGCAGTGCGTGCTCTATGCGCCCGCCGCGGCGCTGCTCGTCTGGAAGCAAGGATTCGAGCAGTTGGGTGGATTCGACACCCTCTTCGCGCCCTACTCCTGGGAGGACGTGGACTTGTGCTATCGCGCCTGGCGCACCGGCTGGCGCGTCATGGTAACGCCCGACTCGCGGGTGAAGCACTATCGTTCCTCGACGGTGCTGCGGGTCTTCCAAGCCGGGCGGCGCGCCGTGGTCACCCACCGCAACCAGCTGCTCATGGTATGGAAGAACGTGAGCGATCCCGCGCTGCTGGTCGCCAACGTGCTGCACCTGCCCGTGCACTTGGCGGCGGCGCTGGTGCGTGGGCGCTGGTGGTATCTCAGCGCGCTAGTGGCTGCTCTGGGCCGCCTGCCGATGGCGCTCAGACGGCGCAGGGGGGGCCAAAAGCGCGTGCTCTCGGATCGAGAGGCCCTGCGGCTTGCCTCGCGGCCGAGCCCGCTGGCAAGGCAGCGCCGCTAATCCTGCGCGCCCCGAACCACCCTCAGGCTGCGCAGGAACTCGCGCCAAGAGGCCTCTTGCATCATCGCCAGCATCTCGTCGGCGAGTTCGGGGTCAAACAGCACGCCTCGGTTCTCATGCACGAACTCCACCGCCTCCGAAGGCGCCATCGCCTTGCGAAACGGCCGTACGGAGGTCAGCGAGTCATAGGCATCCGCCAAGGCGACAATCCTGGCCGGCAGCGGAATCTCCGTGCGCACTAGGCCGTCGGGATAGCCGGAGCCGTCCCAGTGCTCGTGATGGTGCCGTATCACGGGCAGGAACGGCCGGGCCGAGTGCAGCGGGGCGCACACGATATAGCCGACCACGGGGTGCCGCCTTATCTCACGCATCTCGCTCTCAGTCAGCGGGCCCTGCTTGAGCAGCACCCGGTCGGGCACCGCCACGTTGCCCAGGTCGTGCAGCATGGCGCCCTGGCTCATGGCGCGCAGCTCTTCCCCCTCCAGCGTCAGCCGCCGCCCAAGATACTCGGCCGTGCGGGCCACACGCTCGGAGTGTCCCTCGGAGTACGGGTCGCGGGCCTCCACGATGAGGGCGAGGCTGGTGATGACGCTATCCACCCTCTCCATCGCCCGGGTGGCGCGGCGTATGCGCATCAGCGACTTCACGCGCGCGAGCAACTCGTCAAGGTTGTAGGGCTTGGTGAGAAAGTCGTCGGCGCCCACCTCCAGCGCCCGGATGCGGTCCTCGGTGGCGCCCAAGCCCGTCAGCATCACCACCGGCACCATTTCCGTCTCGCTGTGTCGCCGCAGCCGGGCGCAGACCTGGTAGCCGTCGAGGTCCGGCAGGATGACGTCGAGCAGCACCAGGTCGGGCACCAGCCCCTGCGCGAGCGATAAAGCCTCGTTACCGGTGGCCGCAACCTCGACCCGGTACTGGGCGTGCTGCAACTGCTCGCGCAAGATCTCCGCCTGCTCGGGGTCGTCCTCGACCACCAGCACGCACATGCCGCCACGCCCCGGATCCTGGGTGTTGACCTCTCGTTTCACTGGTTCACCATCATTGTAACGGGGGCCGGGGGGCTACAGTTCGCCCCTGGGTGTTTCTCCGCTGGGCCTTTGCGCTAGAATGGCCCCGCTGCGCTCGGCACCCCAGGGGCCGCAGCGCCCCAGAAGGAGGTACACCGGAGTGCCCGCATCCTCTCCGAGCACCATTGGCGTCTTCACCAGCGGAGGCGACGCCCCCGGCATGAACGCCTGCATCCGGGCCGTAGTGCGCACCGCCCTCTTCCGCGCCTTGCGCACCGTTGGCATTCTCCGCGGTTACCAAGGTATGATCGAGGGCGAGTTCACCGAGATGACCGCCTCCTCCGTGTCCAACACGCTCCAGCGCGGCGGCACCATCCTCAAGACCTCGCGCTCCGAAGACTATTTCACCAAAGAGGGGCGCGACCGCGCCTTCGCCCACTTGTGCGACGCAGGCATCGAGGCGCTCGTCCCCATCGGCGGTGACGGCACCTTTCGCGGCGCCATCGAGTTCCATCAAGAACACCATATTCCATTGGTCGGCTGCCCGGGCACCATAGATAACGACCTTTGGGGCACCGACTTCACCATCGGCTTCGATACCGCCGTCGAGACCGCCCTCGACGCCGTGGACCGCATCCGCGACACCGCCGCCTCGCACGAGAGAATCTTCCTGGTCGAGGTCATGGGGCGCCAGGCCGGCTTCATCGCACTCCAGGTCGGCCTCTCCGGCGGCGCCGAGGAGATCCTGCTGCCCGAAACGCAGACCGACATCGGCGAGATGTGCCAACGGCTGATGGCCGGCCGCCGCCGCGGCAAAACCAGCAGCATCGTGATCGTGGCGGAAGGCGAGCAGGAAGGAGGGGCGTTCCAGGTCGCGCAGAAAATACGCAACCTCACCGGCCTACAATGTCGGGTTTGCGTGCTCGGGCACTTGCAGCGCGGCGGCTCCCCCAGCGCCGACGACCGCGTACTGGCCTCGCGGCTGGGCGCGGGCGCCGTGGACGGACTTCTGGCCGGCTACAACTGCCATATGTGCGGCGAAGTCAACGGCCAGATCGTGTACTCCCCGCTTGCGGACGCAGTCGGCAAGAAGAAGCCTTTGAGCGAGCGGGACCAGGAGTTGGCGCGCGTCCTGGCCACCTAGCCGCGAACCATCCTCGCCCCCTCTCGTCTAAAGACGTACTAAGGAGGTACGCTCATGAAGCGGATAGCATGGTTCTTGCTGTTGCCCGTGGCGGCACTAGCGGTATGGCTGGCCACTCCCGCTGCCGCCCAGCCCCGGCCCGCCCTCCCCGGCGGCATGGCTTCTGGCATGGGGATGGGCATGGGCATGGGGCCCATGATGTCCCCGGAAATGCGCGAAATGGCCCAACTGCGCCAGGAACTCGTCGTCATTGACACCATCAACCACCTCAAACTGTCCAAGGAGCAAATCAAGCAAGTGCTCGATCTGGCGGCGGAGGGCGACCGGCTGCGCGACCAAGCGGCGGCCGCCTCGGCCTCGCACCTAGAGCGGGTGCGCGACCTGCTTCAGCAGACCCGCGCGGCTCTAATCGCGGGCCAAACCCCTGGCCCTGAACTCAAGGAGCAACTGCGCAAACTCCAAACGGAGGGCCAGCAAGCCAGGAAAGAGGCGGCGGGCTCTGTGCGCGATGTCGTGAAGGAGGTCAAAGACATCCTCACGCCTGAGCAGCAAAAGGCCCTCGCCACCTATCGGTCCCCTTACGGCGGCGCAGGGCAGAGGATGAAGATGCAGGGTCGGGGAATGCAGCGTGCCGGCGTCGGACCTGCTGCCCAGGGGTTCGGTGGTTACGGTCCGCCGCCTGGGCCGGCGTTCGGCCCGCCTGGCCAGCCCGCTATGCCGCCGGCGCCCGGATGGCAAGGGCCGGGAGGCTATGGTCAGGTCGCAGGATATGGTGGCGGTGGCAGGATCGGCCCCGTCGCTGGGCCGGGCGGGGGAGTTGCGGCCATCTGGCCTGAGGTTGACCGGCTTCGCAAGTTGCCGGAGGGCGAGTATCCGGCCGCGCGGGCCGAGTTCCTCGAGAAGATGGCCCAGCAACACCAGCAGCGCACCGGTCAGCCAATCCCGCCCGAGAGGCTGACGCAAGTCGGAGAGACTCTGGACAAGGCGCGCGCGATGAGCGACGAGGAGTTCGCCGCCAAGCGGCCCGAACTTCGCAAGGACTTGGCGCCGGGCATGGGCCCGGGGCCGATGATGGGCGGCGGAGGGATGGCAGGCGGCGGAGGAATGGCGCGTCGCGGAGCGATGGCGGGCGGCGGAGGAATGGCGCGTCGCGGAACGATGATGGGTGGTGGAGCGATGGCTGCTCCGATGGCCGGCCCGATGCGGTGTCCGTATTGCGGTAAGATGATTGGCCCGATGGTACCGCCCGCTCAGGGCCCGATGGCTGGCCAAATGGGCCGCCGAATGGGCGCCCGCGCGGCTGGGCGCATGGGAGGCCAACGGCAGATGATGCAAGGCCTGCGCGGTGTTGGGATGCTGCTGAGTCCCGCCGCTATCAAGGTTCTGAATGAGATGCTTGCGCGACCTGCGTAGACCACTTCTTACCTCCCCCCTTACGTGCAAGCCCCGCCCGTTCGGGCGGGGCTTGCTGCTTTCTGCGCCCGCACGGATGGCATCTCAGAAGGCGGCCGTGATCGCCTGATAGGCCGGCTGGACTGGACCCGCGCGATTTGCGACGTGCACCGCGGGGCCGGCCCCCGCGCCCGTCATACCGTCCGGCCAGGCAGGCTTGAGCGTCCGCGACTTGAGACGCTGGACACGGGAAGCGGGCAGGCTGCGCCCTTGGTTGCTCGACTTGCTTAGTGAGGAGCAGGGAGAGGACCTAAGGCAGGGACGCGCAACTTTCCAGACCCGCTACGGCGGCCTGCCCGCCGAGATCCGGCAGCAAATCGAGCGACTTGCGCGCCGCTATCGGCGCGATGTGGGAGGGCGGCCGGTAGGAGGTGAGGTCCGGTACTACAGAATCATATACTCCAGCATGCCCGACGCCGAGCCTGTGATAGTCGAGGGCAGGTTCGAAATCCAAGGGTCGCGCGGCAACAAAGAATGGCAGGTCGTCTTCCCGCCCTCCGACTCTCAGGGCGGCGGGCGCAGGTGCAAACCGCGGCCTCAGATAATGCACCGCAATGAGGTGGCCCGGTCGCACAGGGAGGTCACACCGGAGGAGTTCGGCCGCTGGTGGGAGTGGGCCGTGACCCAGGTCGTTCCCCTCGCGGGCGCGGCGAAACAAGAGCACTTTGGCAAGGCGGTCGCCTTCTCCGTAGGGGAACCCAGCCAGGAGCAACTGTCGGCAGCCCGCCAATACCTTCTCGAGGTACTGCCCAAGCCCGCGGCATTCGGCGCGCCTGCTGGTGGGCGCCTGCCTTTGCCCATGTGGCCGTCGAATACACCGGCTTTGGCTCGGATGCCTCCGTGGTCGCGGTAGACCTGATGGCTACGTTCTCTGTCCCTTACGGCCCCCTTAGCACTGGGATGGCCGAGTACGTCTGCACGCCCGTGGGCGGGCGCCTGGAGTACCTGTGGAGACAAGAGGCGTCCCACCTGACCTTGGTGGGGAAGATAGCCAGGAACAGGCAGCCCTGACCTGCCAGAGTGGGCTGGCACAGCGGTGCTCGCGTCGGTGGATATGAGCCGCCGCGGCCTTCGGCCTTTCCAGGCCAGGCAGCGGCTCCGCTCACAGCCAGCGCGCGAACCAGTCGAACGCCATGCGCCCGCTGAACATGTGCCCGCCGTCGAACTCGTCTATCGCCACTCGGTCGGCGGCGTCGGCGGCCTCGTATGCCTTGCGCACGACGTCATACGCCTGCCGCGTCGCCTCCAGCGGAAACCCGGTGTCCTTGATGCCCGCCTCAATCAGCAGCGGCCGCGGCGGGATCAGACATGCCACCTCCGCCATCTCCCCATAGCGCAGCAACCCAGGCACCGTCTGCGACCCGCAAGTGTTGTCAATGTCGAACGCGTAGGCCTTGAATGTGCTCAGGTAGCAGGAGATGACCGCCGCCTTGATCCTCTCGTCGAGCGCCGTGCTGTAGAGCGTCAGCGTGCCCCCGTAGGACAGGCCGACGCAGCCGATGCGATCCTGCTCCACCTCGGCCCGCTCCTGCAAATAGTCCAGGCAGCGCATCACGTCCCACACGTTGAGCGTCAGCGGGTTAAGGCCGAGGAGTTGGTACTTGAGGAAGAAGACGTTGCAGCCGTCGCGTCCGGGCAACTGGTAGCCTTGCTTGCGCTCGCCGAAGCCGCGGGCATCGGGCGTGATGGTCACGTAGCCTCGGCGCACGAACTGCTCCGCGTAGTTGTAGTTGAGCGCCGCGATGTGCTTCTTCTCCTCCTCCGTGGCGGTGATGCCGACCACGTCGTCCTTCCCGCGCCCGTGGCCGTGCAGGCACAACATCCCCGGCCAAGGCCCGGAACCTTCATCGGGTCGAAGCACGTACGCAGGCACATGCACACCCGGGCTCGTTTGCAGGACGATCTTCTCGCGCACGTAGCCCTCGCACTGCTCCACCGACACTACCTGCGCCTCCAGGTCGCAGCGCTCCAGCCGAAAGCCGCCCATCAGGTCGAGCAGTTTGGCCTGAAACGCCGCGCGCCAGATAAGCCACTCGGCCCGGTTGCGAGCGCGAAAGGCCAAGAGAGGCCGGCGAGCGGCGTAGAGCGCCTGCAACTCCTCTTGGGCCGAAAAGGGGTTCGCCTGTGTCATGGGTGGACCTCCCTGGCTGTGGGGTAGGATGCGCGCCATGATAGCGCGACCCGGCCCGGCCCTCAAAAGGGCCAGGGCCTGAACCGGGGGCAGCCTTGTGCGGTTGACAAATCGGGTGGTCGCCGGGAGCGAACGATGCGGAGCGTGATGTTCAAGTTCGCGTTTGTTCTGGTGGTGGTGCTGTTAGCCGCCGCCGCCCGTGACCTCTACGACACCCGGGAGTTGGCGAATCGTGACCTCCGGCGCGAGGTGGGACTGCGCGTCGGCCCTGCCATGGAAGTGGCAGAGGAGTGGTATCGTGAAAGCCTGCTCCCGCGCGGCCGCCCTTTCCCCGTCGAGGCCATGGACGAACGTCTCCGGGAACTCGTGGGCGGCCAAGTCAAACGAGTTCTCGTTCTTGACCGCGCCGGCTTTGTGCGCGTGTCCTCCGAGCCCGCGCTGGTGGGCCAGATGTGGCCGCTTTCCGAAGCGGAACGCAAACTCAGGCTCGAAGAAGGAACGGCCGAGTACCCCGCCTACAGTTTCGAACCCGGCGGCAGCGGCGACGTCCTGCTGCTGGCGGCCCACCGAATCCCCAACTCGCCACGCCTCTATTCGGTATTCCCCTCGGTGGTGGAGACCGTCGGCACCACCGTGGTGGAAGCCGAGGGCGGCGACATCCTGCGCTCTGTCTCTGGCTACTGGCGTCGTCAGATCACCAACAACGCGGTCCTGTTCGCCGGCGTTTTCGCCATCTTGGTGCTGGCCTACTTCGGCTGGGTTCGCAGGCCCTTCCTCATTCTGGTGCACGGCGCAGAGCGGGCAGCCTCCGACCCCTCCGCGCGTATACCCCTGAGCGGCGGGGACGAGTTCGGGCGTATCGCCACACAGTTCAATCGCTTTGCCGACGCGGTTGGGGAGCAAATGGCGCAGATCTCCAAGCAAGCGCAGGAACTCGAGCGCCACGCCCAGTTGCAGGAGCAGCGCGTCCAGCGCCTGTCCCGCACTCGCCTTGCCATGCACCAACTCGCCGCCACCCTCGACCTCAACCTCCTGCGCAACGTGGCCGTGCGCGTCGCCTCGCAAGTAGTGCCGTGCAAACGCGCCGCCCTGGTCTTTGTGGACGAGGCCTTCGGTTGCGTCAGCCTCGACGTTTACGACGCCGAGAGCCAGGAACAAGCGCAGGATAGTGAGATCACCCGGCCCCTGCCCTCCTCGCGCCTCGAGTTGGAGAACACCTCCTTCTGGCCCTCCTGGCGCAGCGAGGTGCTGCGCACCCGCGAGGCGCAGGCGCTCGACGGTTCGCTCACCGTGCTGCAGCGCTGGTCCGGCCTGCTCATGGTGATGCGGCCGCAAGACGCGCCGCCCTTCACCGAAGAAGAGCAGGCCCTCTTCCACCTCTTCCTCGAAGACCTCAACGGCGCCTTGCAGAATGCCCGCCTCTACGATATGGCCATCCGCGACGGCCTCACCGGCCTCTTCACTCGCCGCTACTTCGAGATGCGCCTGGAGCAGGAAGCCGAGCGGTCGGGCCGCTTCGGGGTGCCGCTCTCGTTGCTCGTCATGGACCTCAACCAGTTCAAGGCCGTCAACGACATGCTGGGGCATTCCGCCGGGGACCAGGTGCTGCGAGGCGTCGGGCAGGTGCTCATCGCCACCACCCGCGCCTCCGACCTCGCGGCGCGCTATGGCGGGGACGAGTTCGCGATCCTGCTGGTACACACCTCTCGCGGGCAGGCGGACTTGGCCGCCAGCCGCATCGTCAAAGACATCGCGGCGCACGGCGGCTTGCCGGAGTTGCCCGACGGCCGGCATGTCACCGTCAGCATCGGCATTGCCTCCTACCCCGAGGACGGCCAGACCAAAGAGCAACTCATTGCCAAGGCCGACCACGCGATGTACGAGCACAAGCGCAGCCTGAACTCCAACACGCAGTGACCGCTCCCGGACTGACGGCCATTCTGTCGGCCAAGCCGTGATTGTGACACCATGCGGGGCTTACCTTGGACCTAGGGTCGGAGGCCTGCTTGCCCGCCGAAGGAGGAATCGGCCCGCGAGCCCGCGCCAACGCCGGGGTCGGGTCGCCCCATCACCGAATCCGAAACGCCTCAGACCACGCAGGCCGGGGATTCTACCGCTAACCCTTCGCCAGGGCGGCGAAATACCGATGCAGCCTCAGGTCCTCGGTCAGCTCAGGATGGAACGCCCCCGCGAGTAGCCTTCCCTCCCGCACCAAGACCGGCTCCCCTTCGTGCTCCGCCAGCACTTCGCACGCCGGACCGACCGCCTTGATCACAGGCGCCCTGATGAACACCGCCGGCACCGGCCCGCCTTCGATGCCCTTGATCTCCACGGTGGTCTCGAAACTGTCTATCTGGCGCCCATAGGCGTTCCGCGCCACCGTGATGTCCATCAGACCCAGCCGCGGCTGGCTCGATCCCACGATCTCCTTGGCGAGTAGGATCGCCCCCGCGCAGGTACCCCAGATCGCCATGCCCTCCTGAGCGCGCGCGCGAATCTTCTCTATCAGCCCGAAGCGCTCCATGAGCATCCCGATGGTGGTGCTCTCGCCTCCCGGGATGATCAAGCCGGCGGCGCTGTCGAGTTGCTCGGGCCGCCTAACCTCCACGCCTTCCAGCCCTGCCCGCGCCAGCGCGCGCAGGTGCTCGGCGAAGTCGCCCTGAAGCGCCAGTGCTCCTATCCGCATCCTTGCTTCTCCTAGCATCCCATCTGACATCTCACTCGTAACTCAAGCCTTTAGGCTTGAGTTACGCTTTGCGCGCTCTGGTAGCGCGACTGCGTAGGGGCATATCGCAATACGCCCCTACTAGACAGTCCGCCGGTGACAGCGAAAGCCTTCCGTGGCAAGGGGTCGCCGCTACGCGGCCGCCCGCGAGGCCTTCCCGCCGCGGGCCCTGCCGTCAGGGCACCGCTCAGTTTACCGCCGCCGGCACCGGCCGTCGAGAGGCGCTCACGCCGACCGGCGTTTGCCGCGGACTGGGCGCGCCTCCAGGACCGTGAACCACCCGCCGGTCAAAGCGATACCGGCTGGCTCCAGCCTGGCCTTGCCCACCAGGTAGTAGCGGTCGCCCCCGACTTCGTGATAGGCGGCGACGAGCGCCTTGCCGGTATTCACCAAGCGCACCTCGCCCGGCAGTCCCAGGAAACCGCACGAGCCCCCGGGCGGCATGCCGATCACGATGGGCGTGACCTCCTTGCCCTCGATTCGCATCGCGCCCTCCTCCTGCCGTTCCTCGATCCCGCTGACCACCTTGCGGTAGCGACCAAGCGCCGCTGTGTCCATTAGGCCTTTCTCGCGCATGTAGCCTCTCACCGCCTCCCGGATGAACTCGCTTCTGCTCCGATTCTCCAAGGCGGCGGCCCGGTCAATCTGGTCAAGCAGCTCCTGAGGGATCGTCAGGTTAACCGGCCGTGCCTTGACGGCCTCCTCGCGTTTCATATGCTCCCACCTCCGGCATGTGTGATATGCGCATTATATGCGCATTAGCGGCCCGTGTCAACCTCCTTCTTCCGCAGGCCGCCGGGGCCCGCGCCGACACATGCCGCGCCCCCTCGGCCGCCCCCTCCGCCCGCACCTGAGCCCGCCCCTAACCTCACCTACACACCAGCGGCGTTTCGCGCTACAATGGAGGCGCCCTGCGGGGCATATCGGTGGAGGGATCTATCGTGATTGAAAAGGGTACCTGGAAAGTCAAAGTAGGGTTCGCCGAGCAACTCAAGGGCGGCGTCATTATGGACGTCACCACCGCTGAGCAGGCCAAGATCGCCGAAGACGCAGGCGCCGTCTCCGTCATGGCGCTCGAGCGCGTGCCTGCGGACATCCGCGCCGAAGGCGGCGTCGCCCGCATGGCCGACGTGCGCAAGATTGAGGAGATCATGGCGGCCGTAACCATCCCCGTGATGGCTAAGTGCCGCATCGGACACTTCGCCGAAGCGCAGGTGCTTGAAGCCCTGGGCGTGGACTTCATTGACGAAAGCGAAGTGCTCACTCCCGCCGACGAACAGTTTCACATTGCCAAGCACGCCTTCAAGACGCCGTTCGTCTGCGGCTGCCGCGACCTGGGCGAAGCGCTGCGCCGCATCGGCGAGGGCGCGGCCATGATCCGCACCAAAGGCGAGGCCGGCTCCGGCAACATCGTCGAGGCCGTCCGCCATATGCGCGCCGTGCAAACCGCGATGCGCGAGTTGACCACCAAGCGCGAGGACGAGTTGATGACCGCGGCCAAGAATCTGGGCGCGCCGCACGAGTTGGTCGTCGAGGTTGCTAAGGCGGGCAAGTTGCCCGTGCCCAACTTCGCCGCGGGGGGGGTAGCCACTCCCGCCGACGCCGCCCTCATGATGCAACTCGGCGCCGAGGCCATCTTCGTGGGCTCCGGTGTCTTCAAGTCCGAAGACCCCGCCGCGCGCGCCAAGGCCATCGTTCACGCCACCACCTACTACCAGGACCCGGCGGAGGTCGCCAACGCCTGCCGCGGCCTCGGCCAAGCCATGCCCGGCCTCGACATCCGCAAGATGGACGAAAAGGAACTGCTCCAGACCAGAGGGTGGTAGGCGGTTGGGGCAGCCGGCGGACAGAGACCAACTGGCCATTCTTCTGCTGGTTGCTGAGAGACTGACGGCAGCCCAGGTCCCGTACATGGTCACTGGGTCGGTGGCCGCGAGCAACTATGCTCCCCCCCGTAGCACGCGGGACCTCGACGTGGTCGTCGAGGTCGGGCCGGAAGATGCAGACCGCCTTTGCGATCTGTTCGAGCATGACTTCTATCTCGATCGCGAGGCCGTGCGGCAAGCGCTGGAGCGGCGGGGCACGTTCAACCTCATACACTATGACCTGGTGGTCAAGGTGGACTTCATCGTGCGCGGGGAGCGGGACTATGATGCACAGGCGTTCCAGCGCCGCCGCTTGATAGCGGTCGGCGACCGGAAGGTTAGCGTAGCCAGCCCTGAGGATCTCATCCTCTCCAAGCTAGTTTGGGCCAGAGAAAGCCGCTCCGAACTCCAACTGCGGGACGTGCGCGATCTCGCTCGGGGCGCGGCCAATCTCGACCGCGGCTATCTGGAAACCTGGGCCGCCCGCCTCGGCATCAGCGATCTCTATCGGGAAACTTGCGGATGAGGGACACCCCGCCCGAAGTCGAGAAGCGCTTCCACGATATGCTCATGGCCCGCTCGGGAGGCGAGCGGGTGGAGATGGCCTGCGGCATGTTCCAGATGGCGCGGGAGATGATGCGCGCCTCCATCCTGGCCGACAATCCCAACGCCACCGAAAAGGAGGTCCGCCGCGAGATCTTCCTCCGCACCTACGGCGCCGACTTCGACCCCGAGACGCTCAAGAAAGTCCTGCGCGGTCTGGGGCTGGAACCTTAGCGTCATCCCTCCCGCGCCCCGCCACCGGGCCCTAGAACCCCTTGCTGAACTGCTCCTGCGCCCGGGCCAGACGCGCGACGATCTTCACCCCGAACGGGCAACTCTCCTCGCACTGCCCGCACTCGTCGCACACGTCCGCCTTGACCTCCAACTCGGCGTAGCGCTTGCGATGCGTCGGCCACTCGTAGCCGAAGCGCTCCGCGTGGTCCAGTAACTGCAATATCGTCGGGATCGGAATCTCATTCGGGCACGGCAGGCAATACGTGCAGTTGCGGCAGAAGCCCTCCGCCAGGCTGTCACCAAAGGCCATCAGCCGCGCGCGCTCCTGCTCGCTCAGCGGCTTGAAGTTCTTGAAGGTCTCGACGTTCTCCTCGACATCGCTGAGACGCTTGAAGCCGGACAACACCATCTGAATCCGCCTCTCGCCCAGCACGAAGCGCAGCGCGTCGCCCGGGGTGACGCTGCCCTTCTTGCCCTCCTCCTCGGCGGACAGCGAGAAGAAGACGCCGCCCGAGACCGGCTTCATGCAGACCGTCCCGATGCCGGACTCCACGGCCCGCGGCAGCACCTCGCGCTCCACCTCGCGCGAGGACAGATTGTAGGTGAACATCACCGTGTCGAACTCGCCGCAGTCAATGATGCGTAGCAGGTTGTCGTAGTTGTGACTCGAGATTCCCAGAAAGCGGGCCTTGCCCCGCTTCTGCATCTCGCGCGCGGCCGCCAGCGCGCCCTCCTTGCTCATCACCTTCTCAAAGTCCGCGCGCGTGGAGATGTCGTGCAACTGCATGACATCCACGTAGTCCGTCTGCAACTCGCTCAGGCTGGTCTCGATGTTCTTGAGGGCCGTGCGCTTGTCGCGCGCCCACACCTTGGTCGCCAGGAAGACCCGGTCGCGCACGTCCTTGAGCGCGGTGCCCATCTTGCGCTCGCTGTTGTCGTAGGCGCGCGCGTTGTCGAAGTAGTTGAGCCCGGCCTCGTAAGCGGCGCGCACGACCTTCACCGCTTCCTCGAACTCCACACCGATGATGGGGATGCCGCCGCAGCCCAGGCGGACTACTTCCATCCCCGTTCTGCCTAACATCACTCGCTCCAAGTGCCGCACCTCCAGGAATCAGCAAACTCAATGACAGGGAGGCCACAGCCTAGCACGGCCCCCGCGCCCGGTTCAAGTTCCGGCGGCAACTAGGGACAGCAGCCGATCTCCCGGCCCCCCCAACACCATGACACTCGTAGGAGACGGCCGCCTGGCTCGCCCGCAGCAGCCACCCGCCCGCCTCCGCCAATCCGTAGGGGCACGGCATGCCGTGCCCACGGACCACTTGCGCTACAATGCGCGCATCACGCGCGCAAGGGAGAGAGCCCAATGCGTTCCTACCAACTCGTGGCCACCGAGAAGATTGCCCTGCTCGACGTCCCGGCCCCCGAACCTGGCCCTCACGATGTCCTCGTCCGCGTGAAGGCCTGCGGCATCTGCAGCCGCACCGACCTCGTCTACTATAGATACCTCGGCATCAAGAGCCGCATCGGCAAAGGCCACTTCGGCCACGAGCCCAGCGGCGTCATCGAGAAAGTGGGCGAGGCCGTCCAAGGCTGGGCGCCCGGCGACCGCGTCTTCCTGCGCACCGCCTCCGCCCCCGGCGGCTTCTCCGACTACACGCTCGCGCGCCCGGTGCACATCGGCCGCCTGCCCGATCATATGTCCTTCGTCGAGGGTGCGCCCGCGCAGCAGGTCCCCATCGCCATCAACGCCACGCGCAACGTGCGCGCCGGCGATTACGTCGTCATCTTCGGACAGGGCTCCGCCGGCCTGCAACTCACGCAGATGTGCCGCCTGCGCGGCGCCGCCAAGATCGTCACCGCCGACCTGTATGAGAGCCGCTGCCAACTGTCGCTCCGCTTGGGTGCAGACGTTGCCGTCAAGGTGCCCGACCAAGACATCGAACGCGCCGTCCGCGACGCCTTCGCCGGGCGCCAGCCCGACGTGGTCATTGACGCCGTGGGCATTCCCTCGGTCGCGCGCAAATGCGTTGACCTGGTGCGGAGCGAGGGCACTGTCGTCATCTTCGGCACCCACCACGTCGAGGAGGAGGTCACCTTCAGCCTGGTGCAATGGGAATCGAAGGCGCTGACCATCCACATGGCCAACGAGGGAAGCGATGAGACCTACGCCCGCGCCATGCGACTCGCCGAGCGCCTGCTCGCGGAAAGGCGCATAGAGACCGCGCCCTACATCACTCACGTCTTGCCGCCCGAGAGGCTGCCCGAGGCGATCGCGCTGCTGGAGAAGTCGCCCTTGCTCTACACCGAGGCGGAGGCCGCCCGCATGACCTTCCCACCCAAGCAAGCCATCAAGATAGTGATAGATATGGAAAAACAGGGACAGGAACCATTTTTCGGCCCATAACCATGCGGAGAAAAGTGGTTCCTGTCCCTATTCTCCGAGAAGGCCCAGCGATCCGTAGCGCTCCGCGCGATCGGCCAGCACCGTCACTATCCTCTTGCCCGGCCCTAGGCGCTCCGCCACCTGCAGCGAGGCCAGCACGTTCGCGCCCGACGAGATGCCCACCAGCAGGCCGAGTTCGCGCGCCAACCGTTTCGCCATCGCGATCGCGTCGTTGCTGGGAACGGTGATCACCTCATCAATGAGGCTCGTGTCCACAATGTCAGGAATGAAGCCCGCCCCTATGCCCTGAATCTCGTGCAGCCCGGGTTGCCCGCCGGCAAGCACGCAGCATTCCGTCGGCTCTACCGCCACCACGTACACCTTGTCGTTCTCGGCCCGCAGCGCCTGCGCGATGCCGATGAGCGTGCCCCCGGTCCCGACCCCGGCGACCACCGCGTCAACCCGTCCGCCCGTCTGCTCCACAATCTCGCGCCCGGTGTAGAGGCGATGGGCGTCCACGTTCGTCGGGTTGGTGAACTGATCCGGCATCCACCACCCGGCGTTCTCCGCGGCCAGTTGCCGGGCCCGGCTGAGCGCGCCTTGGTACAACTCCGCGCTCGGCGTCAGCACTATCTCCGCCCCATAGCCGCGTATCAGCGCCCGCCTCTCTTCCGTCATGTGCTCCGGCATCACCACGACCATCTTGTAGCCGCGCGCCGCCGCCAGCATGGCGAAGGAGATGCCGGTGTTCCCGCTCGTGGCCTCGACTATCGTGCTCCCCGGTCGCAGCAGCCCCTCCCGCTCGGCGACGTTGGCCATGTGCAGCGCCATGCGGTCCTTAATGCTGCCGGACGGGTTGAGGAACTCGAGTTTGGCGCAGATCTCAGCCTGATCCTCGCCCGCGATCCTCACAGGAACTAGCGGCGTGTTGCCGATCGCATCTAGGACGCTCGCTTGCATCGCTTACCAGTCACCTGCGCTCGTCAGCCTCGTGTGCCTCCGTCAGGGCGACGCCCCCTCACCCAGCAGAGGCGGGACCTCCATAATACCGTATTCTGCACAACTTCGCTGCACTATAGCGCTGCCGCCCTTGCAGGCTAGCCCAGGTCCCTGAGGAACCCCTCGTATTCCTTGAGCGCCTGGTCGGGCCCCCCGATCTCCCGCAGCGCCACCCGTAGTCGGGCCTCCACACTCTCGCCGGCCTCCACATCCTTGCCCACAAGCGAGAAGTCCTGCGCGTAGGCGAAGGTGTTGCAGGAGATCGCGGGGCAGAGCGCCGGGTCGGCCATCTGCATCAGCGCCCACCCCGGCTGCGCCAGCCAGTGAAGCGTCAGCGGCGCCGCGTAGCACTGCTTCGCCACGCCTGCGAACAGGTTGGGCTTGAGGAAGTCCCAGCGGCCGTCGTGGATCATCGCCCGCGCATTCTCGTCCCGCGGGAAGAACAGATGTTCCTTGGGGGCCACCTCCGGCCCGAGCCAGCCCTCGCTGCTGTAGATCTGCGGCAGCCGCTCGCCGTGGAAGTAAGAGGCGACAAAGGCCTCGAAGGCGGGGAACGCCCGCTCGAACTCGAACGTGAACGTCACCTCAACCGTCGCTCCGTCCCGGAGCACGTATTCGACAAATGCCCTGAGCGCCCATTCCTGGTGCGGCAGGAACTCGATGCGCAGCCGGTCGGGCCTCACCTCGTATCGCGTGAGCGAGGCGTGGCGGGGTATGAACGGACCGGCAGCGCCCGCGCAGAAGTAATGCTCGAGGTTCATCCCGCACCGGCCCGGCTCGATTATCGGCTCGCCACCCGGGCCGAAAAGCCCAAGGCCGTGCATCGGCCCCTCCGGCCTGACAAAGCCTCTCAGCGCCCCCGAGCGGAACTCGTGCAGCACCGCGCGCGAGAGCGGCAGATCATTCGGAGGTGGCGTCGGCCTCTGCGGCGCGGGCAAGGAGATGGTGCGCGCGGGCTCGCGACTCAGCTTGCGCAGGGCGGGCTTGGCCTGCGCCGGCGCCCCCCCCGCGCCGATGAGCGCCCTCAGGTGCTTCCGCGCGTGCCGAATGACGTTCTCCGTGAACTCCGTCGGCTCGCCGTGCCCAGGCAGTATCAGCCGCGGCTTCAGTTCGACAATGCGCTTGAGCGTCTTGAGGTAGTCCTCGTAGCAGGAGCCCCAGTGGATGTCGTTCCAGCCGACCGCCCCCGGCGGCAGCAGCGTGTCCCCCACGAAGAGCAGATCGCCGAGCGAGAACGCCAGCCCCCCCGGCGTGTGCCCCGGCACGTGATGCGCGGTGAGCCGCAACGAGCCCAACGTTATCTCGTCACCGTCGCGCAGCCGCACGTCCACCGGGCACGGCGGAAACGGATTCACCCCGTCGGGAAGGAACGGCATGTGGGCCGCGGTAAGCAGCGGATCGCCCGTCTCGATCGCCTCCGCCTCCAGTTCGTGCGCCAGCGCCGGGCACCCGAGTTTCTCGCGCGCCTGGCGCAGCCCGCCGACGTGGTCCCAATGGCAGTGGGTCACCAGAATGCCCTTGATGTCCTCGAGTCTGAAGCCTGCGTCCGTGATCTCGGCCAGGTTACGCGCAAGCCAGGTGGCCGCCCCGCAGTCCACCAGCAGGTGACCCTGGTCTCCCGTAATCAGGCATATCCGCTCAAACTGCCCGAACACGTGCACGTTCTCGGTGACCTTCATTCGGTTCCTCCTGAACGCCGGGCGCGCGGTGCCCTAGTAGACTCCGAACTTCTCGATGGCCTCGTACATTGCCTCCGCGTTTGCCAGCGGCACGTCCGCCCCTATCTCCCCGTGCGCGATCACCCCGCCGTTGAAGGGCATCATCGCCTCCAGCACCTCGCGCACGTGCTCCCGCACCTTCTGCGGCGTGCCGAAGGGTAGAATCCGCTGCCGGTCCAAGTCCGTGCGGAAGCAGACCGTGCCCCCGAACTCCCTCGCGACGCGCTGCACCCCCATCAGCGACTGCTGCACGTTCACCACGCTGCACCCGATGTCCCGCAGCGGCCCGATGATATCCCACACCCAGCCGTCGCTGTGGAAGTGAATGTGCTTGCCCGCCTTGACGCAGGGCTCGAAGAGT
This sequence comes from uncultured Armatimonadia bacterium, assembly GCA_964528605.1. Classification (GTDB taxonomy): domain Bacteria; phylum Armatimonadota; class Zipacnadia; order CAZGSV01; family CAZGSV01; genus CAZGSV01. Next base: position 43,899 of record CAZGSV010000015.1, read on the forward strand.
TGCGCGTAGGCGGGACGGAAGAAGTGATTCCAGAACTCCGGGCTGGTCATCAGCGCCCGTTGCGTGCCCCAGTCGTCCCCGAAGCCGAGGGCGTGCACGTCGGTCTCGCACCACTTGATGGTCGGCGCCAGGAAGCACTCCACCAGCCGGTCGCGCAACTCGTAGATGCGCTTGTCGCGCGTGGCGAAGTCCATCATCAGCGCCTGGTAGCCGCGCATCCACTGCATCCTCTCGAACAGGTTGCCGCCGCCGCCCATCACGTACTTGTCGTGCGAGGCCACCGTCTCCTTCACGTGCGACCAGTCGCCGCGCGAGAGGTCGGGGAACCCGTAGGTGTCGAGCCGCTCCAGGTCGGCCAGCGGATGCCCCTTGGGCATGCCGTTCATCCCTTGGTGAATGTTCTCCCACACGCAGCCGAACTCGTCAGTGAAGCTGCCCGCGTCGTAGGTGCTGCCCTCCGGGCCGGGTACGCCGCGGAAGCCCGAGCCGCCCAAGTCGCCGGGAAAGCGCTCCAGCAGCCTTTTCAGGCCCTCGCCGAGGTTGTCGTGGGCCGCGGGCAGCACGCCGTGTTGGATGGGCACGCGGTCGGGGCCCTTGAACTCGACCGCGCGGATCATGCGTTCGCGTGAAGTCATAGTGTCACCGCGCGCCAATGTAACATGCAGCCGCGCGGCTGTGTAGGCGGCGAGGAGGGCGAGTGGTAGCGGCCAGTAGTTAGCAGCCAGTAGCCAGGGGGGGCGCCGCCAAAAATGTAGGGCCTGGGCGTCAGCCCTGGCCGCGCCGCCGCAGGCGGCGACCCGTAGGGGCGAGCCGGCGGCTCGCCCATCGTAGG
>CAZGSV010000016.1:0-2710 GCA_964528605.1 uncultured Armatimonadia bacterium
TCCAGCAGGTCGGTGATGCGCTGGAGCAGGTCGCGCACGCGTTCCGGCTCCAAGGCCACGTCCGCGAGGAAGACTTCCATGCGCCGCATATAGCGGGCGATGTTGAAGGGCCAGCCGACGCTGCCCAGGACGAAGAAGCCCTCGCGGTGGTGCTGCTCGGTGGCCGCGCAGGCCTCTTGGTACAGGTCGGCCGCGTCGGTCTTGGGCAACTCATACGAATCGAGCAGGTTCCAACCGTCCTCAATGACGCCGTGGTGGACTTCGCCCTTGGTAATGCTCTCGAGCCGGCGCCAGACGTTGCCCCACTCATCCAGCATCTCCCAGTAGGCGCCGCGGTTGGTCCAGGGCTGGGCGCGGCTGTTGGGCGCGCCCTTGCGGCCCACGCCTCGTAGATCCGTGGGGAAGCCGCCACCCATCCCGTAGGGGATGCGCGGCGGACCCCCGAACGCGAGACTGGCCTGCACGATCTCCCGACTGGTCATCGGCGTCGTCTCCTTGCGCTCTAGGCCGGCTCCAGCAGGCCGTGATAGCGCGCCATCCAGTACGGGAGCAGGAACGAGTTCGCATAGTGGATGCGGTGGGGCGAGCCCTGGCGATCGGGCAAGTAGTGGTTTCTGGGCCAGTCGTAGTGGACGCGCTCCGGGCTGGGCAGGGGCTTGCTCATCAAGCGTACGCCCTGCTCGGTGCGCCATTCGATGTCCTGGCGGATGGAGTTGGTGACCGTGCGGCCGGCGGTGTCGAGGCGGTAGCCGCTCAGCGCCTCGAAGATGACCTCGAGGTCTTCGTTGCGCTCAAGGAAGAGGTTGCAGAGCGTAGTGATCATGGGGCTGCGCTCGGGGCGCAAGGCCTGCCAGAAGCGGTCGAGGCTGTCGAGGTAGATCTGCCGCAGCGCCCGGTCGGTCTCATACTTGAGCAGCGGGTAGTAGGCGTGGAAGGCGAGCGCGTCGTCGAACTTGTGGAATTTCAGCGGGTGGGTCGCCAACTGCTCTTTGCGCACTGTCTCCGCGTAGTCGTGCTCTTCCACTAGGTAGCGATAGGCGTCCTCGAACTTCTTCTCGCCGGTGAGGTGGTGAGCGTTGCGCACGCAAGACAGTATCTCCATCGAGTTCAACTTGCACTGCTCCGCCCAGGCTTGAGAGTGAAGGAGTTCGGGCGCCCAAACGCCCCAGCGAGTGTGCTTGCCGTCCACGTCAAGGAGGACATAGCCGTTGTCCACCACGCCGCCCATAAGGTCGGACATCATCGCGGCTATCTCTTTGCGCTCCGCCTCGTCGGCGACGAGGTCGAAGTAAACGCTGTAGGTGAACATGTGGACATCGAGTTCGTCGGAGGAGGTGTCGCCCTTCCAGAGCCATTGCCCGTCGGACGCCTCGTGCCACTCGCCCGCTACCGCGCTGATCTGCGGATCGTCCTTGCGGTAGGCCGAGCGGGCGAGGAAGCCTCGCTTCTCCGGCAGTCGCACCAGGTGCATGATCGCCTCTAGAGTGAGGCGCGCGTTGCGGCGCGCCTCCTCGGCCTTGGTGACCGCGTAGCGGAAGGATTCGGCGGCGCAGTAGTCGGCGGTGCGGTAGCCGTCGTTGTCGGTGACGAACCATTGCCAAGAGGCGTTGGGGTCATCCGCCTCGGTCATGACCCGGTCCATCACGAAGCCGTGGCGCACGTGCAGCGTGGCCATGCGCGCCTCGAAGAGGGCGCTCTTCTCGGTGAGCGTCATGCGCTTGGTCTGGACGCGGGAGGCTCCGCCCTCGCTGGCCATCCACACCGTGCCGTCGGGCGCGACGGCGATGCCGGTTACACTGCCGCCGGGGAACCAGGTATGAGGCGAGTAGTAGCGCCACTGGGAGCCACGCATACGGGAGGCCGCGCCGCCGTGCGAGAACCAGACGTCCCCATTGGGCGCGAAGACGATCTCGTGCACGCCGCGAACGGGCAAGCCTTCGGCTTTGCCGATGGTGCGCTCAGGCGCCCCGTCTCGCAGCACGATGACGCCGTCGGTGGTGCCCACCCACACTGTGCCGTCAGGCGCGCCGGCGACGGTGACCGCCTTCTCGCGCCCCGCCTTGAGGTTCACCCGCGCCCACCGCTTCCCCCGCAGCCGCAGCACCTTGCCCAGGAGCACGATGTACGGTGTGCCCTTGCCGTCCAGCGCGACGCTCGTTGGGTCCATGCGGGGCGCCGGACCGACCTCCCAGTAGCGCCATTGCTTGCCGTCGAAGTGCCACACGTCGCGGCTGTTCAGGTCGCCCTCGTGCGACATCACCAACCACACGCCGCCCTTGCCGTCGGGGGCTAGGTCGTGAATCCGTCGCGTGGGGGCATCGGCGCCGTGCCAGTGGCGCCAGCGGCCGTCCTTGAGCCGAGCAACGCCGTTGGAGCAGCCCACCCAAAGTGCACCGTCAGGGTCAGCAGCCATAGGGCCGCCATTACCGCCGGGAAGCGCGTCCGGATGGCGGACCACCTGCCATTGCTGCCCGTCGAAGCGGGCGACCCCCATGCGGTTGGTCGCGTAAGCCGTGCCGTCGGCGGTGACGGCAACGTCGGACACTCCATCCACCTCGAGGCCGTGGTGGTGGTTGAAGAAAGTGGTGATTTCCTGGTCGAAAGGCTGTTCCTGGTACGGCTGTATGGGCATTAGGTCACCATCTCCTCGGAGGTGGCAGGCTACCACAAGCGACTGCGGATGTCAGGCTGAGTCGCCTGGCCACTCGCA
>CAZGSV010000016.1:2720-44176 GCA_964528605.1 uncultured Armatimonadia bacterium
CATCAGGCGGGCGAGAGCAGGCCATGATAGCGCGACATCCAGTACACCTCCAGGAAGGGGCTTGGGCGATCCCTTCGATCCGGCCCGTCGCCGCGGTCGGCCTCGTAGGAACAGTTGCCCCAGTCGTACTGCCAGCGCTCAGCGCCCGGCAGCACACGGTCAACCACGCGACGGCCCTCGATACGGCTCAGTTTCACGTCCTGTCGCAGGGAGTTGAAGACGCCGCGGCGCACCTGGTCCATGCGGTACCCGCTGAGCACTTCGAAGATAACCTCTAGGTCCTCGTATCGCTGCAAGAAGATGTTGGCGACGGCGGTGAAGAGGGGGTTGCGCTCGGGCCGCACGAACTGCCAAAAGCGATCGAGGCTGTCGAGGTAGATGGCGCGCAAGGCGGGGTCGCTCTCGTACTTGAGCAGCGGGTAGTAGGCCTTGCAGGCGAGCACGTCGTCGAACTTGCTGAAGATGTACGGGTTGTTGGCCATTTGGCTGGTGCGCACGGTCTCGGCGTAGCCGTGCTTCTCCACCAGGTAGCGATAGGCGTCCTCGAACTGCCGCTCGCCGGTGATGTGGAGGGCGGAGCGCAGATGGGCAAGCATCTCCAGGGAATTGAGGCTGCGCTCGGGCTCCCATTCGGGGCTGCCGAGGAGTTCGGGACTCCAAACGCCCCAGCGCGTGTGCTTGCCGTCCAAATCGAGCAGTACGTAGCCGTTGTCCACGATGCCGCCGATGAGGCCCGAGATCATCTCGGCCAGTTCCTTGCGCTCGGCCTGGTCGGCCACCAGATCGTAGTAGATGCCGTAGGCGAGCATGTGCGTGTCCAACTCGTCGGAAGAGGTGTCGCCCTTCCAGAGCCACTCGCCGTCCGCGGACTCGTGCCACTCGCCGGCGACGGAGACGATGCCCGGGGCGTCTTTCCGAAAAGCGGCGCGGGCGAGGAAGCCGCGCCTCCCGGTGAGCCGCACCAAACGCATCAGGCCGCGCATGGCCTCGCGCGCGTTGCGGCGCGCGTCCTCCGCCTTGGTGACCCCGTAACGCAAGGACTCGGCCGCGCAGTACTCCGCGGCGTGCGAGCCGTCGTTGTCCGTTACCTGCCAGTGCCAACCGCTCTTGGGGTCCTCCGGGTCCTCGAGCCACGGCTCCAGCACGAGCCCGTCGTGCAAATGATACTTGGGCACGAGCGCTTCCAGCAGCGCGCTCTTTTCGGTGAGGGTCATCTTCCTGGTCTCGATGCGGCCCACACCCGCCGAGCCGGCCAGCCACACGGCGCCCTCCGGGGCGACGGCGACGTTGCTCAGTGCATTGCCCGGGAACCAGGAGTAGGGCGAGTAGTAGCGCCACTCCGAACCGCGCAGTCTCGAGGCGGCGACCCCGTGCGAGAACCACACGTCCCCATTGGGGGCGAAGGCGATGTCGTGCACGCCGCGAACGGGCATGCCCTCGGGCTTGCCGATGGTGCGTTCGGGCACGCCGTCGCGCAGGATGACGACACCATCAGTGGTGCCTACCCAAACGGCGCCGTCCGGCGCGGAGGCGAGGGCAAGCGCCGTTGCGCGGCCGGCCTTCAGGCTGACGCGGACCCAACGCCTGCCTCTTAGTCTAAGCACCTTGCCGGTGCGTATGACGTAGGGCACTCCTCGGCCGTCGAGCGCGATGCGAGCGAGCTCGTCGCCTTGTCCGTGGGCTACCTCCCAGTATCGCCACTTGCGGCCGTCGAAATGCCACACGTCGCGGCTGGCCAAGTCCCACTCGTGAGCCATGATCGCCCACACCCCGCCTTTGCCGTCCGGCACCAGGTCGTGGATATCTCGGGTCGGGACCTCTTCGCCGTACCAGTGATGCCATTGCCCGCCCTGGAAGCGCGCGACGCCGGTGGAGGAGCCTACCCATAGAGCGCCCTCGGGGTCGGCCGCCAGGCGACACACCTCTCCGCCCGGAATGGCGTCTGGGTGATGGACGACCTGCCACCGTTCGCCGTCGAATCGCGCCACGCCCAAGGCGGTGCCCGCCCACACCGTCCCCTCACGGGTTACGGCCACCGCGTAGGCGCCGCTTATCTCCAGCCCGTGATGGCGGTTGAAGAAAGTGCAGATCTCCTGCTCCAAGACACGCTCTTGCAAGGGCCCGGCAGGCATACTATCTCCTCCTTTTTCGGTGCAGCGCGTCGTGCGAAGCGCGGCGCGTCATTGGACGGTGCGTGAGCGGCCCGCTAGGCCGGCACAATCAGACCGTGGTAACGGGCCAGCCAGTAGGCGATGAGGAACGACACGGGCGTGTGTATGTGCGCCGGCCAGCCGCCGGCCTCCGATTCGAAGGGGTTGTCATTCCAGCCGTAGTGCGGACGCTCGGGACCCGGCAGCACTCTCGTCAACATGCGCACGCGGCCCACAATGCGCCACTCCAGGTCTTGCCGGTACTTGTTGACCACTGGGCGGCTGGCGTGATCCAAGCGGTAGCCGCACAGCACCTCATAGATGAAGTCCAGATTCTCGCTCTTCTCGAGGAAGATGTTGGCCATAGCGGTGAAGATCGGCGTGCGTTCCTCGCGCACGAACTGCCAGAAGCGGTCGAGACTATCTAGGTAGATGGCGCGCAAGTCGGGGTCCGTCTCGTACTTCAGCAACGGGTAATAGGCATGGAAGGCGAGGCCGTCGTCGAACTTGCTCGGCCCCGTCACCGGAGTGGCCTGTTGACTGGTGCGCACCGTCTCCGCGTAGCCGTGGTTGTCCACCAGGTCCCTATAGGCCTCGTTGAAGCGCTCCTCGCCGGTGATGTAGTGGGCCGTGCGCAGGTAGGAAAGCATCTCCATCGAGTTGAGTTTGCGCTGGGCCTGCCACTGGTCGCTCCAGAGCAGTTCCGGGCTCCACACGCCCCAGCGGGTGTGCTTGCCGTCGAGGTCGAGCAGCACGAAGCCGTTCTCCACGATGCCGCCCATCAGATCGGACATCATCGAGGCGATCATGGCCTTCTCCTCGTCGTCCGCGACCAGGTCGTAGTACACTGAGTAGGCCATCATGTGGGCGTCGACTTCGTCGGAGGAGGTGTCGCCCTTCCAGAGCCACTCGCCGTCGGCGGACTCGTGCCATTCGCCCGAACAGCCGATGATCCTGGGGTCGTCTTTGCGGAAGGCTGCGCGCGCCAGCAGGCCCCGCTTGCCGGTGATGCGAACGAGGCGAATGAGGGCGTCCAGCGTGGCACGCGCGTTGGCGCGGGCGTCGGGCGCCTTGGTCACGGCATAGCGGAAGCACTCGGGATAGCAGAAGCGCGCGGTGTGCAAACCGTCGTTGTCGCTCACGGTCCAGTGCCAGTCGGCGTTGGGGTTGTCCGGCTCCGTGTAAGTGAGCGACATGACGTAGCCGTGACGCAGATGACGCGCCGGTATCATCGGCTCCAGCAGCGCGCTCTTCTCCGCGAGCGTCATCATCCTAGTCTGCAGCCGGCCGACGCCTTGATCGGCGGCAAACCACACCGCGCCGTTGGGCGCTACGGCGATGCCGCTCAGGCTGCCACCGGGGAACCAGGTGTACGGCGAGTAGTAACGCCACTGACGCCCACGCATGCGCGACGCCGCCACCCCATGGGAGAACCAGACGTCGCCGTTCGGCGCGAAGGCGATGCCATGCACCGCGGCCACCGGCATGCCTTCGGCCTTGCCGATGGTTCGCTCCGGCGCCCCGCCCCGCATCACGATGACGCCCTCGGTGGTGCCGACCCAAACACTGCCGTCAGGTGCGCCCTCCACCGTGAGCGCCTTGGCGTGCCCCGCCTTGAGATTCACCCGAGACCAGCGCTTGCCTCTCAGCCTGAGCACCTTCCCCGCCAGCACGACGTAGGGCGCACCTCTGCCGTCGAGAGCAATGCTGGTGGGCTCCTGGCGCTTCGCGACCTCGCCAACCGCCCAGGCCACCCACCGGCTCCCGTCGAAATGCCATACGTCGCGGTAGGCGAGGTCCCCATCGTGCGACATGACGGCCCAGACCCCGCCCTTGTTGTCGGGCGCGAGGTCGAGTATCCACCGCGTCGGGGCGTCGTCGCCGTACCAGTGCTCCCACTGGCCGTCCTTCAGCCGGCCCACGCCCATTGAGGTCCCGACCCATAGTGCTCCTTGCACATCTGCGGCTAGGCAGGAGCAACCGCCGCCCGCCACTCCCTTCGGGTCGCGAATGGGAGTCCACCTGTCGCCGCCAAAGCGCGCAACGCCGACGTGGTTGGCGGCCCAGGCCACGCCATCGGCCGTAACGGCCACGCCGGTGCAACCGTCCACTCCGAGGCCGTAGTGGCAGTTGTAGAACGTGCAGATCTCTTGCTCGAACGGCTTCTCCACTGTGGGCTGTATTGGCATTTGCACTCGTGCTCCTTGCAGAGGGTGAAGTGTCTCGGCTAGGCGCGGCCTTTGCCAGACTCGTTCTTGATGGTCCTGCTACGCCGGTGCAATCAGGCCGTGATACCGCGCCATCCAGTAGGCCATCAGGAAGGGAGTCGGCCGCAGAACGTTGTTGGGTGAGCCGGCGCGCTCGGAGCGGTAGGAGTTGTGGTCCCACTCGTAGTGCGCCCGCTCGGCGCCGGGCAGCGGCCGGGTGAGCATCTTGACCCCCTCAACCGTGTGCCATTGCAGATCCTGCCGCACCTCATTGACTACGGCGCGGGCAGCGCGGTCGAGCCGGTAGCCGGAAAGCACCTCCATGATCACGTCCGCGTCGTCAGCCCGCCCCAGGCACGCGTTGCACATTGCAGTCATGAACGGGTTGCGCTCGGGGCGCACGAATTCCCAGAAGCGCGCCATGCTCTCGAGGTAGATGGCGCGCAGTTCCGGCTTGGTCTCGTACTTGATGAGGGGGTAGTAAGCGTGGACCGCCAGGTCGTCGTCAAACTTGCTGCTTCCATACGGCGGCGTGGCCATCTGCCCGTTGCGCACGTTCTCGACGTAGCCGTGCTTCTCTACCAGTTCGTTGTAGGCGTCATCGAACCTGCTGTCGCCCGTGACGTGCAGCGCCGTGCGCAGATAGGAGAGAATCTCCATCGAGTTGAGCCTGCGCTCCGGCTCCCACTCGTCGCCGTTAAGGAGTTCGGGAGCCCAGACGCCCCAGCGCGTGCGCTTCCCGTCCACATCGCGCAGCACGTAGCCGTTCTCGACGATACCGCCGACGAGGTCGGACACGGTGGAGGCGATCAGGCGGCGCTCTTCCTCGTTGGCGACCAGGTCGTAGTAAACGCCGTAGGTGAACATGTGGTCGTCAATCTCGTCGGAGGAGGTGTCGCCCTTCCACAGCCACTCGCCGTCCGAGGACTCGTGCCATTCGCCCGCGACCGCCATCATCCTCTTGTCGTCCTTGCGGAACACCGCGCGGGCCGGCAGGCCGCGTATGCCCGTCACACGCACGAGCCGTATCAAGCCGTCCAGGCATTCGCGCGCGTTGCGCCGGGCCTCCTCGTCCTTGGTCACCGCATAGCGGAAGCACTGGGAGGCGCAGTAGTCGCCCGCGTTGGACCCGTCGTTGTCAGTGACGTAGTAGCGCCAGTCGGCATCAGGGTTGTCGGCCTCGGTGAGAACCAGTGAGTGAATCAGGCCCAGGTGCACATGCTGCTCCACCGCGGCGCGGTCGAAGTGCCTACTCTTCTCCTCCAGCGTCATCACTCGCGTCTCGATGCGGCCGATCCCGCGCGAGGCTGCCAGCCACACGGCCCCGTCGGGCGCGAACGCGATGGAGTGCAACCTGTCGCCCGGAAACCAAGTGTGCGGGGAGTAGTAGCGCCACTCCGAGCCTCGCATGCGCGACGCCGCTACCCCGTGCGAGAACCACACATCACCGTTGGGGGCAAAGGCAATCCCGTGCGCCGCCGCCACCGGCATACCTTCGGCCTTGCCGATGGTTCGCTCCGGCGCCCCGCCGCGCATCACGATGACGCCCTCGGTGGTGCCGACCCAGACGCTGCCGTCAGGCGCACCGGCAACCGCGAGCGCCTTTGCCCGGCCGGCCCTGAGGTTCACCCGCGACCAGCGCTTGCCTCGCAGCCTGAGCACCTTGCCCAGGAGCACGATGTAGGGCGTGCCTTTACCGTCCAAGGCAATGCTCGTGGGATCCATGCGGGGCCCGGGGCCGACCTCCCAGTAGCGCCACTGCTTGCCGTCGAAGTGCCACACGTCGCGGGTGTTGAGGTCGCCCTCGTGCGACATCAGAGCCCACACACCACCCTTACCGTCGGGCACCAGGCCGCGTATGTCGCGCGTGGGCGCGCCTTCGCCGTACCAATGATGCCATTGCCCCTCCTTCAGGCAGGCCACCCCGGTGCAGGAGCCCACCCAGAGTGCCCCCTCTTTGTCCGCCGCGAGGTGGTACGCGTTTCCTGAGGCTAGGCCACTAGGCTCTTGAACGAGGCGCCAACGCTCCCCCTCCAAGCGGAGAACTCCCAGTGCATTCGCGGCCCAGACTTCGCCCTGCGGCGTAACCGTGACCGCGGAGGCCCAGTCAAAGCCTAGGCCGTGGTTGTGGCTGAAGAAGGCGCAGACTTCCTGTTCGAACGGTTGCTCCTTAGCGGGCTGCGTCGGCATAGCGCGCTCCTCTCTCTCGGTGCGGTCGAGCGTATCACGAGGCCGCGAGAGTGTCACGGTCTTTGAGTGGAGCGGGGTGCCCCGGTCACCGCGACCGGCTGGAGGAAGCACTGGCTGAGCGCGGAGGCGTCAGAACGAGATGCGGAAGTCGCGGAAGCGGCCGGTGTAGTCGGACCAGTCGGCTTTGAGTTCAGAGACAAATGCCCCACGCGGCCCTTGACGCAGGAACTCAGCGAGGCGGAGCAACTTCTCCTCCTCACCCTCCGCGACAACCTCGAGGGAGGCGTCGGCGATGTTGCGCACCCAACCCGTCAGCCCAAGCGCGCTCGCCTGTCGCTCCGCCGCAAAGCGAAAGCCCACCCCCTGCACCCTCCCGCGCACGATGGCGTGCAGGCAGGACTTCTTCGGCTCACTCATAATCCTGTCCGGCGCGTGCCGCGCCTACTGCCCCCCACTAAGGGAATCTCAAGGATTGCCCTCCACGGCCGAGGACTCCTCTGCCTCCGCCGCAACGGCCGGCGCCGGAGGCTGGGCCGCCTCCGGCAGCGCCTTCACGGCGAGCCACAGCCTGAGCCCCTGCGTGGCCAACAGAGAGGCCACGACGCCCATCACCAGCAGCGCCGCCAACTTGGCCACCACGTTGACCAGCAGCCCTGTGACCGGAGAAGCCCCGGCGCCCGACTGCTGTGCCAACGAGGCTGCGGAGCCCCGCAAAGCCGCGTCCACGCCGAGAAAGACCCACAGCGTCAACACGAACGTCGCCGCCATGAGCAGCAGCCCGAGAAAGAAAATCCAGAAGCCGTGCCGACTGGCCCTGTTGAACCGAGTGTCCGAGGCCATAGCCGTTTCCACCCATCAGCATAGCAGCGCCCGCGAGCGCCCGCAAGGAAACTCCGGAACCATGGTTTGCAGGGGGTGGCGGGGCTCCTATAATGCCCCCCACAGCCCATCGAGGAGCAGGTGCCGACAATGTCCCTCTTGCGGGATACGGATCGCGAAGCACTTAAGAAACTGTTCCAGGAGAAACTCCAGGGCCCTGTCAAGATGGTCCTTTTCACGCAGGCCGGGGGCAAGATCGTCGTCCCGGGCGAGATCGAATGTCCCGCCTGCGAGGAGACTCGTACCTTGCTCGAAGAGGTCAGCGCCCTCTCTGACAAGATCACCCTGGAGGTGCACGACTTCCGCGCCGAGAAGGAGAAGGCGGCTGAGATGGGCGTGGAGATGATCCCGGCCATCATTGTGGACGGCAAGCGCCCGGGTTCCGTGCGCTTCTACGGAATCCCGGCGGGCTACGAGTTCGCCACCCTGGCCGGGATGCTCATTGACGCCTCGAAAGGCGGCACTGACCTGCAGGCGGAGAGCAAGCAGGCGCTCGGGGCGCTCAAGGACGAGATTCACATTCAGGTCTTCGTGACGCCTACGTGCCCCTATTGCCCCATGGCGGCGCGCCTGGCGCATCAAGCGGCCATGGAGACGGACAAGGTGCGGGCGGACGTGATAGAGGTTTCGGAGTTTCCGCACCTGGTGCAGCGCTACAGCATCCGAGGAGTGCCCAAGACCGTGTTCTCGGACAAGGTGTCGCTCGAGGGCGCCGTGCCGGAACCGGTATTCATCCAACAGCTAGTCGCCGCCGGCGGCGCCGAGATGCCTGCCTCCTCCTAAGGTATCTCGGCGTCGAACCGATCAGACGCGAGCCTTGGAGCGCGCATGTGAAGGAGCATGAGCATGCCGAGCACAAAGATAGCAGTCATAGGCGCGGGGTCAGCCTCGTTCGGGCCCTGGACCGTCGCGGACGTGCTGCGCCAGGAGGCGCTGCGTGGGAGCCTGCTAACGCTGGTGGATATCAACCGCGAGGGCCTGCAACTGATGCTGAAACTCGCCCGGCGCATGAGCAGCGAGTGGGGCAGCGGCATCAAGGTCACGGCGACCGCCGACCGCAAGCGCGCCCTGCGCGAGGCCGAGTTCGTGATCGTGGCCATCGCCGTCGAACGCGAGAAGCGGTGGCGCCTTGACTGGGAGATCCCCGACCGCCACGGGGTGCGCCAGCCGCTGGGCGAGAACGGCGGGCCCGGCGCGGTGGCTCACCTGTGCCGCAACGTGCCGCCGATCATGGACATCTGCCGGGACATGGAGCGGCTCTGCCCCCAGGCCTGGCTCTTCAACTTCACTAACCCCGTGCCGCGCGTCGCGCGCGCGGTCTCCAGATACACCTCCATCAAGGTCGTGGGCTTCTGCCACCAGATCGGTGCCGCCTTCGGCAACATCTCCAGGATTCTCGGCATCGAGCGCCAGCAACTGGACATCAAGGCGGCCGGCCTGAACCATTTCACCTGGGTGCTGGACGTGCGCGACAAGCGGGACGGCAAAGACCTCTACCCCGCCCTGCGTAAGAAGATCGGGCGCATGGAGCCCACCTTCCAGCCCCTGACGCGCGTGGTGTTCGAGGCCTTCGGCGTCTTCCCTGCGCCGGGTGACGGCCATCTGGCGGAGTACCTGCCCTGGTGCCATGACCTGCGCACCAAGCCTTGGGAGAAGTACAACCTCCACCTCTACGACTGGGGCGGCGCGCAGAGATCGCGCGGCCGCATGTGGCAGAATGTTCAGAAGATGGCCTCGGGCGAGGAGCCCATTGACCACTACCGCAGCGGCTCCGGCGAGCGGGCCGTGCCGGTGCTGGTTGCCGTGCTCAGCAACCTGAACCAGTTCGAACTGGCCCTGAACATCCCCAACAAGGGGTACATCACCAACCTGCCGCAGGATGCCATCGTCGAAGTTCCGGGCGTTGCCAGCGGCTATGGTGTCACCGGGCTGGCGATGGGAGACCTGCCGGAGCCGATCGCTTCCCTCTGCCGGCGCCAGATCGAGATCACTGACCTGGCTGCCAAGGCAGCCGTGGAGGGCGACAAGCAAGCAGCCCTCCAGGCGATACTCCTGGACCCCATGGTGAGCGACATAGGCGCCGGCAAGGCCATCCTGAACGACTTCCTGCGCGTGCATCGTGACCTGCTGCCTCAGTTCTCGTAACCCCAATCCGGCTTAGCCGACTCCCGAGCGTCAGCGCCTGCCGGCGCGCTGCGGCTGGGGAAAGGAGAATCAGGGTCTTGCCCGAGGAACCTGTTGCCCAACAGAGCCCCCGCACAGGACTGACGCGCAACGTCATACTGCTGAGCCTGGTCAGCCTGCTCACCGACATCAGCAGCGAGATGACCCTGACCTTCTTGCCGTTCTTTCTGGCGAACGTGCTCAAACAGCGGACGGCGATCATCGGCATCGTAGAGGGTGTTGCCGACTCCACCGCGAGCCTGAGCCAACTCTTCTCCGGCTGGCTTTCCGACGTGGCGGGGAAGCGCAAGGCGCTGGCCATGCTGGGCTACGGGCTCTCCGCGATCACCAAGCCGCTGCTCTACTTCGCGCGCACTTGGGGATGGGTGTTCGCCGTGCGCTTTGCGGACCGGTTGGGCAAGGGCATACGCACCGCGCCGCGCGACGCGTTGCTCGCCGCCTCAACGCCAGAGAGCACGCGCGGCTTTGCCTTCGGCATTCACCGCGCCGCGGACACCGCGGGCGCGGTGATTGGCCTGAGCGCCGTTGCTCTGGTCATCTACCTCAGCCAAGGGGGGGCGGAACTTCTGCACCGGCTCGCGTTTCAGCGGCTGGTGGTGGTGGCACTGGTACCCGGTTTCCTGGCGCTGGCGGTGCTCGCGCTAGTGAGCGAGAAGGCGCCGCCGCGGCGCACCACTGCGGCTCCCCGCCTATCCCTCGAGGGGATGGACTCGCGGTTCAAGTGGTTCCTGGTGGCGGTCACGCTCTTCACCTTGGGCAACTCGAGCGACGCCTTTCTGCTGCTGCGCGCGCAGAACCTCGGCATGTCCGTCCTTCACGTGGCGCTCCTGCTGGTGGGCTTCAACGCGGTCTACAGCGGGCTGTCGCCGGTGGCGGGCCACTGGTCGGACCGAGTCGGCCGGCGCCGGCTGATTCTCATCGGCTGGACCATCTACGCAGCCACATATGCCGGGTTCGCCGCGGCACGCTCGGTGTGGCACGTGGTGGCCCTCTTTGGGCTGTATGCCGTCTACTACGGCGCCGCGCAGGGTGCCGCCCGGGCCCTAGTGGCCGATCTGGTCCCAGACGAGAGGCGCGGCACCGCTTACGGGGTGTACAACACCGCCGTGGGCATAACCGCCCTACCGGCCAGCATCATCGCCGGTGTGCTCTGGCAAGGCGCGGGGGGCTGGCACGGCTTCGGGCCGCACGCCCCGTTCGTATTCGGCGCGCTCCTGGCGGCGCTGGCGATGGTCGTGCTCTCCCTCCGCGTGCCGCCCTCGAGGCCCACGTAAGGGTCGAGCGCAGCGGCCGGCCCCAATGGCTGTTGCTCCGTTGTCCGCCGGCCGCCACGCGGATACACTGTCCCTCGCCGGCGCCTCGCAGGGGCGTGCTTTTCTGTAGGGTCGGCCAAACGCAGTGAGCAACGCAGTCAGCAGTCAGGAGGCTGAGCAGATGTCTGCCCAACAAGGCAGTCCTGGTGGCGGCTTGCTGCTAGTCGGGGCTCATCCCGATGACGAGGTCGCTGCCGCCGGCACGATCGCCCTCTACACGCGCCAGGGCCTGCCCGCCACGGTGGTCCTGATGACCCGAGGCGGCCTCGGCCATATGACGATGCCCTCGGATGAACTCAAGCGAGTGCGCACGCGCGAGGCGGAGAAGTCAGCCGCCACTTTGGGCGCCGAACTGATGTTCCTCGACTGCGAGGACGGCGCCATTCCCCAATCGCGGGAGGTCGCGCTGCAACTGGTGGACGTTTTCCGCTCCAAGCGGCCTAGCGTGGTAATCACGCAGCGCGAGGACGACAAGCACCCCGATCATCGGAACACTCACCGCAACGTCCTCGACGCCTTCTATCTGGCCTCGCTCCCGCTGGTGAAGACGGCGTACCCCTACTTCTGCGTTAAGCAGATCTACGTCTTCAGCCACGACGCCGGACAAGTCTACATAGACATCTCCGAGGTCATAGATCTCAAGATCGAGGCGGCCATGTGCCACGAGAGTCAGTTCGCCGGATGGCTGCTCGAGCACCGGGGGGGCGTGGATCGCCTGGGCGTGACCGACTATCGCGAGGCTTTACGCGCGCGGGCCGCTGCCGCGGGTTGGCGCTGTCGCGTGCGCTACGCGGAAGCCTACGAGCCCGTGTTCCCCGCTCGGCCGACGGCCCTGACCAAGTTCCCCGAAACGGAATAGCCCTGCGCGACCGCGCGGCACGAGCAGGCGCCTTCAACGGCTGCACAGGCTGAAGAAGTTCTCCAGGAGCCTGCGGCCGTGGGGATGTTCGTCATGGTACCACTCGGGATGAAACTGGACTCCGTAGAGCGGCCGGCTGCGATGGCGCATCGCCTGCACGCGGCAGGTCGCATTGGACGCAAGCCGCAAGAAGCCGGGCGGCACAGTGACGACGTGGTCGTGGTGCGATTGCAGGAACACCGCCCGCTGGGGCAGGCCGCGAAAGAGCGGGTCGCGGCGGCGCAAGTCCACGCCCTTGAACCCTCGCTCGGGCTGCCAGCCCTCGGAGGTGAAGACGTTGGGCTCGCCTGGACCGACCCAACGCATTCCCTTGACAGGCGCGCCGAAGGCGAGGGCGAGGAGTTGGTGGCCGCCGCAAGTGCCGAGCACCGGCAGCCGGCCCAGGCCGAAGCCGCCTCGCAGCACCGCGAACAGGGGCTCGAAGGTTGCCATATCGTACCAAGGCCACATCGTGGACTGCCCGCTGAGTATGATGGCGGTGGGCCCGCTCTTGGCGACCCGCGCGCCGTCGAAGCGCGTGTAATGAACGATGCGGCAAGCGCAGGAGGCTATCTGCTCGAAGCGCGACGTAATCTCGCGCAGGCGCTGCTGTCGCTCCCGCTCCCTGTTGCGGTCGAGCGAGAAGCGCGGATGCTCGATGTCCACGTACCAGATCATCGGAGCAGACAGGTGCCCTCCGCTTTCGGCCGGCGCGTGGCCCGGCGGCTTACTGATACCCTTGCTCGTACAGTTTCGTGAAGAGGGCGGACACTTTGCGAATGTAGTTGATGGTCTCCGAGTAGGGGGGCACGCCGCCGTAGCGCTGCACCGCCCCCGAGCCTGCGTTGTAGCACGCCAGCGCCAGCGCGAGTTGTTCGTTGTAGGGCCGCTCCGTGTACTTCTCTAAGTGGCCTCGCAGCAGGCGTATCGAGCCCGCGAGGTTCTGCATGGGATCGAACGGGTCGCCCACCCCGAGCCCGGATGCGGTCCCCGGCATCAATTGCCCCAAGCCCATCGCGCCGGCGTGCGAGACCGAGTCCGGGTCCCAAGAGGATTCACACGCCACGAGCGCGAACCCGAGGGCGGGATGCACCCCGTACCAGTCGCAGTAGTAGAGCAGCGCCCGGGCCAGCGCGGCGGCCCACTCGTCGCTCAGTTTGCGGTTGTACGACTTGACCAGCGCGGCGAACGCGGCCACGCGGTCACTCGAGATGGCAGGCGGCGGCGGCGCTGCCGGCCCCG
Organism: uncultured Armatimonadia bacterium; assembly: GCA_964528605.1. Lineage (GTDB taxonomy): Bacteria > Armatimonadota > Zipacnadia > CAZGSV01 > CAZGSV01 > CAZGSV01. The sequence goes on from CAZGSV010000016.1 coordinate 15,784, forward strand.
TGGAGGGAGTAGCACTGGGGCCGGTGTAGGCCCAATAGGGGGACCAGGGCGCCGACGGCGAGCGCGCAGGGGTTGCCGGGCCGGCCGGCCACTGAATGGGGTTTTCGGGCGCCGCCCCGGCCCCGGGGACCGGAGGCACCGTCGCGAACGAGGGACCCGCGGAGCCGTAGCCGATAGGCAGCCTACTAGGTGCGCTCGGCGCCGCCACCAGTCCACCCTCGGGGGAGACGATCATGAGTTCCTGCTCGCCCACGAAGCCCAGCAGTTGCAGGGCCGCCTGGCCCCCGCTCTCGCCGGTAAGACGAGCGAGCAGCCGGATCTTCTCGCCCTGGTCGGGCAGGTCGCATCCCTTCGGGAAGCGAATCACCAAGACGCCGCTTTGCTCGGTTTGGAGTTCGGCAACGGTGGTCTCCCCCTGCTGCGTGAGCCTGAGCATCTGACCAGCTATCTCGAAGGTCTGCTCCTGCCTTTGAGAGAGCGCCTGGGCCAGGCTTTGCGGCTCGAAGGCGATCGCCCTGGCGCCTATACGCCGCGCCATATAGTCGGCGGCGTCGAGGCGAAGTTGCGCCAGGCTGGGCGTCGCCGATACCCAGAGCGCCAAGCATGCCCACAAAACGCCCGCTCTCGAGCGTCTCATACCCCTTGAACGTTCCCGCCCGGCCGCAAGTGCGCGTTTCACCCGACTTTCGGCCAGAAAGTCTAGCACAGCCGCGGCAAACCTACATTCCGCTGCGGGCGGGCTCGGACAACCGGACGCGCCGGCCGCCGCCGGCCAGCGGACGCCTAAGGCGCCTGCACCTGCCAGGTTAGGGGCACCAGGAAATCCTGCCAGGTGGAGCCGTTGTGGGTTCCTTTCTTGGCGCCGGTCGTGGGGTCGGGCCCGCGGTCGTGCTGCCCGTGGTCAGCGGTGACCAGGACGGCATAGCCCCGCCCGCCGAGGAAGGAGCAGAGCCGGGCAAGGCGTGCGTCCGTAAGGCCAATGGCTTCCACGGTGCGGGCGGAGAACGGGCCGTGCGCGTGGCCCGCGTCGTCTATGTCGAGCAGTTGAGTCGCGAGCAGGTTGGGGTTCCGCTGCTCGACCACCCGCAAGCAAAGGTCGAGCAACTCATCGTCAGTGTTGGAGCCGGCGACGCGGGCATAGTCCGCAAACCGGGACCACACCAGCCGCGCGGAGGAGCGATCCTGCCCGACCACGGCGCTGGTCAGACCGGCCTCGCGGAGCACCTGGAAGACGGTCTGCGCGCGAAGTTCGTCACGGCGGTCTCGCAATTGATGCACCTGAGGCGCCGCGCCCGAGGCCAAGGTGGCGAAGCAAACCGGGGTGACGGGGGGGCTGACCGATTCCAGCCGCAGCAGATGCTGCTCGGCCAGCCCGTTGAAGTGAGGAGTGAGGCGGCGAGCGTGCTCCCACAACGCCACGCCGAACGCGTCCAACACTATGAGCGCCACACGCTCGCAGCGCCCCAAGGAGGCGCAGACCGTGTCTATGGGAGGCGAGACGGCCTCCTTCGGGGCCGGAAGGCCGAAGGCGGCGGCGATGGTAGGCGCGACGGCCGTCAGGGAGTAGTCCGGCTGCAGTTGGCTCATTTGCGTTTCATCCGCCTCCTAAGCAAGAACGCGAGCAGCATTCCCGGCAGGGCGCCGAGCGCGACCCCGCCGGCGAGGATCGGCGGCGTCTGCGCGGTGAGCGCCTTCGCCGCGGCTATCACCAAAGCGCTCAGCAGCAGTGCTCGGCCGGTCAGCCGCAGGCATTCGTCGCCGAGCATCTTCCCCTCGGCGCCAGTGACCGCGCCGAGGCCCAGGCCGCTCGCGCCGGAGGCCAGTGACACGACCGCCGCGACTCCCGCTGCCATCCAAGCCTGCATACCCGTTTGGCTCGCCTCGCCCGTGGCAGGCGTCCAACCGCGTACCGCGCCCCAGGCCCACAGCAGAGCCACGATGGCAGCGCTGCACGCCGTCGCCTGAGGCTCAGCCCAGGCCGCCCCGACCGCGCCCATCGCGCCCAGAACCAACAGCGCTCCGTAACTGGGAAGCCGCAAAGGCCTCCTCGCCCGAGCAAAGGCGCACCTAACGCTGACGCACAAGACAGCAACAGACGCTAGGCCCGTGAGGAAGGTGAAGTTCAGCGCCGGCAGGTCGAAGAGGCGCGGCAGCACCAGCATCAGCCCGAGAAAGGCAACGCCCGCCGAGCCGCCCAAGACGGACCCGCACACCGCGGCCGCGAACGCGGATGCCACCACCAATATGGGTAGGCCGACGGTGCCCCACATAGTGCCGTCTAGGGCAGCACCCTGACGGTGCCTCGCGTTTCCTTGGTGATCTCTCGGATCTCGGCGGCGGCTACGCCGGCCTGGCGCAGGCCAGCGGCGAGCCCTCCCGCCTGATCAGCGGGCACCGCGAACAGCAGCCCGCCCGAGATCTGAGGCTCAAGCAGCATGTTCTGGAGCACCGGGTCAACGTCTCCCTGCCACTGGACGCGCTCCTCGAGCGCCGCGCGATTCTGCGGCGTCGCCTCGGGGATATGCCCCTCGCGCGCCGCCGTAGTGATGGTGCCAACACCCAGCGGCTTGCTGAGGATCAGCCTGTCTCCCGGCCGAGCGCCCCCGTTCCTGATCACTCTCTCCGGATGCGCGAACCCGATGACCGCGAGCCCATACTTGGGTTCCTCGTCGCGGAGCGAGTGGCCGCCGGCGATAAGCACGCCGGCCTCGTCTGCCTTGTCCACTCCGCCGCGCAGGATGTCTCGGAAGACGGCGAGGTCGAGTCGCCCAGTGGGAAACGAGGCCAGGTTGAGCGCGAGCGCGGGGGTGGCGCCCATGGCGTAGACGTCGCTCAGGGCGTCGGCGACGGCGATCTGCCCGTAGACGTAAGGGTCGTCCACCATCGGCGGGAAGTAGTCGGCGCTGAAGACGATGGCCAATTCGCTGCCTATCTGGTAGACCGCCGCGTCGTCGGAGGCCGTCGAGTCCACCAGCAGGTTGGGGTCACACGGTATGGGCAACTCCGCCAGCAGTTGCGCCAGTTCGCCGGACGCGACCTTGCCCCCGAGGCCTCCAGATCGGGCTAGGGCGGTAAGCCTAACTTCTTCTCTTTCACTCATTGCACGACCTGTTTCCTCCACTTGCTCTGCTCTGGCCCTCGCCCGCGCCGCGGCGCACATGAGATGGTAGCAGCCGCACAAGGGCCTGCCAAACACCGGGGGCGCAGCGTTGGGCGACTCCAGTGTGGCGCCTCTGCCTGCCGTGGGTTACACTAGATCGTGGGTGCTGGCTATGGACAGCGGGCTGCAGGCCGCGGGCAAGATGCTGATAGTCATGGGCGTGGCCGTCTGCTTTCTGGGCGGGCTGCTTCTGCTGCTGGGGCTGGCCGCGCGCAGCGGCCTGCCTCGCTTGCCGGGCGACATCGTCTGGCGCCGCGGGAACTTCACTTTCCACTTCCCACTCGCCACCATGCTGCTGCTCAGTCTCATTTTGACAATCGTGCTAAACTTCCTCGCGCGGACGTGGCGACGTTGAGGCATTAGGGGTCAACCGATAGCGATGCGTTCGATCCAAGAATGGCAACGGTACCTGCGCCAGCAGCAGAAGAACGAGGCGCAACCGGACAAGCGGCAGCACCCGCAGCGGCCCGCCCCTCGCTCGGCATCCCCGGAGCCGCCGACGCGCCACGTTCCTCCGCCCAAGGTGCGCGTTCCGCACAACGCCCGTGACGTCTCCAAAGGAGGCCCCCCCCCGGTGCCGGTCCAGGTGACAAGCCCCGAAGGCGAGGTCCGCCCGATCGGGGGCAAGCGCGAGGCCGCGCAGCCCAAGCCGCCTGCGGCGCCGCTGGAACCGCCGCAGCCCAAAGGGCGCAAGACCAAGGCGGAGGGCTCCGCCGCCGCGGTCGAGGTGGTCAGTCGCGCTACCTCTCTCTCCGCGGAAAGGGACCGGCTACGGCATCTGCTCTCCGCCACACGCGAGGCGCTGCAAACCCAGTTGCCCCTCGAGGGAATGCCCGCCCGCACGGCCGCTCAGCGCCGGCACCGAGAGGAACTCGAGCACAAGCGCGAGGCGCTGCTCGCGCGCATCTACAACCCCGAACTGACCTTACAGGAAGTGGCGCTGCTGCTGCGCGTCTCCCCCACCACCGTACGCCGCTACGCGAACCGCGGGCTGCTCAAGGCGCACCGCACTGAGGGCAACCAGCGCCGCTTCTGGCTGCAGGACCTGTTGGGGTTCCTCACCAAAGCCCGCCCCGCCTAGTCATCTTCTGGGGGCCCACCGGCGCCCCTCAGCACCTGTGCCTACCTTATCCGCGTCTTGCCCGCGAGCCAGCCCTCGGTGGCCTCGGGCGCCATGTCGCTCCGCATGTAGGGCCAGAGTGTGGTACCCAGATAAGTGGGTGACACTCCTGAGGATAGAATCCCCTTTGAGAAGAGCCTCAAGGAGGGTCAAGGCGTGCCGGGCACGATCCGCGAGGGGGCAGTAGGCACCCCGCCTCGGCGGGGTCCGCACAACCAGCGGGCGGCATAAGATGCCGCCCCTACTGCCAGTGGCGCAGCCCCCTCTTCATGTTATTCTATCGAAGACGCCCCCGCCCGGGGCTCTGGGTTGTAGGGTCCGGCGTTCCTGCTCTCCTGAGGCGGGCAGGTCCGACATAGTGCTTCCTTCCCTCCCTGTGGCCGAGAACCGAGCAGGCCGTCCCAGCCGCAGGTCATTGCTCAGATACGAGTGCTGGACGCAGTGGACTTCAGACGTCCGGCTTGCGATTGGTCATCGTGAGGTTGAGCACCACGTCCTGCTGCTGCGCCGCCGCGGCGAAGGCCTTCGCCACCGCCTGGAACAACACCTCCGCGTCGCCCTCGACCATGGTGCTGAGCGGCCCGATAGTGGCCTCCAGCCCCTCCTGCTGCAAGGCGCGGACAAAGGTCTCGATCGGCGGCCGCAAGTGCGGCACGCGCAGCGGATAGAGCGATACCTGCGCCGCAACTCGGTCAGCCATTGGCTGTCACCTCCCTAGCGCCGCCCTCCGCCCGCCCGGCGCAAGGACGGCTGCACCTGCACGGAGTGTACGGCTAGTCGCAGGCCGACGCCACGGCGCTCGCCGGGGTTACTTGTCGGCCGCGGTCATCAGGTAGTGGTCACGCACGATGGCGTAGTATTCGTCCAGGTTGGGGACGGCACGGCGGGCCCGGGCCTGCTCGACCTCCCGCGGGGTCTTCCCCTCCACCTCCAGTTCGCCGGGCGTGGGCCACCAGACCTCGCCGTGCGCGTATATCCAGTTGTACTTCCTGCACCCGGCGCTCAGCCCCGCCATCTGCTCGCGGAACTTCTCCAGCGGGAAGCGCGGCCCCCGGTCCGCCCCGGAGCCGATGTCCTCGTCCCCGAAGATCTCCTGCCGCCCACCCCAGCCTGTGCGCTCGCCCTGCTCGTCGTACAACTTGCGGTAGTAGCCGAGCGGCCAGCCGCCGAGTGCGACGGAGCACTTCTCATTCCAGTACCGCACCACGGCCTCGGGCTGGTTCCAGGTGACCAGCGCGGTCACCCTCTGGGGCAGTTGGAGCAGCGCCTGGTAGTCGGTGAGGTCGTAACTGTCTTCGCACAGCAGATGCAGCCCGCCGGGAGCGTCCGCCTCGACCATGGCGTCGAGCATGCCGCGAAAGAGGTCGTCCCAGAGCGGGCCGTAGTACATCATGCCTTCGGGCAAGGTGAGGAATTCCATGTCCGGATACTCGGATAGCATCGCTTGGACGATTTGCCTCCCTCGCAGGCGCGCCGCGCGGTGCAGGTCATCCTGCGTGTAGCCCTGGTAGGTGTACCCCTCCCAGTCGAGGTCGTACTGCTGCCCGACGTACTCGGTGTCCAGGGCTATCCCTGCGCAGAGGGTGTCGCGGGCCATGACGGCGCACTCGCGGAAGTTCTCTGCGGCCTTGGCCCAGGCGGCGCCGTCGGTCCACAAAGGCAATTCGGTGTAGAACGCCACCTTGATGAAGTTACGGATGTCGTAGCGGGCGCACTCCTCGTTGCAGGCGCGCAGAGCCTGGAAGGTCCCGTCGGCGGGCCCGACCGTGGAGGAATCGCCGTCGGCGGCCCAGACGTCAGACTGCCAGTCACTCATAACGTTCGCTATCAGGAAGCCGCCGAAGCCACGCTGACTCCACTTCGCGGCGTCGGCGCGCAAGGCATCAATGGCGAGGTAGGAGAAGAGCAGCGTCTTGGGAGGGTTGGGGCGCCCGTCCTTGAGGTAGCGGAGCACCAGGTCAGGCAGCGGCGCCATGCCGACGTCGTCTATCCAATAGGTCGGCTTGGTGCGTGCCTCCGCTCGAATCTCCAGCACTCTGTAGACGTCTTCCAGGGTCTTGCTGGCGTTGCCCTCCCACACGCACTCCGTCCATTCGTCGCCGACTTCGCGCGGCCCGAGCCATTCTCCGCCGAAGGAGATGCTGAGCAAGGCCTTCCCGCCCGGCTCGCAACGCGCCCACAGGGAGACGCGGTAGCGGCCGGGGGTGAGCGGCTGCTGGCTATCCAGCCCTATCTTCGCACCCAGGTCCTCGCTCGAGAGTCTCGCGGAAGCCGCGCCCGACCTGAACACCGAGGTGTCCAGGGCGCACTCGAAGGGGGCGAACGGTTCGCGAAACTGATTGGCGGCCCAGCCGGCCGGCACCGCCCCCTTGGTCAGCAGTGTGTAGGCCACATCCTCCGCCACACCACCCCCAGGCGTCTCAAGGCCCGAGTTCAGCAGCCGCGGCGCCGGCTGCAGGAGCGCGGCAAGGGCTAGACCAGCAGCGAGCGATAGCACGCATATCCCTCCTGTGGTGGCACCTCATAGGTTGGGCTGCCCGGGCACTGGTGTCAACGGCAGGAGCGGAACCAAATGGCGCGGATGACGCAGGACGCGCCGCCGAACGGGCGCCTAGGGCTCTGCGGTGGTTGAAGTACGCGCGCGCCGCAGCAGGGCGAATCCCGCGACGAGCAACAGCAGGCCGATAACCGGCGGGAGGAAGAGCATGGGATTCTGAGGACGATGGATGAGGGCTCTCGCTTTGCCTCCCGCGCCGGCACCCTCGGGCTTGGCCACGAAGGCGTATAGGTAACCGTCGTGTCCGCCGAAGACCAGCAGCGGCAGACCTGCGACCTCGGTGACCGCAGGCGAAGACCAGAGGCTGGAGCCTCTAGTCTCGTAGGGCCACAGCATGTCGCCCGTCTCGAACCGCCACACCGCTTTCCCGCTATCCGCGTCCACGGCGTAGAGGTAGTTGTCCAGTGAGGAGAAGAAAACCACGGGCTTGCGGTTGATCTGCGCCACCACCGGCGAGGCAACGACGTACTTGGCGGTGGGGAAAGTCCAGCGCCGGGCGCTGCTGCGCGCGTCCACGGCGTGCAGCGAGCGGTCTTGGGACCCCACGAAGACCGTCAGACGGCCTTTGGCCTTCGCAATGGAGGCGGTGGAGTTGACGGCGTGACCGGTCTTGTAGGACCAGAGGAAATGACCGTCACGGGCGGAGAGGCAGTTGAGCATGCCGAACCAATCCCCGACATAGATGACCGGCTGCCCGGCGACCGGCACCGCCAGAGGCGCCGCCACGACGACATGGCCGGTAACCCGCTGCCAGACCTGCTTGCCCGAGCGGGCATCCACCGCGCGGATGCAGCCGTCCTCGGAGCCGACGAAAATGGTCGGGCGCCCGTCAACCTCCAGGAACGAGGGCGTGGAGAGGTTGCTCTGCGTTAGTTCTTTGCGCCACACCAGTTCCCGGCGGTCGGTGCGAAACCTGAACAGTTCGCCCTTCTGCACGGCGCGCAGCGGCCGCCGGTCGCTGTTCCAGAAGCCCACGTAGACGAAGGGCTCGCCATCCACGGTGGCCACCAGAGGCGAGGTGGCTTGACTGTTGCCCACGGTGTACGTCCAGGGCACAGTCTCATAGGCCCACAATTGCGAGCCCGTGGCGGCATCAATGCAGTAGAAGGTACGGTCGGTGGAGGCAACGAACACCAGCGGCCGCCCGCCCACCCGCGCGAACGCGGGCGCGGCGTTGACTACGCAGCCCGTGGTAAAGCGCCAGACCACCTTGCCGGTGAGCGCATCCAAGGCGTACAGGTTGTTGTCGTAGGCGCCAATGAACAGCAGCGTGCGTCCCCCCACGTCGCCGAAGACGGGCGAGGCCGACCATACGCTTGACCCCTTGCAGTAGCGCCAGGTGTGCTCGCCCAGGCTAAACTTCCAGAGCAACTGCAAGTTCGCGGAGGGGAAGCTGACCTCCACTTCGCCGGTACGCTGGTTGTCGCCATGGAAGGTATCCCATTGCGCCTGCGCGGCCGGCGCCAGCAGGCCCACGGTCAGCAGCACGACAAGGCGGCAGCGAAAAGAAGGACTCACTTTGGCTCGCCCTTCTCCCAGTGGAAACCGCACTTGTCTAGGCACGCCCCGCAGTAAATGCATGCGGAATGGTCAATCTTCTCCGGGCCCAGCGCGCCCACCGGGCAAAGTATAGAGCACTCACCGCAGCGCTTGCACTCTTGGTTGTTGCGAATCTTGTAAGGCGACAAGAGGGCGAAGGGCGCGAGCGACCCCGCGCCGGGGCAGATGTAGCGGCACCAGGCGAGGGGAATGATAACCGCCGCGCCGAGCACGCCAGCCAGCGAGATGATGGAGGAGAAGTCCAGCTCGTCGCCAAAGAGCGTGCACCACGGGTTGGTAACGAAGATTCCGACGGTGGCCAGCAGCAGGTAGGCCCCGGCCGAGACGTAGCGGGCGTGACGGGCCGGCACGTCCTCGCCTTGGTGCGGGATGACCCAGAAGAGCACCACTAGCAAGGCGAAGGTCCAGATCGCGGCGACATTCTCCACAAAGAACTGCGTCCCGGGCCTCACGAGATAGGCGAACCACACCGTCAGGATGGTGACACCGCCCAGGAGCAGGAGGCCTATGCCGTTGCGCACTCTGCGGTTCGCCAAGGCCATTCGGAGGCGCCCCGGCTTGGCGAGCACCTCTTGCAGCAGGCCGAGGGGGCACACCCATCCGCAGAAGATGCGGCCGTAGGCCGCGGTGAAGGCGACCAGGGCTACCACGATACAGAGGTCGCCGAAGGCGAGCAGGTTGTTCCGGCCCAGCCGCTCCATTCCGAAGGCCCAACCGCGCAGCGCGCACAAGCAGCGGTGAATGAAGATGATGAAGAAGAAAGCGCTAAACACCTGAACGACGCGACGCGCCAGTTGCACACGCTTGCCGCGGTACACGAAGTAAGCGCCCGCGCCCATCAGAACGAACATGGCGATGAAGGGCGTGGCATCTATCCAGGAGCCTTGGATCGGCAGTAGGGGCCGCTGCACGATCTTGAACAGGGGCATGGTGATGTCCACTCTCACCAGCAATCAACCCTCTTCGTCATCAGTCATGGTGTGCAGTGCACTCGGCTCCACTGCAACGTGCAACGGAGAGGCCACGGTGAAGTTGTGTTCCCGCACGCTGCGCAGCGGCACGCGGGCGACCAGGTCAACCTGCCCGAGCGCCAAAGTAATCCGCGCCTGGAACCCCTCCTGTACGATCTCCTTGGGCTGGGCCTGGAAGGTGTTGGGCCCGGGCCGCGGTTCGCGGGTCAGGAATATGTCTTCCGGGCGCACGCACAGGTAGAAGCGCGTAGCGCCGGGGTCTTGCGCCAGCCGGAAAGTGAGGTCGCCCACTCGGGCTCCGGGGCCATCCGGCGAGGCCACCCCCTCGGCCGGCAGAACGTTCTCTACTCCCAGGAAATCGGCCACGAAGCGGCTATTGGGGCGCCAGAATACCTCCGCCGGCGTGCCCACCTGCACGATGCGCCCATCGCGCATCACGGCGACACGGTGCGCCAGTGTCATGGCCTCCGTGTAGTCGTGGCTGACGTGGATGGTGGTGATGCCGAAGCGCTCGTTGATGTTCTTGAGCACCTCGGCCACTTGGGCGCGGCCGCCGTAGTCCAGCGCCCCCAAGGGTTCATCCAGGAAAAGCACCCGCGGGTCCACCGCCAGCGCGCGCGCCAGCGCCACCTTCTGGGTCTCACCTCCGCTCAGGCCGACGATGCCGAGCCGCTCGGCGAGGTCCTGCAGGTCGAAAAGGCTGATCATCTCCTCGACCCGGGCCGCCGCTCGCGCTCGTGAAAGCCCGCTGTAGCGCAGCCCATAGCCGACGTTACCGCGCACCGACAGGTGCGGGAAAAGGCACCGCTCCTGGTAGACCACGCTGACTTTCCTGCGTTCGGGCGCCAGGTCGGTGACCTCGCGCTCGTCCATCCAGATGCGACCGCGCTCCGGCCGGTGCAAGCCGGCGATGGTTTCCAGCAGCAGTGTCTTACCTGAGCCGGACGGGCCCACGATCAGAAAGTACTCGCCGCTCTCGACGTGCAGGTCTATGCCCTTCAGAGAGAACGTGCCCCAGGTTCCGGCCAGGTCGCTGACGCGGATCATGCCGGCTGCACCCTCCTGCGGCCGAAGAAGTGTGGGGGATGCGCGCGCGACCAGCGCAGCACGATGAAAGCCCACAAGCAGACCAGCAGCAGCAAGGTGGCGACGGGCTGGGTCTCGGAGAGGCCGTACTGGATGAAGGTGTCGTAGGTGAGAACGGAGATGGTGAAGGGGTGGTAGGCGAGGATCATTATCGAGCCGGCTTCGGAGATGGCGCGAGCCCAGGTGAGAATGGAGCCTGCGAAGATGGCGTTGGCGGCCAGCGGCAGGGAGACGCGGAAGAAAGTGCTCAGCGGCGTAGCCCCCAACGTGCGGCTGACGTACTCCAGCCGCGGGCCCATCTGCTCGAAGGCATTCATCGCGGAGCGAATGAGAAAAGGGGAAGATACGAATACCTGACAGGCGATGATGCCGATGTAGGAGGCAGCGACCTTCACGTGGAAGTGGTCGTAGACGAACTCGCCCAGAGGCGTCTTCGGGCCGAGGAGCGCCAGCAGCGCGATCCCCACCACCGACTGCGGGATGAGAATCGGCAGGTCAACCAGGGCGTCGAGCGCCTCCTTGCCGCGGAACTCCAGACGCACCAGAGCGTAGGCGAGCGGCACGCCGAGCAGCAAGATGAGCGCCGTGGTAGCCGTGGCAGTAAGGAACGAGTTGAGCAAGGCCTGCACAAAGGTGGACTGCCGCAGCGTCACCAGCAGCGTCTGCACTGGGGTCTGGAAGGTCATGTAGAACAGCGGCAGGAGTAATGCCCCCAGTAGCAGCAGCCCTGCGCCGAAGCACGCCAGCACGAACACGTTGCGCGTGCGCCGGTTGGCGAGCAGCAGCAAGGTGAAGGCCAGGCTGAGGAGAACCGCCGACTGGAACCAGTAAGGCGTGATTACCATCGCGGAGAAGATGAGTATCAGCAGGTAGCCGATCGCGATGGGGTGCCGGTAGAGGGCGGCGTACAGGGCGCCGAAGACCACGAACAGCAGAGGCTCCCTGCTGACAATGACCATGAACAGAAAGAGCAGCGCGTAGCCCGCCGGGTAGATCCAGAAGGCCCGGCCGGGCCACTTGGCGCGGTAGGCAGGAGCGAGAGCGAGCGCGAACAGGCTCGCGGTGAGTAAGGAGACCGTCGTTCCCCAGTCCCGGGTGATGAAGGCGGCTACCAGATGCGCCAGGCAGAGGACAACACCAATCCCCATCAGCCAAGCCCTGGGTATGCGCGCGGAACTCACAGCACTACCTTCTTGACCAGTGGCCGCAGTACCTCGGGCACCTTGGCTGGGTCCGGAGCGAGCGCTGGGGAAACGGGGTCTTGGAATCCTTTCTTGAGCGCCGCCTGCCCCTCCTTGCTCAGCAGCATGCGCACGAAGTCCAGCGCCAAGTCGCGATGGGGTGCGTTGTTGGGAATGCTGATTCCGTACAAGATGGGTGCACCCACCATGGTCATCGTCTCGCCGGGCTTATTCCCGGTTATCTGGGTCTTCGCTTGGCGGTAGAAGTCCACATACTGCTCGCTGCTCAGGTCAATCTGGGGGGGCAAGGTAACGAAGCGCAAGTTGTGCTGCATCGCCACCGACTTGTACATGAAGGCGTAGTCCAGCGACATTGACTCCAGCAAGGGCAGCAACTCCGTCACCGATGACGTCACGTGCTCCTTGTGGCAGGCCGCGAGCAGTTTGTCGCTGACCGCCTCTCCCTTGAGATCGTCTTTGTAGTAGCGGTCCGCGAGCTCCCAGGTGAGGATGGTGCGGTAGCCTTCGGGTGCCTTGTTGGGATCGCAGCGCCCGAAGCGCACATCGGGGCGCAGCAGAATGCGGTACCAGTTCTCGGCGTTAATCTCGTCGCCGTACTTGCTCTTGTCCGTGTAAGCGATGACCTCTGCGTTGGAGGCGAAGATGATGAACCATTCGGTGTACTCCGGGACTAGCAGTTGCTGAATGACCTCGTAGTCGGCGGAGGAGATTACGTCACATTCGCCGCCCAACTCAGAGACCTTGCGGCACATGACCTGGCTGCCGCCGGCCTCGCCCTGCACGTCAACGCCGGGGTGCTCCCCCTCGAAGGCCTGCTCCAGGTATCTGAACGGTAGCGCTAGACTGGCGGCGTAAAACACGATCAGTTTGTTGCCGGGTGCCTGGTTGGACGGGCCGGCGCTAGGCGTCCCCTGCCCCGCATCCCTCCCCGTGGTGCTGGTGCGCGCGCAAGCGGCCAGCAAGGCGACGGCGAACAGACAGCAAACGAGCGCGATCCTGGGTACTCTCATCCGCGGTGCTCCCTTCGGGTTGGCGGCAGCAACCGCCCTAGGCTCCAGCCCCGCTGCCAGAAAACCACACCCTTTGGCTAGGTTTATAGCATGGCCCCACCGTAGCAATTGTTACGGGGTGGTTACAGTTTCCGTACGACACTGGAACGGCTACGGCGAACAGGCTCAGGCGGCGCTCGCTTGGCCTCTTGCCCGCGCGTAGGAGTTACAGTACTCTTGAGCACAGTCCGGTCTTGGGCTGCAGAAGCACATATGAGCGATACTCAGGAGAGAGCGGGGGCCGGGGCGCCGGCCGATGCAGTGGTCGGCGAACTGGTCAGGCGGCTAGTGGAGGCCTACCGCCCCGAGCGTATCTACCTGTTCGGCGCGCGCGCGCGAGGGGAAACGGGGCCGGACAGCGACTACGACCTGCTTGTGGTCGTCCCCGATGACGCGCCCCCGAGGCGTAAGCGCAGCCGGCTGGCCTACGAGGCCCTGCGCGGCACGGGGGTGGCCGCGGACGTACTGGTATGGTCGCACGCCGCTTTTCAGGCTCGACTGCCACTGCGCGCTTCCCTCCCAGCCACCGTAGTAGCAGAGGGGGCACTCGTGTATGCAGCCTGACCAGGCGCGCCTATCGGACACTGCCGCCTGGCTAGCCAAGGCTGCGGCTGACCTGCGTAGCGCCGAGCACGCGTTGTGCGCCCCCAGCCCCTTGCGAGAAGACGCGTTGTTCCACTCGCAACAGGCAGTGGAGAAACCCCTGAAGGCGTTCCTCACCTGGCATGACATGCCCTATCGCAAGACGCACAGCATCGAGGAACTCGGGCGCCAGTGCGCCGCGTTGGACGGCAGCCTGGGGCCGGCAGTGGATGAAGCCGTACCCCTGTCGGAGTATGCGTGGAAGTTCCGGTATCCCGGGGAGAGCGAGACGCCAACGGCCGAGGAGACAGACGAGGCCCTGCGTCTCGCCCGTCGCGTGGTCGCAGCCATCCTGAATCGCTTGCCTGGTGAGGCACGCCCGCAGATAGACTGACGCCGCGTGCGAGGAGCCGCCGGCCGCGCCCGCGTGCGTCACCAACGCCCCAGCGGGCCGCAGCCTTCAGCAGCGCTGGGAACGCGCCCATAGCCGCCACGGGAAGGAACATGGTACCGTAGCGACGTGTGCGACCTGACAGATCGGTCCCGAGTTTGTGTCTGCAGCGGCTTGTGAGGTCGATCAGACTACACAGATGGGACGTAACGCCGCGCGCGGCGGCGCAGATTCAGAAGGATCTGTGCGGCCGGGTCGTGCTGCACGATGACCTCGCGGACGTGCGCATCGTCGCCGGAGCGGATGTCGCCGTAAGCAAGGCGAGGCAGGAGGGCTACGCGGCGGTCATCGCCTATTCTTGGCCGGACCTGCGCGAGCTGGAGAGGCGGACCGCACGCGTCAAGGTTACCTTCCCTTACGTCCCCGGGTTGCTCGCCTTCCGCGAAGCCGGGCCGCTGCTCGCGGCCTTGAGGAAACTCACCTGCGAACCGGACGCCCTTATCTTCGACGCCCAGGGCCTCGCCCACCCTCGCCGCCTGGGCCTCGCCTGCCACCTGGGCCTGTTGCTCGACAAGCCCACCATCGGCTGCGCCAAGTCGCGGCTCATCGGTGAGTTCGAGCCGCCCGGGGCGCGCGCGGGCGACTACTCGCTCCTGCGGGACGGAGAAGAGGTCGTGGGGGCCGTCCTGCGCACGCGCGACAACGTGCGGCCGGTCTTCGTCTCTCAGGGGCACAAGGTCTCCCTACGCACCTGCGTCGAGATTCTGCTCAAGTGCTGCGACGGCTACCGCATCCCCAAGCCCACCCGCGAGGCGGATCACCTGGTGGGCGTCGTAAGGCGGAGCGCGGAGTAGACAGCAGCAGGCCGCCTTGCTGCGCTCAGAACCAGAGGCCCGCGACTGTCTCCGGCAAGCCCGCGCGAGCCGGCGCCGCGCCCAGCGGAACCGCACACCCGCCCGCCGCGCCCAAGGCAGCACAGCCCCGCCTGGTCCTCCTCCAGCGCCGGCAAGGGAACCCTCTCTATCGTTCAACTCGCTGCTCGCTGATCTCCCGCCGTTCATTGGCGGCAGACGACGCGAGCCGCCGTCAACTCACACCCGCTCGCCGAAGAAGGCGAAGTGGTACACCGGCCAAGCCGCTTCGAAAACCTGGGCGGCCTCTTCGAAGAACTGTGGCGAGCAGAGGAGCGCCTCGGCGTCGGGCCATAGGTAGTTGCGCCCCACGATGAAGAAGTCCTGTCCCAGTTCGTGCGCGGCGGCCAGCGCGCGGGCGGCGCTGCGGAACTTGGTGGTCGTGCGCCCCTTGTCATCCCAGTGCGCGATCGCCACGCTCAGTCTGCCGCGCTTCACGGTGGCATCAATGACCTCCGCCAACTCCGCCGCCCGCTGCGTCACGCTGTTCCACCGGGGCCGCCAGATGCTCTGACAGAAACCCGCAATGACCTCCTCGGGATCGAGAAAGACACTCAACCGGGGACGACTTGGGTCGCTGCGCTCCGGCTCGGTCGGCGAGATGACGCTCACCCAGGTCGCCCAGGGGTTGCGGTGCCAGCGGCCGCTGCGCAGTTGGCAGCGCAGGTCCACGCCTGTCTTCTCCGTCAGCCGCTTCGCCAGCCCCTCGCCCAGGCTGCGCATGCGCGGGTGCAGCACATCGCGTATGTACTCCACCCTGGCACTGAGACTGCGATCAACGAACGCCTGAAAATCCTCCGGGTCAAAGCCGTTGAATGGCATTCACAGCCACCCGCCAACCTTACGCCCCTTCAGCCTAGCAGAAGGCCCGTTGTCGGTCACGCCGCTTGGCGGCCGTGCCGTTACGCTGCGGTCAGCCCGCTACCCGTCGCCCGTTTAGCGCGCCGCCGCGCCCAGGAGCACCTCCTGCGTGTAGAGCATCTCCGGCGCCATCGTCACCTGCTGCCCTTGACCCATCTTGTCGAATATGGCGCGGGCGATGGTCCAGACCTGGGGGTCGAACTCGGCCAGCGGCGCCCAGCCCCATAGAAACGGCTCGCCGTTCTCGCGCGTGCTCACATCCGCCCCAATCTTCGGCTCCTCCAGGCTCCCGTTCCACATCAGATCGCAATACGTGCGCGCGATTCTCCGCGCATCCTCAGGCGTGAAGACTACGCCGCGCCCGGCCGCCTGGCGCACGAAGTCCACGTCAATGGTCGCATGGCTGCGGTCCTCGAAGCCGGTGTGGTCGGGCTTGCCGTTCTCCACCCAGTCCCAGTAGTACCAGACGTAGGCGCCGTCGCGCTCGGCGAGATACTGCTTGAAGTTCTGGGCCATCTTCGCCGCCCGGTCGCGGTAGAACGCGTCCCCCGTGACGTCCGCCAGCACCAGGTAGGTGCGCGCCAGGGCGAGGTACTGATTGTGGGGCAGGATGCGGTTGGGATAGCGCATCGTCAGCGCCTCCACGCCCCGGTACGCGCCCATGCCCTCGCCGGTCTCGAGCCAGTAGCGCTCCCACCGGTCAAAGATGTTCTTCCGCATGACCTGCAGATAGTAGTCCGCTTTGTTGCCGTAGCGCGCGCTCAGCCCGGCGTCGGACTTGACGATCTCAATGAACATGGCGATGGGGTAGGTGATCATGCCATCGTGCACGAGGTACTCGATCTCCTCGGGTGCCGCGGTTTCAACGCGGAACTTGTCGCCGGCCTCGGGAGCGCCCTCGATCTCAAAGGCGTCCGTGCCTAGGCCAACGACGTCGGCTCCGCTTTCGTACTGCTGACCGGGCGCCACCAGTTGCCAAGTGCTCAGGTCGCGGACGGAGTAATGGCCTGCGCCCAGGAACTCGATGAGGTACTGGTGTCCGGTGCACCTGTGGGCCTTCTCGATGTCGTACTCACAATGGAACTCCGGCGTGATCGTGGCGGTCCCGCGATTGTGCAGCGCCTCGGCTCGGTAGAGCGCCGTGGAGTAGCGGTTGGTATGCCATCCGAGGAAGCCGTCGCCGTTGAAGTCGTCCATCAGGGGGAGGAAGCAGTCCACGTGGTCCACTATCTTGTCCAGCCAGTATGCGTCCTTCGCGGCCTCGTACATCATGACGTAGCGGTGCAACACGTACGCTTCGCCCCAACCCAGGGCGTCGCTGCTCGCGCTATCACTGTTGCCACGCCCGCCGTTGCTGGCATTGTCGTATTCCTTGAAGCGGGCGGCCCAAGTGCCCACGTCCAGTGCCTCGCTGGCCTGCGCCCACACCACCAGAAGGAGCGTCAATCCGAAAGCCATCGCAGCGACTCGCATCACGCAACCTCCTGTACGAGGAAGCCGGATTAGGGCGTTGTCACTGCGAGCCTATCCGCTCGGCCCTCACGGCGCAACTCAGATGAAGATGCCGGCGGACAAGTAAGATCGCGTCCCCACTACCCCGGGCTCCTGGGTCGGGTTGTAGGGGCGGGATCTCATCCCGCCCGCCGCTAGATGAAGACGTGTGCTACCCGCGCCAGCCCCGTCTCCTGCGCGACGGCCTCAACCCGTTGCCGCACCTCGGCCCAGTACTCGCCCGCGAACGACCCTTTCGAGAGCAGGCGCCGGTACAACTCGGTCAGATGGGGAAAGTGCTTGCGGATCATGGGCGAGACCGAGGCCGCCACTGAGGGGTAAAGGTTCAGCTTGTCAACGTTCAGCCGCTGCACCCCCGCCTTCACGAACGCCGAGAAGAGCACGTGCAGCCGCTCCTCGGTGTCATAGACGCCGGGCACCAGCGGCGCCGCCATCGCGCAGGTGGTGATGCCCAGGTCGGCGGCGCGCTTGACGCAGTCGAGCCGCTTTGTGTTGGGCGAGGCCCCGGGCTCGAACAGCGCCGCGACGCAATCATCGGTGCAAGTAATGCTCATCCCGAACTCGACGTTCTCCTGCCCCTTGAGCACGTCGAAGTCGCGCGCCGCCAGCACGTTCTTGGTCAGGATGTTGACCTCGAAGCCCGCCTCCACCAGCAGCCGCACGCACTCGCGGGTCAACTGGTACTCCGCCTCCGCCGGCTGCCAGCCGTCACAAACTGAACTGACGAAGACGCTGGGCGCGCCTTTGGGCTTGGCGCCGCCGGACAGGCGCAAGGCGGCTCCCCGGCGCCTTGAGGCGAGTTCCTTGCGCAGCACCTCGACCGCGTTGACGCGTATGTCGAGGAAGCCGCCCCAGGGCTCCGCATGGCCGGTGAAGCGGCGCATGAAGCGGGCATAGCAGTAGGCGCAGTTGTGCAGGCAGCCGGTGTAGCAGTTGATGGTGTAGTCGCAGATGCCCGACTTGCACAGCAGCGTCTTGCACAACTTCTCGCGCACGAACGGCTTCATCCTGCAGAACCTTTCTCGCTCCGGCCCAATCTACCAGAGCACCAGTAAATGAAACACTTGCTGCGCCCCGATGTCTCCGCGGCAGCCGACGGCACTGTCCACCTGGACTCGGATACGCTCGACGAAACCTGGGCCGTCAACCCGGACAGCACCCTCAAGCGGGCGACCCTGATGCCGCAGCGCGCTCTACGCCATTCAATGACGGCGCAGGTGCTCAAGGATCGCCGGGCGCAGTCGAGCCGCCTCATCTGGAGGACAACCCGCGCCGGCGGTTGGCCGGTACGAGAAAGGCCCCCCGCGGTGGCAACGCTGTCGCGGGGGGCCGGTTGGTCAAGCGTCAGAGAGCGGTCCCTACTTGGTCGGGATGATGCGTACCTGGGTTGACAGGAAGTACTTCTCGCCCTGCCCGAACTTGTAGATGCACTCGCCGAAGATGGCCGCGTAGCCCGAGGGCGGCTGCGCGAGGGTGTACACGTACCTGTCGCCCTGCTTGGGCATCGGCTTGCTCTCCCACTTTGACTTGCGGAAGTCCATGGTGGGCGCCGTGGCCACCCAGGCCTGCACCTGCTCCGGCTGCTGGTCCGAGGTAATGGACAGCGTGATGCCCCCCGGCTTCTCGTCGAAGGTCCACTGCAACTTGGGGAACTGCAACACGCCTTGCGCCTTGAGCATGAAGGCGGTCTCGTCGCCCACCAGCCGCTCCATGTCACCGACGTCATGGCCTTTGTTGGGCACGCGCAGCATGTACTTCTCGCCCACCAGGTCGTCCCAGTAGAGGTTGGAGGCATCTAGCGGCCAGTACGGGTCGTTGCTGCCCATGATGATGAGTTTGGGCATGGTGAGCTGGGCGCGGAAGGTGTAGGGATCCACGATTTCGGCGATGGCCTTGCCTTCCGGGCTGCCGATGAGGTCCGGCAGGCCCAACTTGGTGTAGTCCTCGATCTGCTCGCTGTAGGTGCCAAAGGCCTCCTTCTGCCGCTTCATCTGCGCCGCCAGGTTCAGGTTGTCGTACACCGCCGGCGCGATCGCGGCCACTCGCTTGTCCACTGCGCCCGTCAACCAGGTCGTCCAGCCGCGCTTGGAGCCGCCGGTAACCACAAACTTCTGCACCTCCAACTTCAACTCCTGCTTGGCGTACTGCTGAATGGCGTCCATGGCGCGGATGGCGGCCTCGCGCATGGGCACGAGCGCCGGCCACGACTTGTCTTTGGTCTCTATGAACTTCTTGAAGGTGTAGGCGATGATCTGGTCCTCCGCCATGCCCTTCTTGTCCGGCGTCTCCTCTTTGAAGATGGGCTGGTTGGGAATGTCGAAGAGAACCGCTGCTATGGACCCTGTGCCGGAGGCAAGTCTGCTGGCGAGGAGGGCCTCCATCTGGCCGTTGCCGGTGCCGGTGATGAACAGCCAGGCAGTCTCGGGGTGGGTCAGTTTGTTCGGGATCAGCAATGCCAGCCGGTGCTTCCATATCATGCCCTGCCACTTCTGCGAGACCAGTTCCAGGCGCACGTCCTTCGGCGCCGACATGATCTGCGTCTCGTGTATCTTGCGCCACGAGAAGACGCCGGCGTTCTTGGCCTTGCACGCGGGCAACACGCATAGCGCGCAGAAGGCCGTCAGCAGCAGGAAGGCAACCGCAGTCGAGCGTACTCTCATCGAAACGCCTCCAACGTAAGTATAGGTGCGCCGCCAGCCGGGGCCCGCGTCGCCATCGCGCCATCCGGGCGGTTTCGGCCTGCAGTGTAACACTCTCTTAGACGCCTGGGTAGCGCTCCGCGTGCCGCCAATCCGGTACCGCCTCCGGTGTCAAACCACAGTCGCCGAGAGCCTCCAGCCAGCCGGATGCGCCAACGGGTCTTGCCACCACGCCCTCACAGCCCTACCCTCTTCATTGCCAGGCTCGGCTGGCCGGAGGAGTTGCTTACCTTGAGGAAGGCGGCACTTTGCCTGTTGGCGGCGGTTCCGCTGCTGAACGTGTGTCTCGGCCCCGAGGCCGCTTCGGCGCCAAGCGCGCTCCCCGCATGGGAGTTCCGGGAGGCGAGCAATCTCGAGGGATGGGGCGGTAATGGGCGGGTCCTGGGCCTGTCCGTCGAGGGTGGCTGCCTCGCCGGCGAGGCGCTGGACGGCGACCCCATCATAGTGGGCCCGCTGGTGCAGTTCGACACGGCGCTGCTTCAGTTCGTAGAGATCAAGATGCGTGCCGACCGCGGCGGCGTGGCCCAGATCTTCTGGGCTGCCGACACGCAAGGGCCTTACGGCGGCTTCCGCACCGGCAAGGAGAAGCGCTTCACCGTGATCGGGGACGGCGAGTTCCACATCTACCGCCTCTTCCCCTTCTGGCAGGGCGACCCGCGGATAGTGCGGCTCCGGCTGGATCCGCCCGACAGTTGCCGTTTCGCCATTGACTACATTCGCGTGGGCGAGCAATCCGTCGAGCGCCTCACCGAGACGCCCCGCTGGGACTTCTCGAGGACCGACGCTTCACTCTGGCAGCCGGTCAGCGGAGTTTCCGGCGTCAGCGCGCATGAAGGGGCCATGAGGCTCAGCGTGGATGGGGAAGAGCCGCTCGTCGCCGCGCCGGTGCGAGAGTTCGATACGGCCCCGAGTCCGTTTGCTTCTTTGCGCATCGAGAGCGCGCGGGCCCGCAGGATCTACCTCTGCTGGAGCACCGATGAGGCGCCCGGTCTGTCCACAGTAGCCCTCAACCTCGAGCCAGGCCTGCATCTCTACCTCCTGCCCCTGAGCGCTCAACCGTCTTGGCGCGGCAACGCCACCTTCCTGGGCTTGCTCCTTGCGCCCGGCGCTTACGACGATCTCGCGGTTCACTCGGTGCTCCTCGGGGCAAGGCCGGAGGGGCCCGCGGAGATCAAGATCGTCAGCCTGATGCCGGTCGAGGGCATCTGCCGCGCGCAGCGGCCCTTCCGCGTGCGCGCGACCATAGCCAATGTGGGCGCCAGCGAAGCCACAGTTGCGGTCGCGCTGCACGCGAGCGCGCCCGCCACAATCACTCACCGTCCAACTTCGGAGAGCCTGACGATCGCGTCCGATGAGGAGGTTTCCCTGGAATGGGGGCTGGGATGCGATGGTGCCGCGAACGTGGACCTATCGTTGCGGGCGAGCGGCGAGTGGGGCGAGCTGCAGAAGCACTCGAGTGTCACTGTGACCGAGCCCGTAAACTATCAATGGCAGCCCGATGAGGACCGCAACTACGTCCCCAGACCTAGGCCGGTGAAGGGAGACTACGAAGTCGGCGTCTACTACTTCCCCGGCTGGAAAGGTTACAGCCGCTGGCAATGCCTCGAGCGCTTCCCGGAGCGCCGCCCCCTGCTGGGCTACTACCGCGAGGGCGAGCCCGAGGTCGCCGACTGGCAGATCAAATGGGCCGTGGAGCACGGCATCACCTTCTTCATCTACGACTGGTACTGGAGCCAGGGGGCGCGGCAACTGGAGCACGGGCTGCACGACGGCTACTTCAACAGCCGCTATCACCAGTACCTGAAGTTCTGCTTGCTGTGGGCCAACCACAACCCCCCCGGCACCTCCTCTCGCGAAGACCTTCTCGCCGTCACCGATTACTGGATAGCCAACTACTTCCTCCGGCCCGAGTACCTGAAGGTGGAGGGCAAGCCGGCGATGTTCATCTTCAGCCCCGGCCGGCTGACCGAAGACCTGGGCTCCGAGGCGGTGGCGGCGGCGTTTGAGGAGATGCGCGCCAAGTGCCGGCAGGCGGGCCTGGCCGGGCTGTACCTCGTTGGTTGCAGCAACGACGACCCCAACAACCTCCGGCGCCTCAAGGAGGAGGGCTACGACGCGGCCAGCGGCTACAACTACCCTGGCGCGGGAATGCAGGGCGGGCTGCTCGCTCCCTACTCCGGAATGGTGGACGGCTGCGGCGAGATTTGGGAGAACGTGCGCCGCGCCGGCGCGATTGACTACATCGTTCCCACGAGCCCGGGCTGGGACTCGCGCCCCTGGCACGGAGACGACGCCCTGGTCCGCAGCGACAGCAATCCGCGTGAGTTCGGACGCATGCTGCGCCTGGCCAAGCAGTTCGTGGACACCCAAGGCTCGACCCCCTTCGGCAAGATGGTCATCATCGAAGCCTGGAACGAGTTCGGCGAGGGCTCCTACATCGAGCCGCATCGGCAGTTCGGCTTCGGCTATCTGGACGCGATCCGCGAGGTCTTCGTCCCCGGGGCGGGAGCGCATCCGGATTTGGTGCCGGAGGACGTCGGCTTCGGGCCCTATGAGACTCCGAAGCCGCTGGTGGCTACCCACTGGGAGTTCGACAAGGATGGCGACTTTGAGGGCTGGGACAGTTATGGCCAGATGGACGAAGTCGAGGTGCGCGACGGCTGCCTGCGACTGGTGAGCACGGGCCCGGACCCGATGATCTTCGGCCCGCCGACGCAGATTGAGGCGCGCAAGTTGAGGCGCCTCAGCCTGCGCATGAGCACCGACAAGCCGGGACTGGCGCAGATCTTCTGGCAGTCGGAGTACGGGGCAATGAGCGAGGCCACGAGCGTGCGCTTCGAGTTGATCCCCGATGGCGAGATGCACACCTACGAGGCGGACCTGAGCGGAAACGGCGCCTGGCGAGGAACGATCACGCAACTCCGCCTCGACCCCACCTACGCCCCCGGTGCCCACTGCGCCATAGACCGGCTGAGGGTGGAATAGGTGGGTCGCGGGCCCGATTCCGGTATACTCTCGCTCACTGGAGCGAGGGATGAGAATGACGAGTAAGTGGCCGGTTTGCCTTCTGGTAGCAGTCGCCTGCGCGTTGCTGGTCGCCTCATGCGCACCCAGGGGCAGAACCGTTGACATGAAGAGGGAACGGCCGGGACGAGGCGCAGGGGCCTCAGGCAGAGAGGCGGCCCCCTCCGGGCAGGCCGAGAACCTGATCACCACCGAGAAGTTCACCTACTACTGCCCGACCCACCCCGAGGTCACGCAAGACGCGCCCGGCGTCTGCCCCAAAGACGGCAAGTTCCTGGTCGCCAAGGCGTCGGCCGGCGCCAAGGTTGAGTACGTCTGCCCCGTCCACACCAACGTGGTGCGCGACCAGCCCGGCAAGTGCCCGAAATGCGAGCGTCTGCTGGAGGCTAGGACCGTCAAACCGGCCCCCTAGGGGCGTCTTTCCGCTCGCTCTGCCGCCGTGCGCGTCGCCTGCCGCCAACGGCGGCCCTCTCCCCTACCGGCTGCTACCTACCCCGCAGCACGCCAGCCCCCTTGACCTCCACAGTCGAGAGGGCTAGACTGACCGTTAGAGTCTGCCGCTTGTGCGCCTGGGGGTACGGAGGCCAAAACCGGTCACCCGACCGAGAAGGGGGGAGGGGTTATGCAACTGGCAATGTTCGTCACCATCGCCCTGGTCTGTCTCATCTTGCTCATTGTCACCCTCGTGCTAGGCGAGATCTTCGAACACGGGGTGGACCTGGCGCACGATGTGGTTGACCTCGCCACCGGCGCCGACTCTCCCACTGCCGAGGGCCCTGGCGGGCCCAGCCCGTTCGGCCTGCGCGTAGTGAGCGCCTTCGGCACCGGCTTCGGCGCCGCCGGCGCCATCGCTACCTCGCTCAAGCAGGACGCGCTCACGAGTTCCGGCATCGCCGTGCTCTTCGGCGCGCTCACCGGCCTGATCGTGTACGAGTACGCGCTCTTCCTCTTCAAGCAGGAAGTGGGGGGCGTCTTCGAACTGGAAAGCCTCGTAGGGGAAACGGCGCAGGTCAGCGTCGCCATCCCCAGCGGAGGCAGCGGCGAGATCTCCTTCGTTCGCGCCGGCGAGAGACACATGCTAACGGCGCGCAGTGCCGACGGGAGCGAGATTCCTCAGGACTCGGAAGTACGCGTCGAGCAGGTCGTCGGTGACAGAGCCATAGTGCGCGTGTGCCAGCCGGAGGAGGCGCAGCAATGACCGGTTCCCAACTCTTCTTTGTCCCGCTGATGGTTCTGTTCGCCGTGGTGGCGGTGATCGTCGCCATCGCCCTCTTCACGCGTAACTTCATAAAAGTGCCCCCGAACACCTGCGCTGTGTTCTCCGGCCGCAAGCGTCACCTAAAGGACGGCACCGTCGTGGGCTTCCGTCTCGTGCGGGGCGGCGCCGCACTGAGATGGCCCGTGTTGGAGCGGGTGGACTACCTCAGCCTGAACAGCATCACCTTCCCGCTCAAGGTGGAGGCCTACAACAAGGACGGCGTGCCGGTTACCATTGACTCCGTCGCCACCGTCAAGATCGCCTCGGACGATGTCTCGCTGCGCGCCGCCGCTGAGCGTTTCTTGGGCATGAGCGAGAACGCGATCCGCGACATCATCTTCCAGTGCCTGGGCGGCCACCTGCGAGGCATCATGGGCAAACTGACCGTCGAGGAAGCCAACGCCGACCGCCTGAAGTTCGCGCAGCAGATAGCGGAAGAGGCAGCCACCGACCTGCGCAAGTTGGGCGTGCAGATTGACGTGCTCACCATCCAGCACATCAGCGACCCTCGCGGCTACCTCGAAGCCCTCGGCATCAAGCGCACCGCCGAGGTCAAGCGCGACGCGACCATCGGCGAGGCGGAGGCCCAGCGCGACGCCATGCAGCGGTCCGCGGAGGCCAAGCGAGTCGGCGAGACCGCCCGCCTGCAGGCCGAGGTCGCCATCGCCGAGCAGGACAAGAACCTGAGGGTGAAGAAGGCGTCCTACGAGGCTGAGGTGCAGGCGCAGGAGGCCCAGGCCCGTCAGGCCGGCCCGCTTTCCGAGGCCAAGGCGCGGCAGTCGGTCTTCACGGAAGAAGTGCGGATGCGTGACATCGAGGCCCAGCGCGTCGAGAAGGAACTCCTCGCCTCCGTCGTCCGCCCGTCAGAGGCCCAGAAGGAAGCCACCATCCGCAAGGCCGAGGGCGACAAAGGGGCGCGCGTCACCCTCGCCGAGGCCACTCAGGCGGAGTTGTCCTTCGAAGGCGCTGGCGAAGCGGCCAAGATCCAGAAGATCGGCGAAGCCGAGGCCACCAAGGTCCGGGCCATAGGCACCGCAGAGGCGGAGGTCATCCAGCTCAAACTCGAGGCTGAAGCGGCCGGCATGATGAAGAAGGCGGGGGCCTGGCGGCAGTACACGGATGCGGCGAAGTTGCAGATGCTCCTTGAGGCCCTGCCCAGCGCGCTGCAGGCGGTGGCCGCGCCCATGGCTGAGGTTGACCGCCTGGTCATTGTTGACTCCGGCGGCGGCGGCATAGGCCGGCTCCTCGACCAAGTGCCCGCAACGACTTTCTCTTTCATCCAGAAGTTGAAGGAAGTCGCCGGCATAGACCTGATCGAGTTGGTCAAGAAGAGCGCAGCGACCCAGGAGCCCGGCGCCGCTGAAGCGGCTCCGACGGCCGAGCAATGAGCCAGTCCGAGGTCTATACCAGCACGCTGCCTTTCCAAGCGGACCACTCCGAGGCTGTCGCCATTGTGTGCAGCGACGGGCGCTTTCTCAGGCACAGCCTGCGCTTCCTAGAGGAGCATCTGGGGCTCGATCAGTACGACCTGCTCGTCCTTCCCGGCGCCATCCATCCGCTGACGCTAGCCAACCTGCTGCCCAAGGACTTCAAGACGGTCCAGCGCAAGATAGCGTTTCTGGTGGAGAAGCGCCCCATCCACCGCATCGTCTGCATCGCGCACGAGGACTGCGGCTGGTACAAGGACTTCAAGATCGGCGGGTTGCACCTAAACCTGAAAGAGAGGCAACTGCGCGATTTACAGCAGGCGGCGCAGGTGTTGCGGTCCTGGTTCCCGCACCTCGCGGTGGACCTGTACTACGCGCGCATCGAGGACGGGAAAGTGGTCTTCGACCAGGTCGGCTAGCGCGCTGTAGCCCCGGCAATCGGTATCGGGGGGGTCTCGTTTGGGCCCCTGAGGACAGCCGCCGAGGCCTCCCGCCTACTATCCCTTCGCTACCACTCGCTGTACGGCTTCCCCGCGGAGTCGAGGCCGGGGACGCCGTCGATGACTACCGTGCCCAGAGGCTTGCCCGGGGGGTTGTAGATCCAGTCGCCGCTTCTATCTCGCCCGCGCCTGAGGTCGTTAGGGGGCAGCCTCCCACCGAAGGCCGGCCGCACATACGGGCCCTTCCAATCCTTGGGGTCAATCGGCGCTTCGCGGATGCCGGCCTTGGGCGGCTTGTCGGCCGCGAGGTCGCTCAACGATGCTGGGAACACGCCGGTGTCGGCTTTGAACTTCGCCACGCCCCCCCTCAGCATCTCCAGGGTCGCACGGGCGGTGCTTTCCGGCGACCGCGACCGACGGCCGAGCACCCGCGGCAGCACCATTGACGTCAGAATGCTGAGCAGGAGCAACAGCAGGCAGACCGAAAGGAGGGCGGTCTGCCACCGGCGGGGTCTGGTTCGGGCGGGGGCCCTCGCGGATTGAGGGCCAGTGAGCGCCGCGCCGCACATCATGCAGAAACGCGAGCCCACCGGCACCTGGTGGCCGCAGCCCGGGCAGCGCCTCGTCAACGGGATCCCTCCTTCCCGCGACTGCTAGGATACCACCGGCCTCCCGGCCCGGCAACGAGCCGTGTGCCGGCACCGGCAAGACGGGACGCGCGTCCGATGGCGCCTTCCTGCGCACATTCCCGCGGTGGAAATGCACCTTCGAGTACGCACGTCTAAGTACGTCCCCAATGTGCGTACTCGAGCAGAGGTGGCCCGGCGTTCTGGGGATGAACGACATGGCTGGCGGGGGAGGCACGAGGCCCGCGCTTGGCGTTGTGCACCCGGGGCCGGTAGAATGCGCGACACTTTCCGGCCCGGTGGAGGAGCGGTGTACGAGATACTGGCACGTGAGGAACTGGCGGAGAACGTCTGTCGCTACCTGGTGCGGGCGCCCCTCATCGCGAAGAAGTGGCGGCCAGGCCAGTTCGTCATTGTGCGCTCGGACGAATACTGCGAGCGCGTGCCCCTGACCGTCGTGGAGGCCGACCTCGACGCCGGCTCCATCACGCTGCTCATTCAGGCCGTGGGCGCCTCCACGCGGCGCCTATGCTCGGTCCCCGCCGGAGGCTCCTGGCTTGACGTGGCGGGCCCGCTGGGGCAGCCAACTCACATCCCCTACTCCGGCACCATAGCCTGCGTGGCAGGCGGCGTCGGCATCGCCGTCGTTCTCCCCATCGCCCGCTCCCTCAAGGAGAAAGGCGATCGTATCTGGACCTTCTACGGCGCGCGCCGGAGCGACCTACTCCTTCTTGCCGGCGAGATCGAGAGCATTAGCGAGCGCTACCTGGCCGCTACCGAGGACGGCAGCGCCGGGGTGAAAGGATTCGTGACAGACGCTCTGCGGGCTGAACTCGAGCAGGGCCATCGCCCGGATGCCGCCCTCACCGCGGGCCCGTTGCCGATGATGGAGGCCGTGGCGGAACTCACCCGGCCCTACGACATACCCACCCTCGCCAGCCTGAACCCCATTATGATTGACGGCACCGGGATGTGCGGCGGATGCCGCGTGCAGGTCGGCGGCAACATCAAGTTCGCCTGCGTGGACGGGCCAGAGTTCGACGCGCACCAGGTTGACTTCAAGGCGCTACGCCTGCGGCTGGCGATGTACCGCGAGGAAGAGAAGATAATGTCCGAGCAATGCCGGCTGCGGGAAGTCCTGGGGGCCTCCGCCGCCGACCAGCAAGGAGCGCCCGACAGTGTCCCATAGGCCGGCGCCCAAGGTCCCCCCCCGCGTTTCCATGGCGGAGCGCGCGGCCGAGGAGCGCGTCCGCGACTTCCGTGAGGTGCCCGAGGGCTACTCGCGCGCCCAGGCGGTCAAAGAGGCGGAGCGCTGCCTGCAGTGCAAGAAGCCGACATGCATCGCCGGCTGCCCCGTCCGCATCAACATCCCCAAGTTCATCGCGGAGATGGTTGCCGGGGACTTCCCGGCCGCCTACCGAACCATCTGCGAATCGAACACACTGCCCGCAGTGTGCGGCCGCGTCTGCCCGCAGGAGGTGCAGTGCGAGGTAGCGTGCGTGCTCAGCCGCAAGTACGATCCCATCGCCATCGGCGCCCTCGAGCGCTTCGTGGGCGACTGGGCCGCGGAGAACGTCCCCCGCAGCCAGCAGCAGGTGCCCGCGCGCCTTGGGGCGGTCGTCGTCGTGGGCGCCGGGCCGGCGGGCCTGACCGCGGCGGCCGACCTGCGCCGCTTCGGCTATCACGTGGTCCTTTTCGAGGCGCTGCACGAGCCCGGTGGCGTGCTCACGTATGGCATCCCCGAGTTTCGTCTTCCTCGCGTGATTCTCAAGGAGGAACTGGGGCGGCTGACCGACACCGGAGTTGAGATCGTTCCCAACTACGTCATCGGGCGCATCCTCACCGTGGAGGAGCTGCTCGCCGACTTCGGCGCCGTCTTTCTAGCCACGGGCGCGGGATTGCCCCACCTCATGAACGTCCCCGGCGAGATGGCCCTCGGCGCCTTCTCCGCGAACGA
>CAZGSV010000017.1:0-42077 GCA_964528605.1 uncultured Armatimonadia bacterium
CGCCGTCTCGCCCTCCTTCAACTGGAGAACGGCTTTGATCTCTTCGCCCTTGGTCTCATCCGGCACGCCGATGACGGCGGACAGGGCCACTTTGGGATGGCTCATGAGGATATCTTCGACCTCGCGCGGATAGACGTTGATGCCGCTGACGATGATCATGTCCTTCTTGCGGTCAACGATGTAGACGTAGCCGTCTTCGTCTATCTTGCCCAGGTCGCCGGTGTGCATCCAGCCGTTGCGCAGGGCCTCGGCGGTGGCTTCGGGAAGGTTCCAGTAGCCTTTCATGACGTTGGGCCCGCGGACGACGATCTCGCCGATCTCATTCACGGGCACCTCGCGGTCGTTCTCGTCGAAGATGCGGATTTCGACCCCGCGCAGGGGGAGGCCGATGCTGCCGAGTTTGCGGGTGCCCTTGGGGGGGTTGATCGCGGTAGCCGGGCCGCACTCCGTGGGGCCGTCGCCCTCCAGGAGGGGAATCCCGAAGGCTTCCTCGAACCCCAGGGCGACCGGGGGGGGCAGGGGCGCGCCACCCGCGACCGCCAGGCGAAGAGAACTGACGTCCGCCTCGGCTTTGGAGCGTATGAGCAGCGCGAACATGGGAGCCACTCCGGGAAAGACGGTGCATTTCTCCTGCGCTATGGCGTCCAGACAGGTCCGGGGCGTGAAGCGCTCGAGGATGGTAGCCCGGCAGCCGACCACCGCCGGGACGTATATGCAGGTGGTGATTGCGAACGAGTGGAACATGGGAAGGACGCAGAGGAAGTTGTCCGTTTCGACTATGGCGATGGCTTCGGCGCAGCGCTCGGCGTCCCAAACCACGTTGTTGTGGGTAAGCATCGCCCCCTTGGGGCGACCGGTGGTGCCGGAGGTGTAGAGTATCGAGAGCAGGTCGTCGTCAGCGGGGCGGCTGGTGGGCGCCTGGCTGCTGGCCGAGCCCACGAGGTCACCGAAGGAGAGGCCTTGCTCAGAGGGGGCGCCGACGCCGATCACGTGCTTGACCGCCGGAGCCTTAGCCGCGCCGCTGGTGACCTGCGGGAGCAGAGGCGCTTGAGCGAACACGGCAACGGGCTCGCAGTCGTTGTACACAAAGGCCAGTTCGTTCTCGAGCAACATAGGGTTGCAGGGCACCAGGACGGCGCCCAGGAGAGCGGCGCCGTAGTGCACCGTGGCGAACTCGACCGAGTTGGCCAGGGAGGCGGCCACGCGGTCACCCTTCTTGACGCCCAGGCCTGCCAGGGCGTTGGCGACTCGGGCGGCGCGCAGATAGAGCCCCTCATAGGTGATGCGCTCGCGCTCGTCCACGAAAGCCAGGCGGCTGGCGTGCTTGGTAACCGTCCTGTCAAGTAGAGCGGTAACGGTCAGACCAGACACCTCCCAAAGATCGTTTATGCAGCAAAGGATACCATGGTCCGTCGCTTCAGAACAACGGGGAGGGGCTCACACCAGCGACCAACGACAGGGCTGGTGCGTGCGGCCGCGGTGCTAAGCGGTGGTGGCCGCCCGGGGATTGGGCCTCAAGAGGACAGGAGTTCCTGAATCACCTGGACGGCAGCCTTGATGGTCTCCGGCTCCCAGGAGTCACCTTTGATGGCCTCGTCGTCCAGGCGCAACTGCCAGTCCTTGCCGTCGAGAAGCTTGAGCCCCTTGGCCTTGATCACGGTGAGGTGCTCGCGGCCGCCCCGGGTCATATAGGACTCCTTGTTGAGCGTGCCGATCACCGCGAGGCGCACCCCGGTCTTGACGTTCTCGACCGCCCAGTGACCGAGGTCGCCCCAGACATCAACCAGGAAGAGATCGGAAACCGGCTCGCCGGTGACCCGGTAGAAAGGCCTGTCCACTTCGAAGGAGAACTCTGCCTTGGACTGGCCGGAAGCCTTGGGGCGCACAACGGCATCTTTGGTGGACGTACCGGTAAGAATGACGAAGTTAAGGTCGGCCACTACTCCCTACCTCCAACGAGGCGCTTCCTCAGATACGCTTAAGGGCAACAAGAACTCCCTTTACGTGTCGGACGCCGGAACAGGGGCGAGTATAGCACCAGCGCGCCTGTTGCTCAATGGTTGCCAAGCGTATTCCTGCTGCTGGTGACGCGGACAGCCTGGCGCCGGAGGCGAGGGCCGCTAGCGCACCGTGATCTCGATGGTCTTCTCAGTGGCAAGATGGCGGCCGCGGAGGTCCACGACGGTGCAGGTGACGCGGTACTGGCCAGCGGCGGCGTAGGCGCAAACGGCCTCCGGGCCGATGGCATCCACGCCGACACCGTCCTTGTCGCTGAAGTCCCAGTAGGCGGTTATGTCGGCACGGCTGAGGTCACCGCTGGGAAGGGCCCGGAAGAGCACCTGCTTGTTGCGTAGGACGGCCCCCGCTTCGAAGGGCGAGACGGTGATCTCGAAGGGGACGGGCTGCGCGTGGCCTATCAGTTGCACCCGGGCAAGGTAAAAGGTGCCAGGCGTGTCAGCGGCAACTGCGATGCGCAGCAAGCGACTGGTGCGGGCCGCGTTGCTGCCGGCGAAGGCTGACAGGGGGATCTCTGTCCGAAGCCAGCCGCCCTCGTCCAGGGCTCCCAGATTCAGGCGCAGGTTGTCCACGGCCAGCCCCCCCGCCTCGGTCTCCAGGAAGACGCGAATGGCAGTGACCGGCTGAGGCGGCTGGTAGTAGTAGCCGCTAGCGTACCCGCGGGTGCCCGCCGCTTGGCCTGGCGCGCCCGGGAAAGGCCCAGGTGTGAAGGAAGGTACTCCCAGGCCTGGAACAGGCGTGGCCGCCGGCCCGGGACCGGGCTGCTGATACCCTAGGCCCGGAGTGGTCGCAGCGGGCGCTATGCCCGATGCCCCGGGGATGGCGGCCGCCCCGTAGGGCGCAAAGCCCGGCATAGAGAACGGCTCCTGCCCAAGATCCGAGCGCCTGCCGCGCCCTCGACGGGCAGCACCCGTCCCCAAGCGTGGTGCCATCGCGCCACCGGGGCCCAGCGCTGCACCGGGCGCAGGCGTCCCTGCCGCACCTACGGTCCCGGACGTGCCGTACTGAGGACCGACGCCCGGCCTGGTGGGGAGAGCGAGTCCTGCCATAGGCCAGGTGGCCTGTGGCTGCTGTGGCGGGTGCGGGAAGATGCGAAGCACGATAGCGGCATCGGCTCCCGCGTCGGAGACGAAGGCCGCGAGGTCCAGCGGCTGGGCCAGAGTGATCGCGGCGCCGGTATAGGCGCCCTGACTGACGATCTTGAGCACCTTGTCCTCGGGGTTGATGTAGGTGACGTCCTTGTTGGTCTCCTGGGCGGTGCCGCTGCCCCAGGCGCTTACGGTGGGACCCGGGGAGACACCGGGCCCGTAGAGCAGAACTTCCTCAGCCCGAGCGGCGGTGCACACAAGCGCAGCCGCGCACAGTAGTGCGACCGCGACAAGGTGAGAGATGCGCCTCATCCTCATCTCCTCCTGTTGGGGGCTACATGAGGCTTGCCGCAACCTCATCAGCCAGCATCATCCCGCGTGGGGACAGTGCTATGCGTTGCTCATTATACTCCTCTGAGGGACAGGCAAACAAGGGCCGCCAGTATTGCCGCCAGGCAGCAGCCTTGCCCTCGCCCAGCAAGGCCAGAAGGAGACCCTTGGGGAGCCCCTCGCGGGTCCTGAGGGCGAGCATGGCCTGCTCGCACAGACGCCGGCGCGACGAGAGGGCTTCTCCCGCAAGGGCCCTGGTTCTTGGCTGCGGCAAGGCCCGCCACCTGACGCCCCCGAGAGAGGAGGTGGCCCCCAGGCCTAGACCGACGTAATCCCCGGCCTGCCAGTAGCGGATATTGTGGCGGCACTGGTAACCGGGCAAGGCGAAGTTGGAGATCTCGTAGTGCACAAAGCCGGCGGCGGCCAGGGCCTCGTGTGCGGCGATGGCCATCTCCGCCTGCAAGTCCTCATCCGGTAGAGCCAGCGCGCCCTCTCTTGCCAGCCTGCCCCAGGGGGTTTCCGGCTCGATGGTGAGGCAGTAGCAGGAGAGGTGGGTCGGGAGTAGTTCGAGCGCGGCTTCCAGTGTGCGCGTCCAGGTCGGCAAGGACTGTTGAGGACAGCCGAAGATGAGGTCGAGATTGATGTTGGTAACGCCGGCTTGGCGCGCTGCCGCCACTGCGTGCGGCACTTGCGCAGCGGAATGGATGCGGCCCAGAACGGACAGCGTAGCATCGTCGAGACCCTGGGCGCCGATGCTCAGGCGATTCACGCCGCAGGAGGCCATCGCCTCCGCCTTCTCCGCGTCTAGGCTCTCGGGATTGCACTCGACGGTGAACTCGGTGCCCGGCGAAGAGGCAAAAGAACCCCTGAGCAGGGACAACAGCCGCCGCAGTTGCGCCGCGCTTAGGAGGCTGGGCGTGCCGCCGCCGAGGAAGAACGTCTCCACGTCACGCCCAGCGCGGGCCAGAGCCGCCGCCCAGTGGGCGCACTGCTCCTCCAGCAGGCGCAGGTACCATTCGGGCGGCTCGCCGGCACAGGGGTTGCTGTAGAAGTCGCAGTAAGGACAGCGCCGGCGGCAGAAGGGTATGTGGACGTAGATCGAAACCGGCTCAGCCATCGGCCTACTCTCTGATCTTGAGGATGCTCAGGAAGGCCTCCTGCGGCACCTCGACCTTGCCGACCTGCCTCATGCGCTTCTTGCCCTCTTTCTGGCGCTCAAGCAGTTTGCGTTTGCGGGTGATGTCGCCTCCGTAGCACTTGGCGGTTACGTGTTTCCGGCGGGGGGGGATGCGCTCGCTGGCAATGATGCGGTGGCCGGCGGCCGCTTGGATGCGCACCTCGAACAGTTGGCGGGGAATCAGACGCCGCAGTTGCTCGACCAGTTTGCGCCCCTGCCCCGTCGCTTCGTTGCGATGCACGATGGCGGAAAGCGCATCCACCGGGTCATCGTTGACGATCACCGTCAGTCGCACCAGGTCAGCGTCGCGGTACTCGAGGAACTCGTAGTCGTAGGAGGCGTAGCCGCTGGTGCGCGCCTTCAGTTGGTCGAAGAAGTGGAAGAGGATCTCACTGAGGGGGATGTCGTACTCGATGGTGACCTTGCGCTGCTGGTGGTAACTGATGTTGAGGAACTGGCCGCGGTACTGCTCGGTGAGTTCCATGGAGGGGCCGATGTACTGGATGGGGCAGGTAAGGGTGAGGCGGACGTACGGTTCACGGATGATCTGACCGGGTACGGGCTCGGGGAACTCGGCCGGATTGCGGATCTCGTGCAGCGGCTGCCCGGGGTTGCCGACCAGATAGACTACGCTGGGTGCGGTGGCGAGGATCTCGAGCCCGTACTCGCGCTCCAGGCGCTCCTGGGCGATGTCTAGGTGCAGCAGGCCCAGAAAGCCGCAGCGGAACCCAAGCCCGAGCGCGACTGAACTCTCGCCTTCGTAGTGCAGGGCGGCATCGTTGAGGCTGAGTTTGTCGAGGGCGTCGCTGAGGGCGCTGTACTTGCCCGGCTCGACAGGATAGAAGCCGCAGAAGACCATGGGCTTGGGAGCACGGTAGCCCTGCAACGGTTGCGACGCGGGCCTGGCGGCGAGGGTGATGGTGTCGCCGATGCGCGCCTCGCGCACGTCCTTGATGCCCGCCATGAGGTAACCGACTTCGCCGGCGGCGAGCGTGTGGGCAGGCTGGAGGCCTAGGCCGAGGGTGCCGATCTCGCTGACCTCGAAGACGCCGCCGCCGCCCATGAACTTGATCTTCTGGCGCGACTCTATCTGCCCGTCGAAGAGGCGAATGAAGACCACCACGCCGCGATGGCGGTCGAAGTAGGAGTCGAAGACGAGCGCGCGCAAGGGCGCGGCGGGGTCACCCGTCGGAGGCGGAAGGCGTTCGGGGATGGCCTGGAGCAGTCGCTCCACGCCCTCGCCGGTCTTGCCGCTGACGAGCAGGATGTCTGGGCGAGGCAGGCCAAGGAGTTGCTCGATCTCGCCGGCAGCGGCTTCCACGTCGGCAGTGGGCAGGTCTATCTTGCTGATGACCGGGATGATCTTGAGGTCTTGCTGCGTCGCCAGGTGGTGGTTGGCGAGCGTCTGTGCCTGTACGCCCTCGGAGGCGTCCACGACGAGGATGGCGCCCTCGCAGGCGGCCAAGGCGCGGGAGACCTCGTAGGCGAAGTCCACGTGTCCCGGGGTGTCTATCAGGTTGAAGGTGTACTCTTGGCCGCGGTCGTCGTAGGTGGCGCGGATGGCGCTGGCCTTGATGGTGATGCCGCGCTCGCGCTCCAGGTCCATCTGGTCCAGCACCTGAGCGACCAGGCGGTCCTTGGGGAGCGCGCCGGTGCGCTCGAGGATGCGGTCGGCCAGGGTGGACTTGCCGTGGTCAATGTGGGCGATGATGCAGAAGTTGCGAATGAAGCGATTGTCGCTCATGGCCTGCGCAGCAGTTTGGCACGTAAGAACTGGAGGGCAAAGGTGGCCTCGCGCATGCGCAAGGCGAAGGCGATGGTCAGGTAGACGGCGGAGGTCACGCACAGCGAGGCGAGGATTTGCGCTATCTGGGCGCTTTTGTGGAGTGGCGGCCAGTGGGCGCTAAGCCACAGCGCGCACAGGTAGCCGGCTCCCACGGCCAGAGCCGTCGCGAGCAGAGAGAGGAGGCCGGTGCGGACGATGTCGCGACCGTGCAGCCCGCCGGCGCACCCGCGGAGCAGCCAAAGGAGGACTGCCGCATTCGCAAGGGCCACCAGGGACTGCCCCAGGCCCACCCCTGGCAGCCCCAACCAGCGGCTGAGCAGATAGGTGAGCCCGGCGC
This sequence comes from uncultured Armatimonadia bacterium, assembly GCA_964528605.1. Taxonomy (GTDB): domain Bacteria; phylum Armatimonadota; class Zipacnadia; order CAZGSV01; family CAZGSV01; genus CAZGSV01. Next base: position 6,735 of record CAZGSV010000017.1, read on the forward strand.
CGACGAGCACTGTGGGGGCGCCGACCACTACGGGGATGGTATTGCGGCGCAGGGCGTAGAAGGCGCGGGCGACCAACTGCTGCGTGCCCACGGCCGGTATGGCAAGCGCGAAAAAGGCCAGTAGGCTCGCGGTCTTGCGAACGTCTTCGGCATCGAAGTGGCCGGTAAGAAGGAGAGCGCGTACCAGGGGAGCGGCGAGCGCCATCATCCACCCGGCGGCCGGCAGATCGAGGAACAGCGTCTGCCGAATGCCCTGGCTGATACGGCGGCGAAACTCGGACTCCTCGCCGCGGGCAGCGTGGGAGGATAAGGTGGGGAAGAGGGACATTGCCAGGCCGCCCGTGAACAGGCCGAGCGGCAGGTTGATGAGCCGGAAAGCGTAGTTGAAGACGGAGGCCGCGCCCCTGCCGACGCTCTGGGCGATGACGCTGGCGGCGATGGTGTTGAGGTAGAAGACGCAGAGCCCGAGCGCAACGGGTAGGACCAATCGCAGGACTTCGAGCAGACCGGGGTCTTTGAGGTCCCAAAGGAGTCGCACCGCAGCCCCGCGGCGCACGACGATTGGCAACTGCATGCCGATCTGTCCGGCCAGAGCACCTATCAGAGCGCCCACGGCCTGTCCTTTCACGCCCCAGTGTGGGCCGCCGATGAGGGCGCCGAGGATTATGAAGACGTTGTAGGTCGTGGGCGCGAGCGCGGACCAGACGAAGATGCGCATCGAGTGCAAGGTGCCCATGAGCAGGCCGCCCAACACGAAGAAGACCTGTGCCGGCAGGATAATGCGCATCAGTTGCGCGCACAGGCGGGAGGTGTAGGCGTCGAAGTCGGGACCCACCAAGTGGACGAGCGCCGGCGCGAACAGCATCCCAGCCGCCACCAAGACCGAGGAACTAACCAGCAGCAGCGTGAACAGCGCACTGAGTGTGCGCCAGGCCTCCTCCGCCTTGTTCTTGGTCAGGCGGTCCGTGAGCACGGGTATGAAGCCGGCCGCCAACGCCCCGCCGGCCATGAGGAAGTAGAGCAGGTCGGGGATGCGGAACGCCTGGACGTAGGCATCGGTGGCGCGCGAGACGCCGAACATATGGGCGAAGACGATCTCGCGCGCCAGGCCGCTCAGGCGGCTGAGCAGGACTCCGGCGGAGAGCACAAGCGCGGCGCCCGCTACTCTCAGCGAGGAGTCGGCCTCGCGCGATAGGAGCGTAGCGACGGCTTCTTTCTGGCTACTGTCGGACTCGTTCATCCGGGGGCACCGTTGTTGTCAGGGAGTATGCGGGCCGGTGGAAGGGGAGGGCCACTTGCAGGATACCGGGTGTGAGTATACAGTGATAGGTGGCTTTACAAAATCCCCCAGACTCAAGGGAGAGGTATCCGTTGCATCGAAAGAAGCCAATCACCTCGGTGATACGAGAAAAGCAGGTCGCCAAGAGGCACAAGCACAATCAGCCGCTAAGAACGAAGGCGAAGCATGCGGTAAAGGTGGCGCTGGAGGCCGTCGAGGGCGGTGGGTCCGCCGAGGAGCGGGCAGCCCAGGTGGGCGAAGCGGCGTCGGCGCTCGACCGCGCGGCTCGGAAGGGCGTGATGCACCGGCGCGCTGCCGCGCGCAAGAAGAGCCGTCTCGCACGTCGCTTGAAAGTGGCGGGGACCTCTGCCTGAGATTGGCCTGTAGGGCAGGCTCAGTGGCGGGCCCGGCGTCGCAAGGCATGCCGCAGGTCCGCTAGCGCGCTGCGGGCCCGTTCGGCATCCGCAGGGGAGGGCATGGGCCGGGCATAGCACGATCTCTCGAACAGCGTGGCTATGTGCCGTAGAGGGATGAGCGCTTGCTCGCCCACGGTCTCGCGCGCGGCCGCGACCTTGCCAAGGTGCTCTCGCGGCGTCTCGTGGCAGAGGCGGGGCAGGCCGGCCTTGCGCAGGCTGCGCTCCGCGCCCGCGTAGGCCCGAGCAATACGCTCGGCGGGGCAGAGGGGCGGGCCAAAGAGCCTTCTGCTGACATCGGCGCCGAGCGTGCGCAGCGTGGGTTGGAATAGGAGCAAGGCAGCCAGGAGGAAGGTAACCAGCAGGACGAGGCGCGGGCCGGTGATGCTCAGGTGCCCCCTCAGCCAACGGACGAGGATAGAGGTCTTCCTGGCGGCGCCTGCCTCCGCTCCCGTTGCGACGCGCAAGGGAAGAGGGTCAAAGGCTACCCAGCCTGAACCGGGGAAGTAGACTTCCGCCCAGGCGTGGGCGTCGCGCGCCAGGACGTGGTACTGGCCGGCCCGGTCTGCGGTGCCGCTGGCGAAGCCCGTGGCGAGGCGCGCCGGGACCCCGAGAGAGCGAGACATGAGGGCGAGAGCGCTGGCGAAGAGGTCGCAGCAGCCCAGCCTGGACTCGCTGACAAACCAGACGGTGCGGTCCGCGCCGCGCGGCGGCCGCGGCGGCTTGAGTGTATAGGTGAACTCCTGCTCCAGGAAGCGCTCAAGAGCGACGACCTGGTCATAGGGGTTAGTTGCCTGCCCGGCCACGGTAAGGGCGACCTCGCGCAGAGGCCAGGCGGAGTTGGGCATCTGGAGGTAGGAGGCCCTTATGGCCTCCGGGTAGTCTGCCCCGGCCTGCCGGAGGAGCGCGGGGGCTGCGTTGGGAAGCAGGGATTCCACTTCGTATCGCATGCCCGCCCAGGTCTGCCAAATCCTCTCGTTGGTCGTGATATTGCCGTAGCGGGTTACCTGGAACGAACTGAACTCGCCCCTGACGCGCACCGGGACCGCCGCTGCGAACAAGGCGTTCGATCTCATCTCGAGAATCCGTATGCGCTGGCGGAGAGCGCCTCCCCTACGGGGCACCTCTTCCGGAGGCTGAGGCACGTTCGCCCACTGCCCGTAGGAGCGGCCGGCCGTTGCCGACTCCAGGGAAGCAGTCCAGCGGCTGCCGGTGTAGTGGTCGTAAGCGGCGCCGCGCCAGAGGGCTGGCTTGTCAGCCTCCACGATCATCACCGGCTGGTTCGAGAGGGAGGCCAGAGGTTCCCCCAGGGTCAGCCCTTCGCCTTGCGGATAGTACACCGGCGCCTCCAGAGAGGGCCGCGGGCGGGAGGCCGTCGCGCTGTGCGTGAGGCTCCGGACGGCTTGCCGGAGGGCGCCTTGCGAGACCATGGTGGCCGACTGGGCGCCCAGGGAGGCGGCCACGAAAGCGACGGAACAGAAGAGCGAGGCGAAGAGCAGGGCGGCGCGCACAGCCTGCCCCGGGAGGACCCCCCGTTGCCCCGTGCGCTGCTGGGCGCTTTGCTCCAACATGTGCTCGTAGGAGACCTGGAAGAGGCCCAGCAGGGCAAAGACCAGGAGGAGGGCGAAGAACTGGTCGCCGATATTGCTCTGGGCCACCATGGCGAAGGCCGTGGTCACGGGGACAGCCACAAAAGTGGTCGCTGCGTTGGTGGTTGCGCCCGCCGCGCTGGCGATGGCCAACCACAGCATCACCACAGCGATCGCGTTTTCTGCCTGGTGGATGGCGGGGGCCGGCACGAGCGCGCTCACCAGCTCGAAGCGCACGGTCGGGCTGAGCAACGCGAGAGCGCAGAATGCCAGCGCCGCATAGAGCAAGTACTCGCGATTGATGCCCCCTAGGCGCATGGCGAGGCCGATGCCGACGGCCAACACCGAGGCAACGGTCGCGAGTTGCGCGAAGGGAGGATCGTCCAGGGCGATGTTGACTGCGGCCATGGCGGTGAGCAGCAGCAGCAGCTCGCCCAGGTATAGCGGCAGCACGGGCAGGAGCGCTTCTTGCTCGTCACGCAAGGAGGCATCCCTGCCTGATGAGCGTCCTCAGGTCGGCCGAGGGGGTTACCTGGATGATGTGCGCGGCGCGTCGGGTGGCCAGGTGAGCGGCAAGCGGAGGGCGGACAGCCGGCCCAGCAGCGCCGGCGCCGCGCTGGGCGCCGGTGGCGAGGGCCTCCAGCCATTGTGGACGTTGCGAGCGTTCGGCGAAAGCATCGCGGTCGGCTAGGAAGAGAGTCACCGTGCGGAAGGCCTGCGCTCCAGCTCCCAGTGCTTCTCCGAGGGCGGCATCGGCGCGCCCAGCGAAGACCACGATGTGGTCGAGTGCGCCGCGCCGCCGACGCAGGCGGGTCAACTCGGCGGCAACCGGCTGGCTCCGCCGATTCGCTTGCGTGCGAGCGAGAGCCTCGAGCACGCGCTCCAGCTCAGCCAAGCCTCGGGCCTCAGCGGTGAGCAGGCCGTCGCTTCCCATGGCCGTGACACGGAACTGCCCGCCCGCTCTTAGGATCGCCCATGCCATGCCTGCCGCGATCTTGACCGCGTGTTCGAGATTGGTGTGTGCCCCGGAGCCTACGAGCGAGTCGGGTGGGAAGTAGAAGAAAACGGACAGAGAGCGCACCCCGGGCCGCTCGGCCTCGATGACCGATATCTCACCGGTGCGGGCGGTGGTCTTCCAGTGGATGCGGCGGAAGTCGTCTCCGGGCTGATAGGGACGGATGAAGTGGAACTCGCGGCCCAGGCCGGGCGTGGGCTGCTCTCGCTCTTGGTACAGGCCGGGCTTGCCACCGCTGACCGCCGGGGCGAGGTCAACTTTGGGGAAGGAGGGATAGACGATGATCTCCGCGGCCTGGCCGGCGCTGGACTCCGCAGTCGCGGTGCCGACGGGGTCGCTGCTTCTCACCTGGGCCGGGCCAAGAGCGTAGACGCCGCGCCGCTCGGCCTTGAGCGACATCTCAAGTTCTTCTGTCCCTTGAGGCGGCAGATAGGGGACGAAATGACCTTGCTGCGGGGTTACCGAGAGCCCCTCTCCCGCGGGGCAGAGCACAGATAGGAAGAACTTGGGAAAGCGGCTTAGGCTGGTGAGGCGCAGGCGGAAGGGCATGGCCTCTCCCTCGTGGAGACGGCGGGGGGCACGGAGTTCCGCCTCGAGCCGCTTGACGGAGTACAACGCCGTCAGGTGAGCGGTCACCAACACGGCGAGCAACATGCAGGACATGAAGAGGACGTCGTGCTGGCCCAGCAGGAAGCCGGCGACGAACAGGAAGACGGCGCCGACAACGAAGAAAGTCGCCTTTTGCGTCATCGGGCTGCGGGGGCGCGGGTGGCCGGCACGGCCACCTGACCCAGAATCTCCTCTATGACCTCTTCCTGGCCTCGTCCTGGAGCGGCGGGTTCCTCGCGCAGCAGGAGGCGGTGAGCGAGCACGGCCGAGGCGACGTACTTGACGTCGTCAGGGATGACGTAGTCACGGGGGTCCAGCACGGCGCGTGCGCGGCTGGCGCGCAGCAGGCCAATGCTGCCGCGAGGGCTGGCGCCGAGTTGCACGGCGGGGTGGCTGCGCGTCTGGCGGACGATCTCGACCGCGTACTGCTTCACGCCCTGGTCAAGATAGGTCTCGCGTACGATCTGCCGGAGCGCGAGCGTGTCCTCGGGGGTCAGGGCCTGCTCCACGGTTTCCAGCGGATGGCGCAGCGCTTGGCTGTCCACGATGGCGATCTCTTCGGCTTGGGTTGGGTAGCCGATACTGACGCGCAAGAGGAAGCGGTCGAGTTGGGCTTCGGGGAGCGGGTAGGTGCCCTGGTACTCGATGGGGTTCTCGGTGGCGACGACCAGGAACGGAGAGGGAACGCGACGGGTCACGCCATCAACCGTAACCTGGAATTCCTCCATGCACTCCAGCAGGCTCGCCTGGGTCTTGGGGCTGCCGCGGTTGATCTCGTCGGCGAGCAGCACGTTGTGGAACACGGGCCCAGGCCGGAACTCGAACTGGCCGGTCTGCTGGCTGAAGACGTTCACGCCCGTGATATCGGAGGGCAGCAGGTCGGGGGTGAACTGGAGGCGGCCGAAAGTGCCTCCGATGGTGCGGGCAAGCGCCTTGGCGAGCGTGGTCTTGCCTACGCCGGGGATGTCTTCGATGAGCACGTGACCGCCACAGAGAAGGCCAATGAAGGCGAGTTCGACGGCTTTGCGCTTGCCGATGATGGCCTTTTCGATCTCAGCGACTACGCGACCTGCAAGGTCAAGCACTTGTGGGCGGTCCATCTGGCTCACATTCTACCCTTTCTGCGTACCCTCGCCATCCCCATAGTGCAAGACCCGCAGGGGAAGTTCAGCGCCGCCGGGCCTAGCCCTCCTGGAAGACCGGTGTTCCGGTGAGATAGCGCTCGCCGGTGTCGGGCAGGATGCACACGAGCAACTGTCCCCGGTGTGCCGGCCGCTTGGCGACCTGAACTGCGGCGTGAACCGCGGCGCCGGCTGAGATGCCCACGAGCAGACCCTCTTCACGCGCCAGGCGCCTGGTCATCTGGTAGGCCTCCTCGTCGCTCACGGTCAACACCTCGTCAATGATGTCGCGGTTGAGCACCTCGGGGACGAAGTTCGCGCCGATGCCTTGGATTTTGTGGGGACCCGCGCGATCGGCGGAAAGCAGCGGCGAGGCGGCCGGCTCGACGGCGATCACCTCGAGCAAGGGCTTGCGCTGCTTGATGACCTCAGCCACGCCGGTGATGGTGCCGCCGGTGCCGACGCCGGCGACAAAGACGTCAATGCGACCTTCGGTGTCGCGCCAGATTTCCTCCGCGGTGGTCTCGCGGTGGGTTGCGGGGTTCGCGGGATTCTTGAACTGCTGGGGCATGAAGGAGTTGGCGTGCTCGGCGGCGATCTCCTCGGCCTTGCGCACGGCGCCTGCCATCCCTTCTGGGCCTGGGGAGAGCACTAGTTCCGCGCCCAGGGCTTTGAGCAGGTGGCGGCGTTCGACGCTCATGGTCTCGGGCATGGTGAGGATCAAGCGATAGCCGCGAGTCGCGCACACGAAGGCGAGCGCGATGCCGGTGTTGCCGCTGGTGGGCTCGACGATGATGGTGTCCTTCTTGATCAGGCCGCGGCGCTCGCCGTCTTCGATCATGCTTACGCCGATACGGTCCTTGATGCTGCTACAGGGGTTGAGGAACTCGCACTTGGCCACCACTTCCGCGACGCAACCTTTGGTCACCTTGTTGAGACGAACGAGCGGAGTGTTGCCTACGAGTTCAGTCACGTCCTTTGCTATAGCGGCCATGCATCATCCCTCCCACAAAGGCGGACGGCGTCACTTGCCTTGGCCTCCCTCGCCCTTGCCGCGCGAGCGCGTGGCGGCGGCGCTGGGCGTCGGTGTCTCGCAGGGCGGCTGAGCGGAGACGGTGAGGGCGCCGTTGCGCAAGGCTTCCACTTCTTGTGTCAGCCGGCCTATCTGCTCTTGCATGGACTGCAGGGCGTCGGCTATGGGGTCGGGCAGCCGGCCGTGTTCGAGGTCGGCGACCGGTGGCGCGACGCGCACGCCGTTCTGCATGACGACCCGGCCGGGGACACCGACCACGGTGGAGTTGTCCGGCACGTCCTTGAGGACGACGGCATTGGCGCCGATCTTGACGTTATCGCCGATGGTGATGTTGCCGAGCACCTTGGCGCCGGTGCCGACGACGATGTTGTTGAGTAGGGTGGGGTGCCGCTTGCCCTTCTCCTTGCCCGTGCCGCCGAGGGTGACGCCCTGGTACAGGAGGACGTCGTCGCCGATCTCGGTGGTTTCGCCGATGACGACGCCGGTGCCGTGGTCAATGAAGAAGCGTTCGCCGATGCTGGCGCCCGGATGAATCTCGATGCCCGTCCACATGCGGGACAAGTTGGAGATGAACCGGGCGAGCGTGCGCATGTTGTGCCGCCACAGCCAGTGCGCAATACGGTGGGCGATGATGGCGTGGAACCCGGCGTAGCAGAGCACGATCTCCAGCACGCTGCGCGCTGCGGGGTCCTTCTCGAAGATTACCTCTATCTCTTTGCGCAGCCGTTTGAACACGTCAGTCACCACCCTAGTAGGTGCGGGTCACAGCGTACTCCGCTAGCGGGATCAGTGGGAAATGCGGACACCATGGACGCAGTGCCGCCTGAGCACCCTCCGCCAGGCGCCTGGCTTCGGCGCGGGCGGCCTCAAGCCCATGGAGAGCCACATAAGTTGCCTTGAGGTGACGGGCATCACTACCCACAGGCTTGCCCAGTTCCTCCTCCGTGGCGGTCACGTCCAACAGGTCATCGGCGATCTGGAAGGCGCGGCCCAGCGCTTGGCCGTACTCGGTCAAGGCCTCCATCTGTTGCGCGGTTCCGCCGGCGACCAGGCCGCCGCAGCGCACCGACGCGGTTATCAGGGCCCCGGTCTTGTGGGCGTAGAGGTAGTCCACTATCTGGTCGTCGGCAGGTTGGCCCTCCTGCAAAAGGTCCACCACTTGCCCGGCGATCATCCCCGCCGAGCCGAGCGCCAGCCCAATCTCACCGATGATTCCCAAGGTTGCCTCCGTCGAAAGGTCGCCGCGCAGGCCGCACTGGGCCACGATCTGGAAGGGGACCGTCATCAGCCAATCTCCCGCCAGCAGCGCCACTGCCTCGCCGAAGAGTCGGTGGCAGGCCGGCTTGCCTCGGCGCGTGTCGGCATTGTCCAGGCAGGGCAGATCGTCGTGCATTTCGGACGAGGTGTGGACCATCTCGAGGGCGCAGGCCACGGGCATGGCCAGGCGCCGGTCGCCACCGCAGGCCTCAGCGGCGGCGATCACCAGAGCGGGGCGGAGGCGCTTGCCGCCAGCGAACAGCGAGTGACGGACGGCGCGGTGCAGCTCGACGGGGGGCTCGTTCTCCCCGGGCACGAGCGTGTCGAGCATCGCTTCGACCTGCTGCTTCACCTGAGCGAGGTAGTCTTGCAGTGGCGTATTCATGAGGTCGGCTGTGACTCCCCCGTTTCAGATGTAGTAGACGGGCTGCACTTCGCGCTCCAGCCGGAGTTGCTCCTGGCACACCTGCTCAAGTGAGAGTGAGCCAAGCCTGTCTTTGAGCAGCCCAGTGAGGTCCTCCCAGACTGCGCGCAAGGCGCAGGCACCGGCCTTTGGGCAGTTCGCCTTCGCCGTGGACTCCAGGCATTGGGCAAGAAGCGGGTCACCCTCGAGAGCGGTCAGGGCCTCCAGGAGGGTGATGTCGCCAGCCGGCCGGGCGAGTGCAAAACCCCCGCGCGCCCCCCTGACGCTGCGCACCAGGCCGGCCTGGCGCAGGAAGGAAAGCAGTTGCTCAAGGTAGTGAACGGGGACGGCCTGCCGCGCGGCCAGGTCTCCGGCCCGAACGGGCGCCGCCTGCGGGTGAGCGGCGAGATCAATAAGGGCTCGCAGCCCGTACTCGGCGCGAGTGGAGAAACGTGGCCCGGACATGCACTTCACCGCCGCCCTTTCTTGAGTTGTCAGATTGACATTGTGATAAACGGCGGGGAGGAGCACAAGTTCCCGCCGAAAGGGCCATTCTGGCGCCCCTCGTGCGGCTCGACGCTGCCCTTTGCCCCCGAATCTCGGCAGGATTCCAGCCGAGGCGGACGGACTGCGGGAAGCCTACGGCGGGCCCTCGGCCCGCCTAGGCCTTCACCACGTGCTGCCAGTCCTTGACTTTCGGCGAGCCCTTGCGGTCAAGGACCATCAGGCAGCGCTGAGCGATGAACTCAGCGGTAAGGCCAAATGACTTCATAAGGAGCCAGGGGTCGCCAGAGTGCCCGAACCCGCAAACACCAATCTGCTCGACAATACACGGTTCGCCCGAGGCGACAGCGCGCGTTACTGCACCGGCAACGAGATCCCCTACCGCTCCGGCCTGGTGTTCCTCGGCGGTCACGATGCCCCTACAGGTATGAGCAGCGGCACTGATGGCTTCCTCATCCAGCGGTTTGAGAGTGTGCAGGTTCAAGACCCGGGTCTCGATGTCGAAGTCGCTTTTCAGGATCCAAGCGGCCCGCATCGCCTCAGGAACCATCGGTCCGCAGGCTATGATGGCGATATCCTCGCCCTCGTCTTCGTACTCGTGGGCAAAGACAGTCTCAAAGGCGGCCACGAACTTCTCAGCCTCGTTGCGGAAACGGATGACGTTTGCCTTGCCGAGTTCGAACGGTGTGTCGGGAGTAGTGACTACCGGGGTAGCTTCACGTGCGTACCGGATGTATGCAGGGCCGACCACGTCGAGGATGGCGGCCTTCGAAGCGCGCTCAGTCTCGATGGCGTCACATGGGGCGACGAAAGTCATGTTCGGCAGGGTCACCATGAGGCTAATCTCCTCCAGGGACTGGTGGGTGGCACCGTCTGGCCCCACCGAGATGCCGCCATGTGCGCCGGCGATCTTTACATTCAAGTTGTTATAGCAGACGCTGGTGCGGATTTGGTCCCAGCAGCGGCCGGCGGCAAAGACACCGTATGTCCCTGTGATCGGGATGAAGCCCTCAAGGGCCAATCCCGCAGCCATCAACATCATGTCCGCCTCCGCAATTCCGGCGCTGATGACCCGGTTTAGGCGTTCCTCGTGATTCTCTTCAAAACCGGTGATGCGGATCGAGCCGGAGATGTCAGCGTGGATGCAAACGATGCGAGGGTCATCGCCTATCGCCTCCAGAGCCCTGCCAAACCCCATCCGCGTAGCGTCCATCTCCGTCTTCATTGTGGAACCGCTGTTCCACCAATAGTCATCCCGCTGGAACTTGGGCACAGTCTCCTCAGCCACACTCGCTGAGCGCTCGGCGAATTCCTCCGAATAGCGAATGTAGCCGTCCACGACATCCTTGGAAAACCCCGGGTCCCCGAGGTCCTGGAGGGCCTGGTCCAGTTCCTCCCTGGTTTTGGTAGATGCGCCGTGCCACTGCGCCTGATTCTCCATATACGAGACGCCCTTGCCCTTCACCGTGTCGGCGATGATAACGGTCGGTTTCCCTTTAGTATTCTTTGCTTCTTCGAAGGCAGCCAGGATTTGCTCCATGTCGTGCCCATCAATTCTGATTACATGCCAGCGGAACGCTCGATACTTGTCCTCCAAAGGGTCAATGTCCATGACTTCCGCTACCCACCCATCAATCTGGAGGCGGTTCTTGTCCACTACGGCACATAGGTTGTCTAGCTTGTAATGCCCCGCAGCCATGACCGCCTCCCAAATGCTGCCCTCCTGCTGCTCGCCGTCGCCCATGACGCAGTACACCATGTGGTCACCCTTTCCACCCACACGGCTGGCGAGAGCCATTCCAACGGCTATCCCCAGGCCCTGACCAAGAGAGCCAGTGGAGGCTTCTATGCCCGTCGTCTTTAGGCGGTCCGGGTGGCCTTGAAACCTGCTTCCGTAGCGGCGCAGGCTCATTGTGTCTTGTATCGAATAGTACCCGGTGGCTGCCAGGGCGGCATAGATGGCTGGCGCCTTGTGCCCCGCCGAGAAAACGATCCTGTCTCTTTCCTCCCAATCCGGCTTCTCGGGAGCGTGGCGCGCGACGTTGCAATAAAGGGCGCAGGCAATATCCATGACCGACAGGGAGCCCCCCGGATGTCCGGAAGAGGCGGCGTGAATGGCAGTAATGGCCGCTGCCCGCATAGTCCTGGCCGTCTTCTTCAGTTCATCAACCCCGAGACAGACTTCCTCCCCCGTGTTGAGATCAACGATACCCATGTCAGTGTGCTCCTTCCGATGACGGTAGGGCGAACCACGCCTAAACACGACGTTGCCCCACCCCTTTCGGCCTAGTCTACGTTAGGAGCCATTAGGATTTCAAACTCGCGGCAGGGCGAGGCCATACGCGATGTCAGTTCTCACCGCCCTCCACAACGATTTACGTGACTTCTGCCGGCCCTAGGGCCGCCGACAGTCCGGTGAGTGGGTGGACCCGGTCGGCGAATATCCTACGCGAGACTGGCAAGAGGCAGCCCATACGCTCACGAGCCATCCTCTCCGCGCGAGGCTCGAAAGATGCCCAAAGCCAACCGGTCCAGCGCAAAGAGGAGCAAGAATCCGTCTCCTTCAAGCCGAGTGGCCATATACGCTCGGCTCTCAGTGGCAGACCAGGACAAGCCCGGGTACACCAGCATCGATCACCAGGTCGACTCCTGCCGATCCTACATTCATCTTCGGAAACCGGATGGGTGGGACCAGTCCCCCGAGGTCTTTGTGGACGAGGGGCATAGCGGCGGGACGCTCCAGCGGCCTCGATTCCAGGAGTTGCTTCGCCGGGTCAAGGAAGGCGAGTTCGCAGCAGTAGTTGTTCACAAGTTTGACCGGATTTGCAGATCCCTTTCTGACTTTCTCAACCTAGCCGATCTTTTCACCCGCCTCGGAGTAACGCTCGCCTCTGCCACGGAACACATCGATGTTTCTACGCCCGTGGGCAAAGCTTTCCGCAACATCATGATGACGTTCGCTGAGATGGAGCGTGAGATGGCACGGGTACGGGCGAAGGAAAAGCGTACTGCCTCGGTGAAGAAGGGAAGGTGGCCTGGCGGGAACCCGATGCTTGGCTACGACAGAGGCTCCGACCCCTGCCTTCTTGTGGTGAATGAAGCAGAGGCTGAGCGGGTCCGCGAGGTCTTTGACATCTACTTGAAGGAAAGGTCACTCAGTCGCACGGCGCGGGTGCTCAATGGGCGAGCCTGGCGCACCAAAGAGCGGACTACGAGAGCAGGAAACTCCAAGGGCGGCCACAAGTTCACCAAGACCAATGTGGCTGCGCTACTTCGCAACCCTATCTACGTAGGCAAGTTGAGGCACGATGGCCAACTGTATGATGGCAACCACACACCCATAGTCAACCCGAAAGCTTTCGCCAGAGCGCAGAGGCACCTAGATCGGAACGGAACTAGGCGAACGTCGCCGTCTCAGAACAAACACAACTTCCTATTGGGGGGGCTCGTGATCTGCGCAGCCTGCGGCAGTCACATGACTCCCAACTTCGCGTACTCTAAAGGCAGGAAGTACTTCTACTACAAGTGCACCTCCGTAGATCACTTGGACAAGAGTGCCTGCCCAGTGAGGAGTGTGCCTGCTCGAGCTCTAGAGGACATTGTCATCGAGCGGTTGAGCGTACTTGCCGAACACGACGAATTGCTACAGGAGATGGCGGACAGGGCGCAGTCAGCTAGCCGGGACGCCTTGCCCAAGCTCCGGAAGGAGAGGGCCGACGTAGAGACTTCCCTTCGGCGCGTGGAGAAGAAGGCTCGTCGGCTATTGAGCGTCCTAGAGCAAGAAGGCGACAACGCAAGAACCTCCTTTCCGTTACAGAGGCTGCAAGAGCTCGAGGAAGAAGAGGAGCAGCTTCAGACACAGCTAAGTGAACTGGACGGACAGATGGTGGCCACGGACGGTCGAGTCGTGGAAACAGAGGCAGTAAGAGACGCGCTTCGCGAATTCAACACCCTCCTTGGGAAGCTTACTCCTCAGGGGCAAATCGAAGCTGTTCACTTAGTCGTCAGACAGGTCGTTTACGATGAGCAGAATGGCCAGATTCGGTTGCTGTTGAGACCTTTGCCCGGGCTGGAGGAGGCGGTTCGGAAGTCAGGGGCGGACATTGAGGGAGTCGGTTTTGATGAGAGTGGGACTTGGCTCGCCGCGGTGCGGTCAAGAGCCGCGTAGCACGCCCCCGGCTGGTGAGGTAATTGTATACCACGCCTTGCGCGATGCTGCACGCTGCGCATACTCGCTCCCCCTGAAGCGTTGCGCCGCCGCGCAGTTGTATCCCCGGTGCCGCAGGCCTACAATGCCTGCAAGTCGCGCAATAGGATAGAAAGTGTGGACCCTGGGCAGCACGGCCTACGAGTTGGCTCCGTCTTGCAACGCCGAAGAGGTGCACGAGATAGCCGAGGCGGCACAACGGCCCGCGCGCCGCAACGGGGGCTGGGGTAGATGAGCCGGGCCCTACGGGTCAGTGTCGCCTGCATCATCTCATTCCTGAGGTGGGCCATGCGACAGAAGAGCACGGCAGGAATGGCATCGCTACTGCTCTTGTTCAGCGTGGGCTGTAGCGCGCGAAGCCGGGTGGTCTCCCCCGAGGAGATTTGCGGAGAATACTGGATGGGCATCTACTTGTTGGGCTACAAGGTCGGCTTCAGCCACATCAACGTCGAACAGGACAAGGAGTCCCGGCGGGGGGGCTTTCGCATCCTGAGCGAGTCGCGCATCAACGTCTCGATCCTAGGCCAGCAGATGCAGACCGAAGTCGTGAGTCTGGAGCAGGCCGGGCCGGACCTGGCGCCCAAGCACCTGGACACGCTGGTCACCTCTGGAGGCCGTTCCATGCGGGTGGTGGCGGAGTTCAAGCCCGAGGAGGTGCGGTGTCAAGTCACGAGCGGCGACGAGACCTCCGACCGCGTCGTTCCTATTCCCGAGGGCGTGGGGCTGGACGCGGACCCAGAGTTGTCGAGCCGCGCGCGGGATTTGCAGCCGGGAGAGGAGCAGAAGTTCCACTACTTTAACCCGCTGACGCTTGCCATCGAGGCGGGCGCCCTGAAGGCGCTGAAGTGGGAGGAGACTGAGTACCAGGGCAAGCAAGTGAAGGCGCTTGCGATCGAGTTGAAGACGGACAGCATGGCGCTGACCAGTTGGGCGGATGAGGAGGGCGAGGTGATCAAGATGGCGCATGCGATGGGGCTGACGATGGTGCGGGAGCCGAAGGAGGTGGCGCTGCAAGGCGAGACGCGGGAGTACGCGCCCGCGCCCGATCTGGCCAGCGTCGCGAGGGTGCGCACCGCGGAGCCCATCAGCAATCCGCGCGGGCTTTCGCTGCTCCGGGTGAGGATAAGCGGCCTGGGCGAGATGCGGTCGCTCCCCAACGGCCGACAGCGGGTGGTCTCGCGGAACGACAAGGAACTGGTGCTCGAGGTGAAGGCAAAGGCGCTTCCGGACAGCGGGCCTTCCCTGCCCTTCGAGGAGGAGACGCTGAAGCCATACCTGCAGAGCACCAACTACATCAACTCGGCCTCGGAGGAGATCGTCTCGTTGGCGCGCTCGATTGTGGGCCAGGAGAAGGACTCGGCCCGGGTAGCGCGGGAGATCGCCACCTGGGTGAACCAGAATCTGCGGCCGCGGGGCGACATGGGTGTGGTGAGGGCGGCAACCGACGTGCTGGCGACGCGCTCGGGCGTATGTCGGGACTATGCGGCGCTTTACACGGCTCTGGCGCGCGCAGCGGGATTGCCGACGCGGCTCGCGGGCGGCCTGTGCTACTGGCGCGACGGCTTCTACTACCATGCGTGGGCTGAATCGTATCTCGGCGAGTGGGTAGCCGTGGACCCGACCATTGAGTCTCTGTACGCGGATGCGACGCACATCAAGTTGACCGAGGGCGACCTGACCGACTTGTTCACGATCGGGGCCTACATCGGCCGCATGGAGATCGAGGTTCTCGAGGCCAAGTGAAGTTGGCTGCGCTCTCGCGAGCCTGGGGACATGGGAGCAGGATGCGGCGGGGGTGCTGGGCTGCTGGGGGCGCCGCAGTGGTGATCGTCTTGTGCGGCGTGGCGCCTGCGCTTGCCGGGGCGGCACCTGGGCGGCCGGTTGCGATCTTGTGCGATGACCTACCGGTCGTGGGGGGGGCCTCGAGGCCCGAGGTGCTTGCCGAGACGCTGCGCGGCGCGGGCTATGAGGTAGCCCTGCTGGATGCCGCGGCTCTGGCTGATCCTGCGCACCTCAACACCGCCAACTTTGCTGTTCTGATACTGCCTTACGGCGCGACCTTCCCGGCTGATGCGGTTGACAACTTGCGCGCGTTTCTCCGGCAGGGCGGGTCGTTCCTGGCAACCGGGGGTTATGCCTTTGACTGCCCTGTAGTGAAACGGGGGGGGCAGTGGGTGCGGGTCGGCGAGACGGAGGCGGGGGGGCCCGAACTCGTGGCGGACGGGGGCTTTGCGACCGCGGGCGCATGGTCGTGCACCGACACAGCCAACTGCACTTTGGATTCACAGGACCCTTACCGTGGCCGACGTTCGGCGTGTGTCTCGCTAGGAGGAGTCGGCGAAGGGAGCGCCGAGTGGCATCAGGAACTGCGCGAGCCACCGCGCGGGGAACTGGTCGAGGGGCGCGTGGCGGTCAGCTCTGAGGGCGTTGCCGGCCCCGGGTACGGTTACTTCGCGCTGTATCAGTGGGACGAAAGCGGAGACTTGGTCGCCTGGGCCGATCTGGTCCACACGTGGGATGACACCGACTGGCGTGAGTATCGCTTCAAAGTGCGCATCAAGCCGGAGGCGGCTCGCGTAGAGGTCAAGTGCGGGATCTACCACGCCGTGGGGAGGGTGTGGTTCGACGAAGTGAGTCTGCGGCTGGTCCGGCCCGTGCGCATCAATACGCACTTTGGGGAGCCAGGCGACGGCTTGGGTGTGGAACCGGAGCAGATCGGGGTGTTCGACGCCGACTACAGGCTCTCCAACGTGACTCGCGCGGTCGCGGCCGAGGGCCAACACCTGCTGTCCAAGGACTTCGCAATCGAGGCGCCGCTGGAGGGATGGGGCGCCTCCGCAGTGCTGGGCTGGGGTGAGCGGCGCCGGGTGCCCCTGCTGGTCGGGCTGGACAAGTACGGCAGGCCGCGTGGGTCCGTCGGCAGCCTCATCTACAACCTCGCCGGCCCATACGCGGGTTCGGCCTGGGCGATCTTGGGCGCCTCGAACCGCGACCTTTTTGCGCCTGGCGAGTCCTCGCTGCTGCGTTGGCTGCCCGGAATGGTTGCCCAGTTGCAGCGGAAGGTGTTCCTGCACGGCCTGACGCCGGAGTTTGCGTGCTACGGCGCGGGCGAGATCTTGCGCTACAGCGTGCGGCTGGCCAACCAGGGCCCATGGCCTTTCGAGGGGCAGGTGCGATTTGAGGTCAGTGCTCCAGGCTGGGCGGGGGAGAGTGGCGCAGAGCCGGTGAGTCTTCAGCCTGGCGAGCAGCGTGAGGTTAAGGGCGAATGCCGGGCCCCGGAGGGCATGCCGCTGTGCAAGTTGAGGGCGACGCTCTGCGACTCGGAGGGGGCGCTGGACGAATGCGAGAGTGGGTTCGTGGTGCGCGGCCCGCAGGAAGGTGAGTCGGCGGCCAAGGTCAGGATGGTGCGCAACTACCTTCGCGTGGGCGGCGTGCCGAGCCTGATCAGCGGCACCGATTTCTTCGGCAGCGTGTTCGACAACGCGATGGAGCACGCGCGGGTCTGGGACAACGAGATGGCCGCAATGCGGTCGCTCGGCTTAGGGCTCTACGAGAATCTGGGAGTGAACCCTACATCGTACGGAGAGCCCTATGTTTTGCCTGAGCGGTTGTGGCGGACCTACGAGGCGTTGACCCTGCTAGCCGCGCGTCACGGGCTCGTCTTCTTCCCGGGGTTGTTCATCGCCTTTGACGCCGCCGCTGATGAGGAGGAACTACGGCGACAGGAGGCTTACGCCGCTGAGTTCGCGCGGCGGCTGAGCGGCCTCGGGAACGTCATCTACTATCTTAACGGAGACGTTCGCCTGGAACCGACTTCGGCCGCGGCCTCGTCGCTGTGGCCGGCGTTCCTGCGGGAGCGGTACGGGGACGAGGCCTCGTGGCGTGCCGCGTGGGGTCCGCGGGCCGAGGGCGAGTCCTGGCCTGAGCCGCGGCTGCCGACCAAGGCCACGGGCTGGCACGACGTGGCGTATGCGGACTTCTGCCGTTTCCAGGTCTGGCTGATGAGGCGTTGGGAGGGGCGACTGGCTGATGCGGTGAGCGCCGCTGATCCTCATGCGATGACGGGGCTGGAGTTCTATCAGCGTCCCTATGGGGGAGTGGACGTGCGCCTGGGGGCGGGTGGCCGGAGCATGGCCAACATTGGCTTCTTCGACCTCCCGGGGCGGGACCTGGTGACGTTGCCTCTCGCCTTGGGATTCGCATCCGGGCAGCGGACCGGCCGCGGCCTCTCGGTGGGCGAGTTCGGCGCCAAGACGCATCCCGCGTGGCAGTACGGGAGCGCCTACCACATAGCGCGGACGCCAGAGCAGCAGGCGGACCTCTTTCTCGCAGTGACTCATTACGCGTTCGGCATGGGCGGCGCGAAGGTGCACAACTGGTGCTGGAAGGACAACCAGGAGTTCGTCTTCCCCTGGGGGCTGCTATATCCAGGCGACGGCGTGCCCAAGCCGGTGGCGAAGGCCTACCGCGCGGCGTCGCTCTTCTTCCGGGCGATCCGACCCGAGTATCGGCCCGGGACCACGGTGGTGATCGTGCCGGACACGCATCGGCTGGGCGCGGGGGCCGAGGCGGTGACGCAAGCGGTGTGGAGGAGCGAACGGGCGCTGCTGGAACTGCACGTGCCGTTCGAGGTGATCAATGAGGCAGACGCGGCGACACTGGACGCGAGCACCGTGGCGGCGGTGTTCCCGGTGCCATATACCATTTCCGACGAGACGTTTGAGCACTTGAGCCGCTGGATCGCGCAGGGCGGCCGTCTCTACCTGTCAGGCGACATCTCTTACGACGGGCAGCGGCGGCGCACGCGCGGGCGGCGGCTGGAGGACTTGTGCGGCGTCATGGCGGAGGCCCAGCCTGGCAGCGTTGAGGGACAAGTGCCGCAGGGGCCGCGTGTGGTCGAAGCAAAGGAAGGGACTAGGTTGGAAGGGCGGGCCTACGTCCGTCGGGTCGGTCAGGGATTGGTCTGGTTCTTGCCCGAACCGCCGGAGTTGCTGCCCGAGTATGATGCCGGCAAGTTGCGGGACCAGTACCGGCGATTCGTGGCGGCGGGGGTGCGACCGCTCGAGGTGGAGCCGGACAGTGTGGAGGTGCATGTCTTCCGGCTCCTGGGGGGGAAGCGGGAGGCGCACATCGTGTTGAATACGGGTGACGCCAAGACGGTTGCCTTCGGGCCGGAAGGCGCGCTGGAAGCGATGGTAGCGGCCAAGAAGCCGGCGGGGGCAGTTCTTGAAGGCAAAGGCGTGGTCGCGGCCGAGGCGGACGGCCTTGTGCGTGTCCATGGCGAGCCGCTGTGCGAGGCGAGCGCCCACTACTTCGTCGTCGCGCTCGATGGACGCGATGTGCGCAGCAGCCGGGCCTTGCTCGCTGTGCTACTCGGTCCCGGCCGGCTGTGCTTGTGGTCGCGGACGCACTGGCGAGAGCCGGTGGCGGAACTAGGCGAGTTCGAGGCAGAGCGTTGGCGTCCGCTCATGGACAGGCCGTGCGGCTCCGACCAGGGCTTGCGGCTCGAGGTGGGACTGGAGGAGATAGGCGACCTCTTTCTGGTCTGCGAGAGGGGCGAGTTGGAGCACTGGCGGGGGCGCGTCGAGGACGTAGTGCTGAGGCCGCAGAGGCTGCCCTGGTAGGGTTGGTGGCTCGCGCAGGCCGGTGCTATACTCCGCGCAATGCGCGAACTGGAGCGACTCATCGGATACGAGTTCAAGAGCCCCGACCTGCTTGATGAGGCGCTTTCGCACTCCTCCTTCGCGGAGGAGATGCCGGCGGCGGGCCCCTCCAACGAGGTGTTGGAGTTCCTCGGTGATGCGGTGGTGGCTCTGGCAGTCGCGGATTGGCTGGTGAGCAACTGCCCCGAGCGCACCGAGGGCGAACTGACCAAGTTGCGCGCGGCAGTGGTGAACCAGCACGCCCTGGCGAGCGTCGGCAAGAGGCTCCTGCTCGCTGAACACCTGCAGGTCGGCAGGGCTGAGCGGCTGGGCGGGGTCCAGTATCTGCCCTCGGTGCTCGCCGGTGCGTTCGAGGCGGTCGCGGGGGCGGTCTATACCGATGGAGGCTGGGAGGAAGCGAAGCGGGTCGTCTGCCATCATCTGCGCGAGCGGCTGGAGCAGGTGGTGGAGGACGACGCTTACGCAGAGGACTACAAGTCCCGGTTGCAGGTTTGGGCGCAGTGCGAGAAGCGAGCGCTGCCGGTCTACCGCATAGTGGACGAGGAGGGGCCGGACCATTCGAAGGTCTTCACCGCCGAGGTATACGTGGACGGGGAGTTGATGGGCACCGGCCGGGGCGCCTCGAAGAAACAGGCGGAGCAGAGCGCCGCGCGCATCGCCTTGACGCGCGCGGGGGGGAGCGTGGAGCGATGAGCCGGCTGCGCGTGCTGGCTTTGAACTGCGGCGGCGCGACGTTCAAGTACAAAGTACTGGACATGCCCGAGGAAGAGGTCCGCTGCGCCGGCCTGGTGGACCGACTGCGCACGGAGCAAGCGGCGTTGACTCACGTTGACGCCGGTGGCGAGCGCGCAACCTATCCGTGTCCTAATGCGGACTACGAGCAAGCGATCTCGCTGGCCTTTGACAAGGCGGCAGGCGGTTGCTGTGACCATTGGCCGCCCGACGCGGTAGCGCACAAACTGGCTCACGGAGGGGTCGAGTACCGCGCCCCCTGTCTGATCACCGGCGCGGTGAAGCAGGCCATGCGGTCGGTCACCGAGTTGGTGCCTCTGCACAACCCGCCGAGCCTGCGGGCGGTGGAGATCTGCGAGGGGCTGCTGCCCGGCGTCCCGCAAGTGGGAGTGTTCGAGACCGGCTTCCACGTCACGGTGCCGCCGGAGGCATATCTTTACGGCATTCCCTTCGAGTGGTGCGAGCGCCACGGCGCGCGCAAGTTCGGCTTTCACAGTTGCTCACACCGCTACGTGACCGAGCGGATGGCGAGCCTGCTGCGGAAGCCGGTGGAGGACGTGAGCCTGATCTCTTGCCATCTGGGAAGCGGCACGAGCGTGTGCGCGGTGCGGAACGGCGAGTCGGTGGACATCTCCAGCGGGCTGACGCCGCAGTCGGGCACGATAATGTCCACTCGCCCCGGCGACTTTGACCCGGCGGTAGTGCCCTATGTCATGGAGCAGGAAGGTCTTTCGTACCAGCAGGTCATGGGCGCGCTGGTGCTCAGGGGGGGGCTGCTCGGCATTTCGGGAGTGAGCGGCGATGTGCGCGACCTGGAGCGCGCCGCAGCCGAAGGGAACGGACGCGCCGACCTTGCGCTCAAGGTGTTCGTCTATCACGTGCGCAAGTACATAGGGCAGTTCCTGATTCTCGTACCGGCGCTGGACGCGCTCGTCTTCACGGGCGGCATCGGAGAGAAGAGCTACGCGCTGCGCCGCCAGGTCTGCGACGGGTTGGAGCGCTTCGGCATCCTGCTTGATGCGGGGCGGAACCAGGCGGTCGAGGGCGAGGGGTGTGTCTCCAGGGCGGGATCGCCGGTGGCCATCTGGGTGGTGCCGACTGATGAAGAGGTCGTCGTTTCCCGGGAGGCGTATCGGCTGCTGAGAAAGGAGGCGGTGGCGGCATGCCATTAGTGCCGATGGGTGACCTGCTTGCGTGGGCCCAGCGCGACGGCTACGCGGTGCCGGCCTTCGATCTGGTCAATCTGGAATGGCTGCAGGCGTTCGTGGAAGCCGCAGAGGACAGGCGCTCGCCGCTGATTCTGGCGATTGCCCAGGTGCACTTCCCCTGGGTGGACATGGAACTGATCAGCCCGGCGATTCACAAGATAGTGGCGCAGGCGAACGTGCCGGTGGCGGTGCATCTGGACCACGGGGTGGACTTCAACGCGGTGGTGCGGGCGCTGCGCTGCGGGTTCACCAGCATCATGTTCGACGGCTCGGACAAGCCGTTCGAGGAGAACGTAGCCCTGGTCTCCAAAGTGGTGGAGATGTGCCACAGCGCCGGCATTACGGTGGAGGCCGAGTTGGGCCATGTGGGCGGCGAGGAGGGGGGCATGGCGGGCACCGCGGCGGAGGAGCGCTTCTTCACCGACCCGGAGGAGGCTCGCGAGTTCGTGCGGCGGACCGGCGTGGACGCGCTGGCGGTGTCCATTGGGAACGTGCACGGGGCGTACAAGGGCGAGCCGCGGCTGGACTTCGACCGGCTGCGGCGCTTGCGCGACGCCACCGGGATCCCGCTGGTGCTGCACGGTGGGTCGGGCCTTTCGCAGGAGGACTACCAGCGGGCCATCAGCCTGGGGATTCACAAGATCAACATCTACGCTGACCTGTCGAACGCCGGGACCCGCGCGGTGTGGGAGTTGCTGAAGGGAGCGGAGGGGCGAGAGAAGTTCACGCTCGTCTCGCAGGCGGCGCGCGAAGGGGTGTACGCCGAGGCGTGCCGCAAGATTGACATCTTCGGCTGCGCGGACCGCTGCCGGGAGCCCACGCCGCTGTGCGAGTTGTGCGGTGGCTGCGACGTCGGCGGCCGGCGCGCGGTCACCGACGCCGCGCTGGTGTCCAAGGTGACCGAGGCAGTGCTGCGCGCGTTGCAGGACTCCCGTGCCGGCACGGGTAGGCATTGAGGCTACGCCCGCGCAGCGCGGGGGAAGCGGGAGGACCTCAGCAGTAGGCAGACGAAGGAAGGTGGTCGGTGATGATTGGTGTTGGGATTGCGGTGGGGTTGGTGGTGGTGGTCGTCATTGTGATCATCGGCATGTACAACCGGCTGGTGATTCTGCGGACGCGTTGCGAGGAGGCCTGGTCGGACATAGACGTGCAACTGCGGCGGCGCTATGACCTGATCCCGAACTTGGTGGAGACGGTCAAGGGCTACGCGGCGCACGAGCGCGAGACCTTCGAGAAAGTGACGGAGGCGCGGGCCGCGGCCATCGGCGCGAAGACGGTGCAGGAGCAGGCCCAGGCGGAGAACATGCTGACCGCCACGCTGCGCACGCTGTTTGCGGTGGCGGAGAACTACCCGCAACTGCGGGCGAGCGAGAACTTCATGCAGATGCAGCGGGACCTGACGGACACCGAGGACAAGATTCAGGCCGCGCGGCGCTTCTACAACTCCATGGTGCGGGACCTGAACATCCGCGTGGACGTCTTCCCCTCCAGCATCATCGCCGGGGCGTTTGGGTTCCGGAAGCGCGACATGTTCGAGATCGAGGAGCCGCAGGCGCGCGAGCCGGTGAAGGTTGACTTCAGCCGTTAGGAGGCGCACGGGAGAGGTATGTACAACCGTATCGCGCAGAACGTGAGGCGCACCTGGCTCCTGATGCTCGTGTTCTCGCTGCTGCTGATGGCGCTGGCTTACGCCATCGGCGAGGCCACGCGCTGGGGCTGGGAGGTGGTGTTCATCGGCTTTGCGCTGGCGGTGGCCGTCAACCTCTACGGTTACTACCATAGCGACCGCCTGACGCTGGCGCTCAGCGGCGCGCGGCCGGTGACCAAGGCGGAGGAGCCCGACTTCTACAATCTTGTCGAGAACACGGCCATCGCCGCCGGCTTGCCCACTCCCGCCGTTTACGTCATCGAGGACTCAGCGCCCAACGCCTTTGCCACCGGCCGCGATCCGCAGCACTCGGCTATCGTGGCCACGCGGGGGCTGCTCGACAAGTTGCAGAAGGTGGAACTGGAGGGTGTGGTGGCGCATGAGATGTCGCACGTCAAGAACTACGACATCCGGCTGATGACCATTGCGGTCATCCTGGCCGGAATGGTCGTGCTGGTTAGCGACCTGTTCCTGCGCTGGACGTTCTGGGGCGGGGCGGGGCGCCGCCGGGAGCGAGGCGGCGGGCAGGCGCAGGTGATACTGCTGGTCATGGCGCTGGTGCTCGCGATACTGGCTCCGCTGGCGGCGACGCTGCTCCGCTTGGCGATCTCTCGGCGAAGGGAGTTCCTCGCGGACGCTGACGGCGCCTTGCTCACCCGCTACCCGGAGGGCTTGGCGCGCGCGCTGGAGAAACTGGACGCCGATGAGGAGCCACTGGAGGCCGCCAATAAGGCCACCGCTCACCTCTACATCGTCAGCCCGCTCAAGGGCCACCCGGCCCATGGCCGCCTTGCGTTGCTCTTCGATACACACCCGCCCATCGAAGAGCGCGTGGCGGCTCTCCGCTCGATGATGGAACCGGAAACGCGCGGGTAGGCGAATGGGCGCACGAAGGAGCGAACGGACCAGTATGGGCAGCAAGGGATTGCTGGTAATGGCGGCGGCGTGCCTGCTCTGTGGGGTGGCCATGGCGCAGCCTCAGAAGCAGCAGGCCTTCGTTGTCGGCGGGAAGTTGGTCGGCGGCTTGAGGACTGCCAACGAGGGCGATGGCCAGGTGGAGTTCGTGGCCCTCGGCGACCGCGAGGCCGTGCGCATTAAGGAGGGCACCGAGCCGCCCTCGCACTATCTCTACTTCAACGTTGACGACCGCTGGGCTGCGGACGTGCTCAAGGGCGAAGCGTATGTCGTGATCGAATACCTGGACGCCGGTTTCGGAGCGTGGAGGCTGGAATACGACAGCAGCGATCCCTCGGATACGGTCGCGGCTCGCTATCGCGCTGCGAGCGAGTCTGTGGGCGCAATGGTGCTGAATACGGGCACCTGGGCGCGGGCGGTGTTCCGCTTGAGCGACGTGGGCTTTCGCAACCGCCAGAACTACGGCATGGACTTCCGCCTGCACGGGCCGCGGTCGGCGGCCGTCAGCATGGTCACGGTGGTGGACACGCGGCCCTGCCGTTGGGAGGAGTTTGCGCAGTGGAGCGAGGCGAGATTCGGGATGCTACGCGAGCAAGGCCGGCCCCCTGACTCAACGATGGAACTGACCATCGGCAACTTCGAGTTTGGCGCGCCCGAGGAGATCCCCGGCTTGCTGCAAACCATGGCGGCGACCTTGCCGCTCTATCGGGCGCTTGGCGTGACCAGCGACGAGATATACGTACGCTGGCGCGAGATCGAGCGCGAGCCGGGGCAGTACTCCTTCGACCGCTACGACGGGCAGGTGGAGCAATTGACGCGGCACGGCATCAAGTGGGTGCCGTTTCTCATCGCCGGCCCGGCGTACACGGTGCCGAGTTGGCTGCACGGGTCGGCGCAGGACGTGGGCTACGTGTGCCTGGAGCACAACCAGCGCACCGACATCCAATCGCTGTGGAGCCCGCACATGCCCAAGTACGTGGAGGGGTTCGTGCGCGCGTTCGCGGAGCATTACCGGCCGATGGGAGTCATTGAGTCGGTGCTGCTAGGCATTACGGGCAACTACGGCGAGGCGATCTATCCGGCCAGCAGCGTGGACTGGACCGCCAACGTCTACGGCCCCTACCACACTCACTCCGGGTACTGGGCCGGCGACGAGTACGCACGCGCGGACTTCAGGAAGTTCCTGGAGAGCAAGTACGCCAGCGCTGAGGCGCTGAACCGCGCCTGGGGGAGTGCGTACGGCTCCTGGGCGGAGGTGCAGCCGTTCCTCAGGGATCAGGCGGCGAGCGACCGCGCCTGGCTGGACATGTGTGAGTGGTACATAGGGTCAATGCAGCGCTGGGCGGAGTTCTGGCTGGCGACGACGAGAGAGGCATTCCCGCAGGAGGAGATCTACCTGTGCACCGGCGGCCACGCGCCGCCGGAACACGGCTCGGACTTCGGCCTTCAATGCAAATTGGCGGCGAAGTATGGGGCGGGAGTGCGGATCACCAACGAGGCTTCGGACTACCGGCTGAACTTCAGTCTGACCAGAATGGTGGCTTCGGCCGGCAAGTTCTACGGGGCCTTCTACGGTTTCGAGCCCGCTGGGGGGGTGGACGAACGCGGGGTGGTGGCGCGCATATACAACGCGGTGGCCTCCGGCGCGCACCAATTGCACTACTACCACGGGAACCTGTTCGACGGCGAGCCAGCGATGGCCAACTTCGCCGCGAACGGCACCTACGTGCGCGAGGAGAGGCCGCTCGTGGAAATCGCTGCCTACTATCCGCAGACCACCATCCGTTTGCGCGGCAACGAGTTTCTGGCGCGCGCCCAGGAACTTCGGCGGTACATGGATTTCGACTTCGTGAGCGATCAGATGATTCTGGACAGGGCGCTGCGGAAGTACAAGGCGTTGGTGTTCCTGTGGGGCGAGGTGACAGAGGCGCCGGTGTTGGAAGCCATGCGGCGCTGGGTCGAGCAGGGCGGTATCATCGTCTACCCCGAGGCGATCGGCCGGCTGCGCACTGTCGAGGGCGATGATGCTGTGTTCCGCGCGCTGTTCGAGGGCGGCGCAGGCCGGGCGGCCGCGGCCAGGTGGCGGGAGGCGACGTACGGCCAGGGCATTGCCTACAAGTTTTCGGGCGCCGGGGAATGGCTCGAGCGCTACTGCGAGAAGACAGGGGGCCTGCTCTCGGAGAGCGACCGGCTGCTGCCGATCACGCGGGAGGTGCTGCGTCTGCAGGCCGAGACGCCCGACCTGTACCTGACTGCGCTGGCAGACGGTCGGCTGTTCGCGCTCAACTGTGGCGACAAGACTGCAGCCGTACGAGCGGGCAGCGCCTCGCTCACCTTGGAGCCGGCTCGCATTGGCATGCTGGAACTGGGCAAAGGGTACCTGAAAGCGTCGCAAAGGGAGGACTGAATGACACAGCAAGGGGAGGAGCGGTTTCACGGTCTTTTCCTGAACCCGTTCACGGCGCTGAACTGGGATACCGCGCGTTGGCGGGAGGTCGTCGAGGGCGCAAGGCGGCTGGGCATTGAGATTGTGGTGCTGCAGTGGACGGCCTGCAACGGCCGGGCCTGGTATCAGAGCCAGAGCATGAAGGGGCACCATCTGCGGCGGGTGGACGACCCGGTAGCCCTGCTGCTGGAGTTGGCGGAGGCGGCAGGGCTGCAGGTGCTCTTGGGCACTGACGCCAGCTGTTCGGCGGCGGAGTATCACTACGACCCGGTGTGGGCGTCGCTGGCCCGGCATCAGCAGGTGGTGGAGGAACTGGCTCTCCACTGCGGAAGGCACGCGGCATTTCGGGGTTTCTACGTGCCCGCTGAGTATGACGGGCTGCCTGACGAGACGGCCCGCACCTACCTATCCGGCGCGGTCAGAGCCTGTCGCCGCGCCCGCGCGGACGCGTTGGTGTGCTGGAGCATCAGGAGGGGTTTGGTGCCCATCACCGGGCGCAACTACCAGACCGATCCCAGCCACCCGCTCCGCCGGCGGGAGGAGGCTTCCGCGCGGCAGGCCTGGGCGCAGGCCTGGGGGCGGGTGCTCAGCCAGGTGGCGCCGGATGCGGTGCTGCTGCGCGACGACATTGGGTCGCATCGGCAGACCTGGGAGCAGGCCTCGGCGGCGGGTGAGGCGCTGCGGGCGCAGTGCGACCGGGCCGGGGTGCAGTTATGGGCGCAGTGCGGCCTTTACGAGGTGGCGCGCGCTTCAGCAGTCGGCGACCCCGCGCGCCTGCCGCCCGGATCGCCCGAGAGGGTTGCCCGCCAGATTGCCGAGGCTGGGCGCTGGGCGCCGAAGGTGTTCGCGTTCGACTTCGACTATATGGATCCGAGGAACGCGGAACACGGTGAGCGGGCGCGGGCGCTCTTCGATGCTTGCCTAGGGGCCGGGGGTGAAGAGGGAGAGGCCCGCCACCTGCCCTCTGCGGCGCCGCGAGATCGCTCGCCGGCTGCGAAAGCGGACCCGCTGCTCGCCAAGGCAAGAAGGCTGACCGAGCAGTTGCGGAGGGACCACCTGTGCGAAGGTCAGGTGGTCAGCGTGCTGAACACGGAGGCGCCGGTCGTCTCGCCGGAGAACGAGTGGCAGGAGGACGGCGACTGGCTCACCGGCTTGTACCTGGGGGCGGAGTCGTTCCGCTTCGGCGCGACGGGGGAGGAGGAAGCAAGGAGTAACGCGCGCGAGTCGTTCGGCGCGCTGCATCTGCTGTCAACCTGCGCGGGCGAGCCGGGTGTGGTGGCCAGGCAGTTCCGTCGCCAGGTCTTCTCCCTCGATGAGCATGGGGAGCCGCGACTGCCTTGGCGTCGCTCGCCGGTGTACGACGGCTACTATGTGGGCACGATCAGCCGGGACCAGTTGAGCGGCCACTTCTTCGGCCTCGCCGCCTACTACGACCTGGTCGCGCATGAGGCTGAGCGCGAGATCATCAAGAAGGACTTCGGCGATATCGTCGGGAGCATCTTGGACCATCGCATGATGGCGGTGGATCCCGGCGGCGAGTACACGCTCCACGGTAGTTTCTGGGCCGCGCCCTTGCAGGCGCTAACGGTTCTGCGCATAGCCGCGAGGATCACCGGGGAGGAGCGTTTCCAGCGCGCCTTCGAGCACTACGCTCGCTCGCACTTCTTCCTTGGGCACGCGCTGAAGCAGGCGGCAGTAGAGGAGGACTGCTTCTACGAGCACTACCGCCACGACTCTCCCCTCTATCACGCCGTGCTCTACGAAAGCGACCCTAAGGTGCTCGGTGCGCTAGTGCTGCTGGAGAGCCTCCTGCATCGAGATGTCTACCGCAACGGAAATGTCTACGAGTTGTGCCGGTACGCGAGCAACAACCCGGAGAGCAACGCGGGACGATGCGCGGAGGCGGAACTGCTGCTCTATCGGGACGACCGGATGCGCGTGGCCGACTGGCTGCGTGATACCGAAGTCTTGCTGGCGGAGAAGGGCGGGGAACTGGCGCCGCAGGTGCGTGTGATGCTGGAGGCGGCGCTCGGAAGGGCCAAGCGGGAGGATATGGTGCCGCACTACGTTCCCATCGAGTTGCGGCCGCCGATGGAATTCGCCTGGCAGTACTGGCCGATGGGCTACCTCGGGTATCACGGCCGCACGGTCCAGTACTCGGGCGTGGACTACCTGCTTGTCTACTGGATGGGTCGCTATCACGGGCTGTTCCCTTAGGGATTAGGGAGTTGGCCTAGGGGGTAGGATGTGGTATGTCTATGCGATTTGGTAGGATTAGTGCGAGGGATATGAAGTGATTGAAAAAGACGGCAAGCCCATGTTCATGGGGTCCACTCACGTGGGCGAGAGGGGCCAGGTAGTCATCCCTGTTGAAGCACGCAGGGCGCTCGACATCAACCCCGGCGACCGGTTGGTTGTCTTCCTGCCACCGGGGCACAAGGGTGTCGTCCTGGTGAAAGTGGCGACAATGCAGGCAGCCATAGATGCTATGATGCGCACTTTCATGGCGTCACTAGCAGAGGGGGAGGAGGAGAGCGATGAGCAAACGGCCAAGTAGGTGCCTTGGGCTGGTGGTGGCGGCCCTCCTGTTGGCGGCGCGCCCCGGGTTGGCCGAGCCGCAGAGGCTGACCTTGCAGGACTGCGAACGCCTGGCGCTCCAGCGCAACCTCGGGCTGGTGGCGGCCCAGAAGGGCATCCGGGCGGCGGAAGAGGGTGTCAACGCGAGCCGGGCTTACGCCCTGCCGACCATCGAGGCGCAGGGCGCCTATATGCGACTCGGGCCCGAGGTGTCGCTTGAGGTGCCCACGCCTGGGGGGCCGCAGAAGGTGGTCGTGAGCCGCGGCGAGAGCAAGACGGCAACGCTGAGCCTGTCGCAGATTCTGTTCTCCAGCGGGAGAGTTGAGTCGGGCATCGAGGCCGCCAAGAAATCGCTGGCGGGAATGCGCGCGGCCTTTGATGATTCGGTAGACCAAGTGCTGTTTTCGACGCGGGAGTCCTTCTACAACGCTCTCCGGGCGAAGGCACTGGAGGCGGCTGCGGAGGAGAGCGTCCGGCAGGCCTCGGAGCACGTGCGCGTAGCGCGCGCGCGCTTCGAGGCGGCGACCGTGCCTCAGGTTGAGGTCATGAGGGCTGAGGTGGAGTTGGCGGATGCGCGGTACCGCCTCTCGCAGGCGAAGCAGGGGCGGGAACTCGCGTTGATAACGCTGCGGAACGTCATGAACGCGCCGCCGGACCAGGAGATGGAGCTGGTGGAGGAGGGGCCGCCCAAGCCGGCCACTTGCAGCCTGGAAGAATGCCTGACCTGGGCTCAAGCGCACCGCAAGGATCTCATGGCGCTGCGACAGCAGATTGAGGCGGTGCATGCGGGAGCGAAGGCCGCCGGGGCGGGGGCGCTGCCGGCGGTAATGCTGACCGGCAAGGAGACCTGGCAGCAGAAGACGGCGTTCAGTTCCGACCGCAGTTGGAGCGTGGTGGTGGGCCTGTCGGTTCCGATCTTCGACGGACTCCTGGCTCGCAGTCAGGCGCATCAACTTGACCGTCAGGCCGAGCAGTTGTTAGCGCAGGCGGAGCAGCTGGCGCAGGGAATAGATGCGCAGGTGCGCTCGGCCCATCTGAGCATGCGCACCGCGGAGGAGCAACTGGCGGCGGCGAACGAGGCGCGCAAACAAGCGAAAGAGGTCATGCGCATTGCCCAACTCCGCTATGAGGCGGGAGTGGCGGCCAGTTACGAGGTGATTGACGCCGAGACTGCCCTGGCCGGCGCAGAGGCCAACTACGCGAATGCGCTGTACGATCTGCACATTGCGCAGGCGCGGCTGGCGCGGGCGGCAGCGGCCTACTCCGCTCGCGAGTTGGAGCGCCCCAATCCGGAGGAGTGAGAAGAGCGTGCGTTGGCGATATGTGCTGTTGATGGCAGTGCTGGCGGCGCTGCCGGCGGGATGCGGCAAGCGGGCCGCGCCGAAGAATAGCCAGGCCAAGGCCGGGGTGCCGGTGCAGGTGCAGGCCGCCCAGCCCGGTACTCTGGTCAAGTCAGTCTCCGCCTCGGGGGCGATCTACGCGCTCAACGACGTGCTGGTGGCGCCCAAGGTGCCCGGCAAGGTGGCGAGGGTCGCAGTCAAGGAAGGCGACACCGTTCGCTCCGGGCAGTTGCTCCTGCTCTTGGAGGACAAGGAGGCGCGCGCGCAACGGGACCAGGCGGTGGCTGGCGTGGCCTCGGCCGAGGCCAGGCTGAAGCAGGCTCGCGAAGGCTACACGCTGCAGAAGAAGCAGACCTCGACGCAACTGGCGCAGGCGGCGGCAGCCGTGGACACCGCCAGCGCGCGACTGCGGCAAGCCAAGCAAGGAATGGAATTGCAGGCCAGCCAGGTGGAGACGGGTGTCACGCAGGCCGAGGCCGCTGCCCAGGCTGCACGCGCGCGGTTGGGTCAGGCCGAGTCCGGAGCGGTGATGACCTCGGAGGCGGTGCAGGCTCAGACCGCGCAGGCAGCGGCGGCGGTGGCGGGGGCGCAAGCGAACCTGGACGCCATGCGGACCGGGGCCCGGGAACAGGAGAAGAGGCAGGCCGACCTGGCGGTGGATCAGGCTCGGGCCAACCGCGACAACGCCAAGGCCGACTACGACCGAGCGCAGTCGCTGCTTGCCAGCGGGGCGCTCTCGCAGCAGCAGCTGGACGCCGCGAGGACCCGTTACGAGTTGGCGGAGGCGCAGTTGGGTTCCGCGGTTCAGACGCGCGACCTCGTGTACCAAGGGCCGCGCAGCGAGCAGGTGCGCGCGGCCGAGGAGCAACTGAAGCAGGCCCAGGCGCTCTATGAACAAGCCCTGGCGAACACCCGCCAGAACGAGTTGCGGCGGCAGGACATCGAGACCGCCAAGACCGGGGTCGCCCAGGCCGAGGCGGCCCTGCAGCTGGCCAAGGCGAGCCGGTTGCAGAATCAGATGCGCGAGGCGGATGTGCGCGCCGCGGAAGCCGGGGTGGCGCAGGCCCAGGCGGCGTACGAACTCGCGAAGGCCGGAGTGGGGCAGAACGTCATCAGAGAGAAGGATATCGCGCTGGCGCGGGCGGGGGTTGAGCAAGCCCGCGCGGGGCTGGTGCTGGCGGAGCAGAACCTGGCCGCCACCCGGGTGACGGCCCCGGTGAGCGGAGGCATCGCCGACGTACAGGTGGACGTGGGCGAGATGGTCTCGCCCGCCATGCCGGTGATGCGCCTGGTCACCACCAATACGGTGAGTTTCAAGGGCAACCTCTCCGAGGCGGATGTGGCGGAGGTCCAGGTCGGCGCGCGGGCGGACGTGCGCATTCCCGCGCTGGGCGAGGAGACCATCCCGGGGCGCGTGATCAAGGTCATGCCGGCGGGCGACCCGGAGAGCCACACCTTCATGGTCAAGATTGCTCTCTCGAACGGCGGCGGCCGCGTCAAGCCCGGCATGTTCGCGGAGGCGGCGGTGGTGCTGCGGGAAGTGCTCAACCGGCCGGTGATTCCGCTGGACGCCGTGGCGCAGAAAGACGGCGCGATGAGCGTGTTCGTCGTCTCCGGTGGAGTAGCGCGTCAGGTGGACATCGTGGCGGAACTGGTAGTCAAGGATAAGGTAGCCGTCGCGTCGGGCTTGTCGCCCGGAGACCAGGTGATCGTCTCGGGCCAGCACGGGCTCAAAGGCGGCGAAGCGGTAGTCCTAGTGGGAGAATAAGCAAGCCGTGTGGCTCACAGACGTATCCATACGACGTCCGGTCTTCATCACCATGGTGATTCTGGCCCTGGTGGTGCTGGGGTTGCGCTCCTACACGCGGATGCCCATCGAGGAGTTGCCGCCCATCGAGATCCCGGTCATCAGCATTACTACGGTGTATCCGGGCGCGGGCCCCGAGGAGATAGAGACGCTAATTACGCAGAAGATCGAGGACGCGGTGGGCACGGTGAGCAACATCAAGTCCGTGAGTTCCACCTCGTCGGACGGCGTCTCTTCGGTGGTGCTCGAGTTCGTGCAGGGCGCCAACATTGATGTGGCCGCTTCCGACGTTCGGGACCGTCTCGACCTGGCGGTGCCCGCGCTGCCCAAGGATGCGGAGAAGCCGATCCTGTTCAAGGTGGATATCTCGGCGTTCCCAGTCCTCACTTACGGCGTGAGCGGGAACCGGCCGGTACGGGAAGTGCAGGATATCTGCGAGCGCGTGGTGAAGGACCGTCTCTCGCAGGTGCCAGGGGTGGCCGCGGTGACGGTGGTGGGCGGCGCCCAACGAGAGATCAGGGTGAGTCTTGATCCCGCGAAACTGAAGTACTACCGCATCACCGCGCCAATGGTCGTGCAGGCGCTGTCCACGTCAAACCTCAATCTGCCGGCGGGCACGGTTGACCTGGGTGGCCGCTCGATGTCGGTCCGGACCGTGGGCGAGTTTCCCAGTGTGGCCCAGGTGGGCGAGGTGGCGGTGCCGGTTTTCGGGGAAGGTAATCGGCGCGTGGGCACGGTGCGGCTGGGTGACCTAGGCAAGGTGGAGGACACAATCGCGAAGCGCACTGCGCTCGCGCGCCTCAACGGACACGAGAGCGTTTCCCTGCAGGTGCAGAGGCAGACCGGGGCCAACACCATCCGAGTCGTGGACGACGTCAAGAGCGCCTTGGAGGCTCTGCGGCGCAGCCTGCCGCGCGATCTACAATTCGAGGTCGCCAACGACATGTCCACCTTCGCCCGCGACTCGGTGCACGACGTACGCACGGCCCTATTCGCCGGCGCGTTGCTGGCCAGCCTGGTGGTCTACCTCTTCCTGCGCACGTTTCGCGCCACCATCATCATCATCTTGGCCATACCGACTTCCCTGCTGGCCACCTTTCTGCCCATCCACTTTGCCGGCTTCAGCCAGAACATGATGGTGCTGCTGGGGATGGCCTTGTGCGTAGGCATTCTGGTGGACGACGCCATTGTTGTCCTGGAGAACATCTTCCGCCACCTATCTCTGGGCGAGCAGCCGCGGGACGCCGCCTATAAAGGGCGGAGCGAGATAGGCCTGGCGGCCATGGCCATCACGCTCACGGACGTGGTCGTGTTCCTGCCCATCGCGTTCATGGGCGGCATAGTGGGGCAGTTCTTCAGGCAGTTCGGTATCACGGTCGCCTGCGCAACGCTGTTTTCCCTCTTCGTTTCCTTCACCTTGACCCCCATGTTGGCTTCCCGCTGGTTCCAGCGCCGGGAGCGGGCGGAGGGCGGAGAGGACACGGCTCAGGGCGTCCGGGCTCTCATCGGACCTTACCGGCGCGGGCTCGACTGGGCGCTGCGGCACAGGTGGGTGACGATTCTCGTTGGTTATACGGTTCTGGCCCTGGTGGCGAACTTGTTCAGAACCCTCCCGCAGGAAATGCTGCCTCAGGTGGACAACGGACAGTTCCAGGTAGTTATGGACATGCCGCCGGGTACCAGCCTGGCTGCCACGGACTCGGTGGCGCGGACGGTGGAAAGCAGGATGCGCAAGTTGCCCGAGGTGGTCACGGTGGCCTCCACCATCGGCTCGCAGACCGGCCATTTCGGCGGTGCGGGCGCCACCGAGCACGGCGAGGTCTACGTGCGCCTGCTGCCCAGGCTGCGTTTCGTTGACCGCATCACCCGAGTGTTCAAGCGGGGGCCGCGCGAGAAGATGCGCACGCGGGGGCAGGATGAGATCATGGCTCAAGTGCGCCGGATGATGGCTAATCTGCCGGACGCGCTGGTGAAGGTGAACCCGATCTCGGAGATGGGCGGCGGTGGCGGCCAGCGCGTGCAGGTGGAAGTAGTGGGTCGCAGCACCACCGAGGTGCTGCGCGCGTCCCAGCGGCTGCAGCAGAAGATGAAGGAGATGCCCGAGTTGCAGGATGTGGACATCTCCTATCGCGCCGGCCGGCCCGAGTTCCGCATCACCGTGGATCGCGGCAAGGCGGCTGCCATGGGTATCAGCGTTCTCGATATCGCCTCGACGGCGCGCCTCGCCGTGGAAGGCGTTGACACCACTAAGTACCGCGAAGAGGGACAGGAGTACACCATTAGGGTGCTCTACCACAGCGACAAGAACTTCGGCATCGGCGATGTCGAGAACCTATACGTCGCAACGAGCAACGGGCAGCCGGTGCTGCTTAAGGACGTCGCGCGGGTAAGCCTGGCGGCGGGACCCACCAGGCTCGAGCGCAGCAACCGCGCCCGTGCGGTAACCGTCTCAGCCAATCCCGCCGGTACCGTCAATATGGGCGGCATCCAGCGCAAGTTGGCGCAAACCATGCAGGACCTGAAGTTCCCCGAGGAGATCAGCGCGAACTTCGCGGGCGAGTTCGAGCGGCAGGGCGAATCGTTCACGGCCATCGGCGGGACGCTTCTGTTGTCCATCCTGCTGGTCTACATGCTCATGTGCGCGCTCTTCGAGTCCCTGCTCTATCCGCTGGTGATTATGACTGCGCTGCCGATGGCCCTGGTGGGCGCGGGCCTCGCCTTGTTCCTCGTGCACGCCTCCCTCAGCATCGTGACCTTGATCGGCATCGTGATGTTGGTCGGTCTGGTGACCAAGAACGCCATCCTGCTCGTGGACTACACCAACACCTTGCGCGGGCGAGGGCGCACTAGGGAGGACGCGCTGCGCGAGGCGGGCCCGGTGCGGCTGCGTCCCATCCTGATGACCAGCATTACGATGGTGATGGGGATGACGCCCGTGGCCGTTGGGCTGGGGCGTGGTTCGGAGTGGCGTTCCCCCATGGCGATCGCGGTCATCGGCGGGCTCATCGTGTCCACGCTCCTGACGCTCTTCGTCATACCTTGCATGTACTCGGTGTTCGACGACCTGCAGGGCTGGCTGGCTCGAGTGGTCTTCAGGCGGGGCGCGGGCACCAGCGGGCCGACGAGCGCTTCCTAGCGGTCGGCGTCCACGCCTCGGTTGACGTGCCTTAGGCGGGCACCTATAATGCGCCGCGCCGTTGGCGGACTGACCCTTGGTGGCGCGTGCAGAGGTGTTTCTGCATCGCGTGCGGCTGCGCCGACGGAAGGGCCAGGGAGCGCCCCCCGGCGGTCGAGGCAAGGACGATGAGACTAGCGTCTTACAGTGACAGTGCCGGCCCTGCCTTGGGCCTGGTGCTGGACGACCAGGTCTACTGTCTGGCCCGGCTGGCGGAGGGGGCGGAGGGAACGGCGGCGGGTGGCGCCGGCTTGCTTTCGACCTTGGACTCGCTATTGGCCGCGGGTGAGGTTGGCGAGCAGGTTGCCCGTCGGGTGGCCAAGGCGGCTCGGGAAGGCGCGATCTCAGCCGGTGCCCTTGCTGTGGCGCGCGTGGGGGCGCTGGGCGAGGTCCGGCTGCTTG
>CAZGSV010000018.1:0-41746 GCA_964528605.1 uncultured Armatimonadia bacterium
CGGACAATGAGTTGCACACCCCCTGACCTGCCCGACTTCTCCGAGATGGAGAAGACCTGCCATGAGTGGGAGATAGTCGGCTTCGGGATGAAGCATCATCTGATGGACTTTGCGCGGGAGACCCTGGAAAAGGAGGGCATACGCACCGCCGCCGAGGCGAAGGCGGCCAAGGACGGCACGGTGCTGAAGGCGGCGGGGCTGCTCATCCGCCCCCATCGCCCGCCCACGCGCTCCGGCCGCACGGTCGTCTTCTTCTCCTTGGAGGACGAGACCGGGCTTCTGGACGTGACCTGCTTCGAGAGCATCTATCACAAGTTCGGCCACCTGATCTTCACCCAGAACGCGCTGGTGGTGGAGGGGCGACTTCAGACCGAAAGGGGGCTGGCCCTGATCGCCTGCAAGATAGCCCCTTTGCCCTGCCAAACGGCCTCCCAAGAGCCCGAGGAACCGCCCCAGGCCGTCCCGGAAGGCGCCCAGCAAACTCCCCGCGAGGAAAGTGGCCAGAATGCTTGACATCATACATGATGTGTTGTAGCATCGCCGGGAATACTATATGTGGTAGGCGAGACAGGTGAAATGCCCGCGTTGTGGGGCTTCGGAGAGTAAAGTGGTGGACTCCCGTCCGGCTGACGGCGGCGCCGCCATACGCAGGCGTAGGCTGTGCCCAAAGTGCGGCTTCCGCTTTACCACGCACGAAAGAGTCGAGCCCCCGCGCCTGACGGTCATTAAGCGCGACGGCCGCAGGCAGCCGTTCTCGGTGGAGAAGATCCGCTCCGGCATGGCGAAGGCGCTGACCCACCGGCCCGTCGGAGAAATGCCGGCCGCGCTCGACCGCGCCGCCGAAGAAGTTGAGGCCCGGATAATGGGCCGAGGGCGCCCGACGATCGAGAGCGCGGAGATCGGACAGATCGTGCTCGCCAAACTCAGGGAGATGGATCAAGTAGCCTACGTGCGCTTCGCCTCCGTGCACAAGAAATTCGAGAAGCCGGACGAGTTCAAAGAGGAAGTTGACCGCCTCTCTGAGGGCCCGTCGGGGGAGCGATAGTCAGTGGCGAAGGGCCCCACCGGTTCCGAGCCAGAGGAGCCCAGGGAGTCGGGCGAGGTGCAGCGCCCGCTCTTTGAGCGGGAGAGGGTGGCGCCCACCGCGCTCTGGGTGCGCACCTCGCACGAAGAGGTGGAGCCCTGGGACCGCCGGCGCATCGTCGAGGCCCTGGTCCGCGAGGCCCGTGTTGACTTTGACACCGCGGAGCAGGTCGCTGCGGAAGTGCAGCGCGACATCTTGTTGTGGGATGTGAAAGTGCTGACCGCGCCGCTCGTGCGGGAGTTGGTCAACGCCAAGTTGATCGAGCGCGGGCTCGAGGTTGAACGGCGGCTGCACGCGCGCGTCGGCGTGCCCATCTACAACGCCCGCAGCCTGATACTGCGCCGCGATGGAGGCCGGAGGGCCGCCGGCACCACTCCTGCGGAGACCGACGCCGCGCTCGCCGGCCTGGTCAAGCGCGAATACGCGCTGCTCGAGGTCTACTCGGGTGCCGTGGCCGACGCGCACGCGCGCGGCGATCTGCACCTACACGGCCTGCCGCAGGTGGACCGCCCGTACGCGTGCGTGCACTCCGCTCTGGGGGCGTGGACTTGTCCTGGGGTAGTCGGCATGCCTGAGCGCTCGAGGCCTCCCGCCACTCCCGAGGCCTTCGTGCAGTGGATAGGGCGCGCCACGCGGGCGCTGCGCAGTCGCGTCACGGGCAGCATAGGCTGGGCCGGGGTGAACCTGGCGATGGCTCCGCTGCTCGCCGACGCGCCGGCGCAGGAGGTCGCGGCGTGTGCGCAACTGCTCCTCGGGGAACTCGTCACCGACGGCGAGGGAATAGCGGGTCTGCCGCTCCTTACGGACTTGCACCTCTGGTGCGGTGCGCCGGGTTGGTCTGCGGACTGGGCGGCGGTCGCCTCGCCCGAGGCACCCGCCGGCGACTGCGCGCGGCAGGCGCGCGAACTCCTACTGGCCCTGCTCCGGGCATACGCGGAGAGAACCGAGCCCCCCCCGCTCAGTCCACGGCTGATCTTGCATCTCACCGCGGCGGACTTCGATGACCCAGCCTCGAGGGCTCTCGTGGAGGGGGCGCTCGGAGCGGCTCGGGCCACGGGCAATGTCGAGTTCGCCTTTGACCGCAATGGCGAGGTGGCCGGTGGCGATGCCGGCGTCTGGCAGCCCAGCGGCAAAGTGGGACAGTGGGCCATGGGCTGCGTCACGCTGAACCTGCCTCGCGTCGCCTACCGGGCCCGCGATGAACTGGCTCTCTTCGCCGAACTCGATCGTGTGCTCGCGCATGCGCTCGAGGCCTCCGCCCAGAAGCGCCTGCTGCTCGAGCAACTGGCTCGCGAGGGCGGCGATGCGCTCGGCTCCGAGCCGGCTCCGCGCAAGCCGCGCGCTGGAGCGACCAGCGAGACCTACTTCATCGGGTTGCTGGGCCTGGCGGAAATGCTGTCGGCCTGGCCAGAACAGCGCGGGCGCAGCGGCGAGGAGATCTGGCCGCTAGCGTGCGAAGTCGTCGGCTACCTGCGCGCCAAGTGCGAGGAACTGTCCGCTCGCTATGGGATGCCGCTCTCGCTGCACCAGAGCCCTGCCGAGAGTGCGGCCCACCGCCTCGCCAAACTGGACGCGGACCCGTACCGCGAGCAGGCGCAGGCCGTTCTCGCCGGCCGTTCGGCGGCCTACTACACCAACTCAACCTGGATAGACACTTCCGCCGCGCTGAGCGCGCGCGAGCGCGTTGCCCGCGAGGGCGAGTTGCACCACCTGCTCCTCGGCCGACGCGCGACACAGTTGTGGCTGGGCGAGGACAGCCCAACGCCCAGCGAGGCTTGGGAGTTGCTGCGTTGGGCCGTCCGCGAGACTGGCTGCTGCGGCCTCGCCTTTGCGCCGGAGATCACTCTCTGCCGGCTCTGCGGCCGCAAGGTCACCGGACTGCGCTCCCAGTGCGACCGCTGCCTCACGGACCAAGTCACGCAATGGGCGCGGGTGGGCGGAAGGATGCTGCCCCTGTCGGAAACCAACGCAGGGGCCGTAGCCGAGGTGTTCGCGCGCCACCGCGGCCCCAGGCAGTACCAGAATCATACCGGGACGGGCCGATTGCCCAACCGCGCCCAACGCCCGGCCAACAGAAGGTGAGTACCATGGAACTCAGCGAGAATGCCTGGCGTGTGCTGGAGAAGCGCTACCTCAAGCGCGATGCCTCGGCTAAGCCGCTCGAGCGGCCGGAGGATATGTTCCGTCGAGTGGCGTCGGTCGTTGCCGGGGCGGAGGCCAACTTCGGCGCCGCGCCTGAACAGGTGCGCGCCACCGAGGAAGCCTTCTACGGGCTGATGACCTCGCTTGAGTTCCTGCCCAACAGCCCGACGTTGATGAACGCCGGGCGCGACCTGGGTCAGTTGTCCGCGTGCTTCGTGCTGCCGGTGCAGGACTCCATCGAGAGCATCTTCGAGACCATCAAGCACACCGCCATCATCCACAAGAGCGGCGGCGGCACCGGCTTTACCTTCTCCAACGTCCGGCCCAAGAACGACCGCGTGCAGAGCACCATGGGCATCTCCAGCGGCCCCGTGTCCTTCATCGGCGTCTTCAACGCCGCCACCGAGGCCATCAAGCAGGGCGGCACCCGCCGCGGTGCCAACATGGCCATCCTCTCGGTGACCCATCCCGACATCCTCGAGTTCATTGACGCCAAGACCGACCAGAGCGCCCTCAACAACTTCAACATCTCCGTCGGCGTCACCGAGGAGTTTATGCGCGCCGTCGAGCAGGACCTAGAGTTCGAGACCGTCAACCCTAGAACCGGCAACCCCGTTGCCCGCCTCAAGGCCAAGGAGATCTTCCATCGCATCGCCCAGCGTGCCTGGGAGAACGGCGACCCCGGCATCGTCTTCCTCGATAGGCTGGAGCGCGACAACCCCACTCCCGCCCTCGGCAAGATCGAGGCCACCAACCCGTGCGGAGAGCAGCCGCTGCTCCCCTACGAGGCCTGCAATCTCGGCTCCATCAACCTGGCTAAGATGCTCAAGCGCGGCGAGGGCGGCTATGCCCTCGATTGGGACAAGTTCCGCGAGACCATTCATCTCGCCATCCGCTTCCTCGACGACGTGGTCGAGGTCAACCGCTACCCCCTCAAGCAGATCGAGGACTTGGCCCGCGGCAACCGCAAGGTGGGCCTCGGCGTCATGGGGTTTGCGGACCTGCTTCTCCGCCTCGAGATGCCCTACGACTCACCCGAGGCGGAGCGCCTTGCGGAGCAGTTGATGTCCTTCATGCAGAAGGAGGCGCTGCAGGCCTCCATCCAACTGGCCCGTGAACGCGGGCCGTTCCCCAACTTCCCCGGCAGCGTCTACGACAAGCCTGGACAGCCGCAGGTGCGCAACGCCTCCCGTACGACCATCGCCCCCACCGGCACCATCGGCCTCATCGCCGGGTGCTCCAGCGGCATCGAGCCTCTCTTCGCTCTGGCCTACGTGCGCCGGGCCTTCGAGGGCGACCAACTGCGCGTCGTGGACCCCTTATTCCGCGAGGTCGGGGAACGCGAAGGCTGGTACACCGAGGAACTGGCCGACAGGGTCGCGGAGACCGGCTCCTGCCGGCACCTGCAAGAGGTGCCGGAAGAGTGGCGCGGCATCTTCGTCACGGCGCACGATATCGCGCCGGAGTGGCACGTGCGCATCCAGGCCGCCTTCCAGCGCGCCACCGACAACGCCGTCTCCAAGACCATCAACTTCCCCAACAGCGCCACCGTCGAGGACATCAAGAACGCCTACATGCTCGCCTACAAACTCGGCTGCAAGGGCATCACCGTCTATCGCGACGGCAGCCGTGACGAGCAGGTGCTCAAGGTATCGGGCGGCGAGAAGAAGGACGCTGAGAGTATGCCCGGGGGCGATGGCATCACGCCGCGCCCCCGCCCGGAGGTCACCATCGGCGTCACCCATAAGATGAAGACCGGCTGCGGGAACCTCTATGTCACTCTCAACGAGGACGATCGGGGCCTGTGCGAGGTCTTCACCTCCATGGGCAAGGCCGGCGGCTGCGCCGGGGCCCAGGCGGAGGCCATCGCTCGCTTGGTCTCGCTCGCCCTGCGCGCCGGCGTGAAGGGCAACGCCGTGGTCAAGCACCTGCGGGGTATCCGCTGCGCGAATCCGGCCTGGAGCAATGGCGGGCCTGTGCTTTCCTGTCCGGACGCTCTCGGCCTAGTGCTCGAGCGCTACACCGCGGACAACGAAGACTCGGGCCTGAGCCACAACCCGGGCTCCGACCTCCAGCAGAAGGCGCTAGCCAGCGGCGGCACGAGCGCCAAACTCACTGCCACCCTCAGCCAACTCGACCAACTCATCGGCGCTTGCCCCGACTGCGGCGGCTCGGTGCATTACGAGGAAGGCTGCGTCGTCTGCCCCTACTGCGGCTGGTCCAAGTGCTAGGCCGGCGCTGGTCCGACGGGGCCTGGCAGCGACCTGATGCGGCTCAAGTGGCAGGCTGATACCGGCCTTTACCTGTTCGGGGCCAGCGCGGCGATCATCGGGGGCCGCCCGCTGGCGTTCCTCACCGGCGAGTACCGGGACACGGTGCGCGCCGCCGTCCTCGCCCTTGACGGGCAAGGCCGTGAGGTCTGGCGAGACGACTTCCCCGACGAGCCGCACGGCTTTCACATCAGCGCCCAGGCGACGGTCCTTGACCTGCGCGGCAACGGTCCCGACGCGGTCGGATACTTCATCGCCCACCGCGAGAGCCACGCCCAAGGCGAGTTGCGCATCGTCGAGGCAGCGACCGGGCGGCTGATCTGGAGCGCGCCCTCGGGGTCCTTCTACGGCGGCAATCGCGACCTCTGGTCCGGCGACCTCGACGGCGATGGCGAGCGCGAAGTGCTCGCCGGCTTCGCCGACCGCCTCTGCTGCTATCGCGCCCGAGACGGCTCCCTCAAGTGGACATACGACGACCACATCGCCATCTGCTGGGGCGCCTCGGCCGTGGCGGACTTCGATGGCGACGGCCGTCCCGAGATCGCGCTCGGCGGCGAGTATTCGAACGCCGACGGGACCTCTCCACTGGTGATGCTCCGCGGCGACGGCCAGGAACTCTGGCGCTTCGACGGCATCCCCGGCGACGCCGGCTCAACGCACACCATCGCCGCTGACGTTGACGGCGACGGCCGCCTCGAGATTCTCAAGAGCGAGATAGACCTGGTGGGCCAGACCGGGGTGCCGCGCTCCCGCATGTGGTGCTTCGACGCGACGGGCAAGCCCAGGTGGACCGTGCCCTACGGCGGCAGCGACATCGCGGTCGGCGATTGGGACGGCGACGGGTGCCTCGAGGGCGTCGGCCCAACCTGCCAGCGCGACGGCGGCAAGGACGTCGCCCCCGAGATCGTCTGCCTCGACCTGTCTCAGGGCGAGGTGAAGTGGGCGCTGCCGCTGCCGCGCTACTGGCTGGCCGGCTGGCCGGTCATGCGCGACCTCGATGGCGACGGCGCCCTCGAAGCCGTAGTGAGCGTCGGCAATCCCAGCGGCTACGGCCGCAAGCCCGGCGAGGAGCCCTGGGGGGACGTCTACCTGGTGCGCGCTGACGGGACCATCGCGTGGAAGACCACGCTCCGCGACTGGTCGCTCTGCGCGCTGCCGTTCGATCTCGATGCGGACGGGCCCATCGAGTTGCTCCTCACCTGCGGCGATGGCCTCGTGCGCCTCTTCTCCGCTGGCCTGTGAAAATGGGGACAGCAACCACTTTCCGCAGTCGTGTGGGCTGCGCTTCACTCCGGAGGACAATGGTTACTGTCCCCATTTTCCCGAGCGTCGCGGTTGACGTTTGCCGCCCGCGGGGATAGGGTGGGGCGCGACGATTTCATCAGCGGCGCGACACGCTAGGAGGAGATCCCTGTGAAGTACTCGTTCATGACCTTCTCATGCCCGGAATGGGACCTCGAGACCATCATCCGGCGAGCGGTGGCGTTGGGTTACCACGGCCTCGAGCCGCGCGCCGAAGCCGAGCACAAGCATGGCATAGAGTTGGCCCTTTCGGCAGCGCAGCGGGCGCAGGTGCGGCGCAAGTTCCAGGACGCCGGCTTCGCCGTCGGCTGCGTTGCCACCTCGGTGCGGTTCTCCTCCGGCGACCCGTCCGAGCGGGCCAAGATGCGCGAGCAAGCGAAGGCGTACGTGGACTTGGCGGCGGACCTAGGCTCCAAGCGCATTCGCGTTTTCGGCGGCCCGGTTCCGGAAGGCGTGCAGAAGGAAGCCTGCAAGGCCTATGTGGGCGAGAGCCTCGCTCAGGTCGGGCCCTATGCGGCCGAGCGCGGCGTGTGGGTGTGCCTGGAGACCCACGACCACTTCAGCCGCGCCGCGGACGTGGGTGACACGCTGCGAATGGCCAATGCCCCCGGGCTCGCGGCCGCGTGGGACTGGCAGCATCCCTATACCCAGCGCGAGACCGTCGAGGAGAGTTTTGGTTACTTGGAGCATCGCGTGCAGCACACGCACGTGCACGATGTGGTGCGCACCCCCGACGGTGGCACCAAGATCGTCCACATGGGCGAGGGAGAACTCCCCCTAGCGCTGGTTGTTCGTCTCCTCAAGGGTGACAACTACGACGGCTACCTGTCCATGGAGTGCTGGACGGACCTGGGCGAGCCCGACGAGGCGCTCCCCCGTTACGTGAGGGCCTTGCGAGAGTTGGATGCCCAGACGGAGGGATAGCCCGAGCCCAGACCGGCGCCAAGAGACGCGTCGGCTGACGCCGCTGAGGTTCCTGGCAGATGGCGTTCGTGCCTCGCCCCGTGGTCACCTATAGGACTGTCCGCGCCCGAGCGGCTTTGAAAGGGTACAGGCCGGCGTGGTGTCGAGCGTCAAAGTGATTAGGATGGGGCGGCCCCGCGGCAGCTGAAAGAGGAGCGGTAACTTGCGTCGTAGGCTGAAACTGATACTGCCGATACTGATCGTCGTTCTGACGGTCGGCGGGCTCATCGTTCGTAGCCGGATGCAGCGCGACCGGGGTGGCCCGCGTACTGTCGAGGTGCGCCAGGGCGACGTCGTCTTGAGCGTCAAGGAAACCGGCACTATCGAGGCCAAGCAGCAGGTCGAAGTGAAGTCGCAGGCCGCGGGGCAGATTCTCCGCCTACTCGTGGACGAGTCGCAGCCGGTCAAAAAGGGCGACCTGATAGCCGAGTTGGACCCGACCGAGATTCAACGCGAGGTCGAACGCACTGAGGCTCAGATCACTGGGGCGCGCGCGGCTCTGGACCAAGCCATCGCCAGCGGCGGCTCGACCGAAAGGCAGGTGGAGGCCTCCATCCGCGGTGCCCGCGAGGCCGTCGAGCAGGCGCGCAGCCGCCTCGCTCAGGCCCGGGAACGGGCCAGCAGCCAGAGCGTGGTGTCGCGCACGCAGGTGGAGCAAGCGGAGGC
The DNA here is from genome assembly GCA_964528605.1 of uncultured Armatimonadia bacterium. Lineage (GTDB taxonomy): Bacteria > Armatimonadota > Zipacnadia > CAZGSV01 > CAZGSV01 > CAZGSV01. Next base: position 8,428 of record CAZGSV010000018.1, read on the forward strand.
CGCGCTGCGAAGCGCCGAAGAAAGCCTGAGCCTGGAGCAAGAGGCGACGCAGCGCCAGCGGCTGGCTGAAGCCCAGAGCGCTTTCGATCAAGCCCAGGCCAACCTGACCAACGCCGAAACGGAAGCGCAGCGGGCGCAGGAACTGCAGGCAGAGGGCTTCATGTCCGCGAGCCAGGTTGACGAGAGGCGCAGGCAGGTGGAGGTGGCCCGCGCACAGTTCAACAGTGCCAAGGAACGCCTCGACACCGTGGAGAAGGAGACCCAGTCGCGCCAGCGGGCTCTCTCTGCCTCGGTTGACGAGGCCAAGGCCGCGCTGCGGGCCGCGCAAGCCCGCGAAAGCGAGACCGCCATCAGTCGGGAGGAGGCCACTGGGGCCGAAGCGGCTCTTCGCCAAGCGCAGGCCGCCTACGAGGAAGGCCTGGCCGGCCAAGCGCGAGTCGTGGTCGCCGCCCGGGAAGTGGACAAGGCCCAGGCCAACTTGCAGCAACTGCAGAGCGCCATGGAGCAGGCGCGCGTGCGCCTCGGCTACACCACCGTCCGCGCGCCCATCACCGGCATAGTGGTGAAGCGGCATGTGGAGCCGGGCGAACTCATCATGTCCGGCGTCGCCTCCTTTGCCGCCGGTACGCCCATAGTGACCATCGCCGACCTCAGCGAGATGAAGGTGAAGGTGCGCCTCAACGAAGTGGACGCTGCCGAGGTCAAGGCGGGCCAGAGGGCCGAGGTCCGCACCGACGCCCTCAAAGGCCGCGTCTTCCCGGCACGCGTGTCCGCTGTCTCCCCCATGGCGGAGCGCAAGCAGGAACCAGGAGACGTGGCCGCCGTCCCCAAGTTCGAGGTTGAAGTCACCTTGGCCAAGGTGGACAGCGAACTGCGCCCCGGCTTGAGCGCGGACGTGGACATCATCGTCGCCGAACGCCGCAACGTGCTTTACTTGCCGCCTGAGGCCATCAGCGAGAAGGGCGGAGTAAGCACCGTTAGCGTGCTCGGTGCCGAAGGGCAGAAGCAGAAGAAGACGGTGAAGGTCGGGCTCAAGACGGTTGACCGCGCGGAGATCATCAGTGGCCTCGCCAAGGGCGAGCGCGTCCTCGTTCCCAAAGGGGCACTAATGGGACGCAAGCAGATTCCCATCGAGCGCGCCATGCGGCACGGGGGCGACTGATGAACCTGCTCGATAGCCTGAAGGTCGCCTGGGTCAATGTGCGCGCCAACCGGCTGCGCTCGGCGCTCACTATGCTGGGAGTGGTCATCGGCGTGGCCTGCGTGGTCATCATGGTCGCCATCGTCGAGGGCGCCCGCAAGCAGGTGCTCACCGAGTTCAAAGGCTTCGGGTCGAACCTCGTGATCGTCTTCTACAACCCCGACCGCGAGAAAGGCGGCGGCTCGGTGGCGGCGCCGCTCTCGCTGGAGGACGTGGAGACCATACGAGGTGAGGCCCCGCTGGTGCGCGAGGTCTCTCCCGAGATGAACCTGAGCCTGCAGGCGCGGCGGAACGGACAAGAGAAGGACGTGCACCTGGTAGGCATCATCCCGGACTACGCCAAGATGCGCGACGTGAAGATCGCCTCCGGCCGCTTCATCGAGCAAAGCGACCTCGACAACTGGAATCCTGTTTGTGTTCTGGGCGCCAAGGTCGCGAGCGACCTCTTCAAGGGTGAGCAGGCCGTCGGCAAGGAGATCAAGACGGGCTCTTTGCGCCTGACCGTGGTCGGTGTGGCCGCCAAACGCGGCCGCTCGTTCGGCGAGAACTACGACGAGTACGTCTACGCCCCCATCACCATGGTGCATAAGCGCCTGAGCGGGAACGACACGGTGCAGGTGATTTACGCCGAAGCGCCGACACCGGAACTCGCGGAGCAAACGGCCGACGAAGTGTGGGCAGTGCTCATGCGCCACCACGACAACAAGCCCGACTACGTCGTTGACACCCAAACGCACGTGCTCGGCGCCATCGAGAAGGTGTTGGGCACCTTCCGCTGGGTTCTCGGCGGCATAGGGGCCCTGAGCCTGCTGGTCGGCGGCATCGGCATCATGAACATCACGCTCGTGTCCGTCACCGAGCGCACCCGCGAGATCGGCCTGCGCAAGGCCGTAGGCGCTTCGCGCAGGGACATCCTGCTTCAGTTCCTCACCGAGTCGGTGGCGCTCAGTGGACTGGGGGGGCTGGTCGGCGCTGCGCTCGGGGCTAGCCTGTCGCTGGCCGTCGGTTGGGTGGCGGGCGCTCTGCTCCCCACCCATGTGCCCGCCTGGGCGACGGTGATGGGTTTCACCTTCGCCGCGGGCGTGGGGATCGTCTTCGGCATCTACCCTGCCTATCGCGCCGCCAGCCTCGATCCCATTCAGGCGTTGCGCTGGGAGTAGGAGGAAACCGCAGGTGCGCACGGTTTGGGAGTCGGTCCCACTTGGCCGTTGAGAGCCAGAACGACGTTATCGCCGAGTGCGCCGCGGTCTCGCGCGTGTACAGCACCGGCGAGGTCCAGGTCCACGCGCTGCGCGACGTCTCTCTGACCGTTCACCGCGGCGAGTTCCTGGCCGTCGTCGGCCCTTCCGGCTCCGGCAAGTCCACCCTCATGAACATCCTCGGCTGTCTCGACCGGCCCACCTCCGGCCGCTACTTCTTTGAGGGCCGCGAGGTCTCCCGCCTCGCCGACGAGCAGCAGGCCTCCGTGCGCAACAAAAAAGTCGGCTTCGTCTTCCAGTCGTTCAACCTCATGCCCAGAGCCACCGCCGTGGAGAATGTCTACCTGCCTCTCCTCTACTCGCGAGAGAAGCGGCGGCGCGACGCGGCGCTGGAGGCGCTGGCGCGCGTGGGTCTGTCCCAGCGCGCCCATCACCGGCCCAACCAACTGTCGGGCGGCGAGCAACAGCGAGTGGCGATAGCCCGCGCCCTCGTCAATTCGCCCTCCATGCTGCTGGCCGACGAGCCGACTGGAAACTTGGACACGCAGACGGGCGCCGAGATCGTCGCGCTGCTCGAAGAACTGCACCGCGAGGGCATGACCCTGGTGGTCGTTACTCATTCATTGGAGATCGCTGCCCGCGCCGGCCGCGTGGTCACTTTCCGCGACGGCCGCGTCGTGAGCGACGCTGCCAGCCGCCCCGGGGCTCCCTCGTGAAGCGCAACGCCCCATTGGGCGTGAGCACTCTCCTGTGCGGGCCGGGCGTCCCCTCAGCCTCCTTGCGCGCTCTGAAGGAGATCGGCTTTGATTGCGTCGAACTGCTCGGGGAACCGGGGCTGTGCGATCTGGCGGATCGCGAGTTGGTGAAGAAGGTCGCTCGCTCGTTGCGCCGCGCCGGCTTGCGTGTCTCCAGCATTCACAGCCGTCTCACCCCCGGCGACCTCTCCTCCCCGGACGCTGAGCAGCGCCGCCTTCAGATGACCTTCGTGGCTCAGGCCTTAGAGGCCGCGGATCGAGTCGAGGCGCCCATCATCGTCGTGCATCCCTCGCTGCACTTCCAGGAGCCGGTCAGTAGGCAGCAGCGCTATCGGATTCTCGGGGGTTCGCTGGCGGAACTCTCGGCGCAGGCCGAACGCCGGAGCGCGCGGCTAGCGGTGGAGAACATGCTCCCCGCCCACCTGTGTGATGACCTGCACGAGCAAGCCCGCTTCCTGCGCGAACTCGATCTGCCCTCCGTGAGCGCCTGCTTCGACTCCGGCCACGCCCATGTGTGCGGCCAGATAGCGGAGATGCAGGTCATCGCTCCCTTCATCCTCTCCATCCACCTCCACGACAACCACGGCCAGTCGGATGAGCACCTAGTGCCTTTCGGGGGCGACGTTGACTGGGAGGTCGTGTGTGCGGCACTGGCGAGGGCCGAAGGTGCGAAGGCCCTGATGTTGGAGATTGACTCGGTGCCGAATGCCGCTACCCTAGGGCTGGAGGCCGCGCGGCGTCTGCGCTCCATGGTGGGCAGGGCGCGGCGAGTGGCGCGCCTCGCCGCCCCGGCGTCGGTCGGGGGGGCGCCGGACGAGCGTCGGGAAGATGCGAGCGACAAGCGCGCCAGGCGGAGAACAGCGCGCGTTTGACGCCGGCGCCAGGCTCCCGTTAACCTGGCCTCGATTCGTATGAGCGACCTGCGTCGCATTGTCGCCATCTTGATAGGTCTCGGACTGGGCGCCGCTTTCTTCTGGGCCATGACTTCCCCCATGCGCCAAGGGGGTAAGTCAGGGGAGGGAAAGACCGAAAAGCGCCCATACAGTCTTCTCCTCATCTCCATGGACGCGCTCCGCCCCGACCGCGTGGGTTGCTACGGTTACGCGCAGGCGCATACGACCACCATAGACGGCCTGAGCGCTAGGGGCGTCCGCTTCACGCGCATGTACGCGCAGTCGCCATGGACCCGGCCCTCGCTCGTTTCGCTGCTCACCTCGCGCTATCCCTCCGAGTGCGGCATGGGCCGAGCGCCCGGGGAGAGCATGGACGAAGTGCTCCAGCGCTACGTGCTCACCGTGCCTGCGAGCGCGATAAGCCTGGCCCAGGTCGCCAAGGAGGCGGGCTTCGCCACCGGGGCCTACATGGCCAACCCCTACATGGACCCTCCCCTCTGCGAGGGTGTCAACCGTGGCTTCGACCGCTACTGGGTCGGCCGGACAAGGGACGAGGAGTTCGCCGAGGTGCCGTGCAGGGCGGCCGGGCGCTGGCTCCAGCAGAACACCGGCAAGTCGTTCTTCCTGTGGGTGCACTTGCTCGAGCCGCACTCACCCTACGACCCGCGCACCCGGCCGCCGGCCGCCCCGGGCTCGCGTGAGGAACTGTTCCGCATGACCGTGGCTCAGCAACTGCGCGGGCAGGAACTCCAACCCTCAGAGCTGGAGTTGCTGCGCACCCTCTACGATGAGGAGATCGCCTACGCCGACGCCCAGGTAGGTCAGTTGCTCGCCGCGCTCGAAGCCTCCGGCGTGGCAGACCGCACGGTCATCTGCTTCTTTGCCGACCACGGCGAGGAGTTCCTCGAGCACGGCAGCCTCGGCCATGGCCAGAGCCTCTACCAAGAACTCCTTCACGTCCCCTGCATCATCGTGGCCCCGAAGGTGCTGCCGCAGGTGGTCAACGAGCCCCGCGGACTCATGGACCTCGCGCCTACCCTTGCCGTCCTCTGCGGCCTGCGCGTGCCGGGAGAATGGCTTGGCTTGGACTTGTTCAGCCAACAGGCCGCCGCCAGCCCGCCTCCCCCGGTGTTCGGTGAATCCCTGCTCTACGGCCGCGAGCAGAAGGCCGTCATCAGCGGCGACTGGAAGATCATGTGCACAATGGACCAGAAGTACAAGGCATTCGACCTAGCCACCGACCCGGGTGAGAAGAAACCTCTTCCGGCCGATCGCGCGCCCGCGGACCTCAAGGCTGTCCTGGCCTCCTGGGCCACGCGCATGGAAGAACAGGCGCGTGCCCTCCGTGCTCAGCAGACGCCGCGCGCACCGCAAATGTCCGAGGAAACGCGCAAAGCCCTCCAGAGCCTCGGCTACGTCGGCCACTGAGCCCATCGGTCTCCGCCCAGTGGGCGGGTCCCGCGATTCGTAGGGGCGACCCCCCGTGGTCGCCCTCGCGTAGGAGCCCCGCCATCGGCCGGGCTCCTACGGGCCTGTCCCGCGACGCCTCTATCGCGCCCTCACCGGCAGCGGGTCCGGCTCGAAGTCGGTCACCCGCACCGGCAGCGAGGCGCCGCCCTCCGTTTCGACTTGCACCCGCAACTGTCCGTAGGAGGCCTGTTGCACGCTCACCGGTATCGGGCTGCTCGAGGAGGCGGTGAGCGTGACCCCCACCGGCTCCGCCAACTGGACCTCCAACTTTGGCGTCTCCTCGAGCGCCACCCTCAGCGCCTCCCCGCCCAACGATATCGGAATCGGATGGGCCGGATCTCTCAGGGCCTCGAGCAAGGCCTGCACCTCGGGGCGCAGGGCGGCCGCCTGCTGCTCCGGCTCCTGTGCGCTCGCCGGTATTGCCGTTATCGCGGGCCTTAGAGCAACCATCCACAGCCCAATCCCTATCAAAGCCAGCAGCAGTTTCGTCGTGCGATCCGGGCACCACACTACCTTGCGCATCGCTATCACCCTCCTCGGTAAGCGAGCCGCATTTTGACACTCCGCTGGAAGCGAGTATACTAAGGTACCGCGCAGGGGTCTGCGGGACCCGGCGCGGTTATTTTGTGCCTCGGAGGTGAGGTGGGGTTGGCAGTCACAATCGTATTCGGAATGCAGTGGGGCGACGAGGGCAAAGGGCGCACTGTGGACCTGCTCGCCCGCGACGCGGATTACGTCGTCCGCTACTCGGGGGGGGCCAACGCCGGGCATACCGTGGTCGTGGGCAACGAGAGGTACGCTCTGCGCCTCGTCCCCTCGGGCATTCTCTATCCGGACAAGTGGTGCTTCATGGGCGGCGGCACGGCCATTGATCCCCTCTCCCTCGTGGCCGAGATGGACGGCCTCATCGCCCGCGGCGTTGACTTCTCCCACTTCCGCGTCAGCGGCAGCGCCCATGTGGTGATGCCCTACCACAAACTGCTCGAGCGCCTCGACGAAGAGCGCCTGGGCAAGAGCCGCATCGGCACCACCGCCACCGCGCAGGGGCCCACCTACGCCGACCGCAGCGCCCGCTGGGGCATCACCATGTGGGACCTCATGGAGCGCGACCGCCTCACCCAGCGCGTCGAGTCCGCGCTGCAGGTCAAGAACCCGGTCTTCCAGCACGCCTTCGGGCACGAGCCGCTCAAGACCGACGACGTCGTCAACGAGGTCTGGCCCGCTGCCGAGCGCCTGCGGCCCTACGTTGCCCAGATCGAACTCACGCTGGCCCAAGCCGCCAAGGAGGGCAAGCGTATCCTCATGGAGGGCGCGCAGGGCGCCTTCCTGGACCTGGGCTACGGTACCTATCCCTACGTGACCTCCTCCCACCCCGTTCCGGGGGGGGCTTGCCTGGGCACCGGCATCGGCCCCCGCCACATCGAGCGCGTCATCGGCGTCGCCAAGGCCTACACCAGCCGCGTCGGCGCCGGGCCTTTCCCCACCGAGCAGGACAACGAGACCGGCGAGCACCTGCGCGAGCGCGGGCACGAATACGGCACCGTCACCGGCCGCCCGCGCCGCTGCGGATGGCTCGACCTGGTGATGCTGCGCACGGCTGCGCTCATCAACGGCGTGGACGCCCTCGCCGTCGCTAGGCTCGACATCTTGGACGAACTCGCCCCGCTCCTCGTCTGCACGCACTACCGGTGCGATGGGCAGGACCTGCGCTACGTGCCCTCCGACATCCGCGTGCTTGAGCGCTGCCAGCCCGTCTACGAGCAACTCCCCGGCTGGCGCACCTCGACGCAAGAGGCCCGGCACTTCTCCCAACTCCCGCCCCCGGCCGAGGCGTATCTCGACCTCATCGCGCGGGAGACGGGGACGCCCATCGCCGTCGTCGGCGTAGGCGAGCGCAGGGAGCAGGCCATCGTCCAGCCCGGCGCCCTGGCCTGACCGCCGCAAACCGCAGTAGGTAGTAGGTGGCATATAGTAGGGAGGACACCGCACACAGCGGGCACACCGTCCTGCCTGCCTTTGCCCGCTAGCAGGCGTCCTCTATTTGCCTCCCCTGTGCCCCCTACGACATGCTACCTACCACCTACCTGTCCCCCTCCGGCGTGACGCCCACGCGCCCGCCATGCTAGACTCTTCCGGGCGAGCCGTTAGCTCAGTTGGTAGAGCGCCTGACTTTTAATCAGAGGGTCGCAGGTTCGAGTCCTGCACGGCTCACCACTGCCGTCCGATTGCGTCCTCCGGTTTCCACCTCCCTCATTCCGCACTACCGTCGCCCTCCCGGGACGGGTGACGACCTCGGGCCGCGGGCCTCTCCACGCGCCGAGCCGGTCTAACCTCAGGGGGCAAATGGACGCCGCGGGTGCTCCCCTTCTTGCCCGGCGAAGGGCGTAGGGTTGACGGGAGTGCAGGGCAGGCCAGGGTCTGTGGTGTTGCAGTGCCCAGATTGCGGCTATGTGATGAGCGAGGCAAAACGTGCGCCGCCACCTCGCCTGTGGGGACCCAGCGTAGCCCAGGCTCAGAAAACCCGTACGAGTTTCAGGGCAATTCGGCCTTCGGTGTCGGAAGAGTTAGGGTTGCCGAGGATGAGATATACGTCCGTGCCCCGCCGCACTACTTGACGGTATGAAACGTAGAAGTTGCGCCTCGCGCCGGTCTGCACGATGCGGGCGGCCAGCGATTTCTCCAGCGTCAGGTCATAGTTCCCCCCGAGGATGATCTGGGCTAGGTCGTCAGCGGGCATTCCGGGCGGTTGTAGCCGCTGGTATTCCAAAGAGCCGGACACGGCCCAGGATTCGCTGGGGCGATACCCTTGGCTTGCGGAGAGATAGCGGTAATCCATACCCGCGCGTCGGCCGAATTCAACGTTTAACGAGCCGCTGCTGTAGGTGGAGTTCTCGTTCCATCCGACGGCCAGGCCTGTAACCTGATCGTGGTTGGGAGGCCTGTTCTCCACCGCAAAAGAGACGCTGGCGGACCTCCCGTCATGACCTCGCATAGAGGCGGAGACTCCGACCTTACTGTCGTGCAAGACCCCGCCCGGCGCGGTGTAATACGTGCCGAGCAACTTCCACCCCCACGACTGTAGCCACCGCTCGACGTACTCTTGCGAACTGCTGATCTGCGCGAGCCAGCCGCGAAAACCCTTCTCATCCACGAACCCATCCACCGGGTTGAAATCCTCCGGCGTATCCAGGTAATTGAGTTTGAAGCCGAGATATCCTGGATTTGGCGATTGTGATACGGAGACCTCATAAGTGCTACCGTCACCGCCGGGACCGTCCGTCCAACTTTTGTTGGAGGAGACAGACAGGCTCGTGGAGCCCTTTGGTTCGAGTATAGAGTGCTTTAGCGAGAACCCACCGGCGACGTTGTCTATGCCGGGGCTCTGGTGGGCGACCATGCTGAAGGTGCTCTTTGTATAGGGGTCGTGCTGCACGCGCACGGACGCGGCGGTGTCGTTTTGCTCGCCCAATACCGCGGCGTGAAGGAACCCCATATCCGTGTTGGCCTGGCGCCCGATGAATTTGATGCCGGTGTCAACCTTCTCAATGGTGCGGCTGTAGAAGAGGCTTTCATCTGGTAGATAGTCGCTGCCCTCGACGAAGAACGGCCGTCGGTCGTCCACGTACTTCTGCTGATAGGAGAAGATAATGCTCTCCACTTCGTCCTCGACGTTACGGAAGTCGGGTTTGGCCGTGAGCATGACCGTGTGGTCGCCCGCGAAAACATACTTGCTGTCGAGACCCGCTGTGGCTGGTTCGTCATGCGCGCTCGAGTCTATTGCGGTATAGACCATAGTCACCGGCGCCTGTTTTGGCACCGGCGGCTTGAGCCCCACCCAATCGCCCGTTTCCTCGCTGGTCCAAACGTCGTTAGGCATGGCGGGCCAGTCGGCCGCCTCGTCCTCGCGCGCCAAGTACCTCGTAAAAGTGATCCCGAATTCGGATTGCCCTTCAGGATAGCGCAGGACCGAAAAGGGAACGGCCATCTCGGCGGACCATCCCCAATCTTGGATTCGGGCGGCCGCCTGCCAGTCGCCTCGCCATTGAATCTTCTCAGCCGCCCCGCCCGGTGGGGAGTCAAATTGTGCGCCTCGAGGGTTGACGTAGAAGTTGAACCCGTGGCGGTGGTCGTGCAGCGGGGTTATGTTCGCATACACCCAGTCGTCGCTGAGAATGTTCGCGCTAGCGCGTTTCGTCTCGACCGCGCGGATGCGCTTGGGTTGGGAGTCCCAGCAGCGGAAACCAACATAGATGTTCCGCTGGTCGTAACAGATCAGAGCCTCGGTCTTCTCGGTCACAGCCCTCTGTTGCGCCTCAGAGCGAAAGCCGGTGAGCGCAAGCAGCCCCCCCCAGCATAGGTCGTCGAGCACGCCGTCTATGACCGGCGGCTCCGGCACCATGGTGGCCTCAAGCAAAGGGTGGTGCCATTTGCTGTGGGCATCGAGGCCCGCTTCCCACGGCATCATTTCCTTTGCCTGGTTTGCTGTCGTGGCTTGGGCCCCGGCTGGGGATGCGTCTGCGCCCAGCGGAGCAGCCAGGCCCACACATAACCCCAGCAGGATGATTATGCGAAGCAGAATGCTCATTCGCGGACAAGCCGGCGTGAAGTCGTGCCGATTGCTGGTGAGTTCGCCAACTTTGGCCCAGTATATCGGGTGGCGACGATTGAGAAAAGGTTGCGACCAATTGCACCCGACCTTGTCCCCCAAGACGAGTCCAGGGCGTAGGTTAGGGAGTGGGACCTGTATGGCTGCAGGCTTGGCTGTGTTCTCGGTTCAAGGCACCCATTCGAGACTAGCGCGGAAAGTTCTCACTTTGGCATAGCGTGGCTCACCATGCTGTACCTTGCCAAGTCGGGTGGGCCCAGCGTCTAGAGGTCAGGACAGCGCTCTTGCGAGGCGGCGGGGGTTCCATTCGCCCTGGGGCCACCAGCCCCCATTTGCTGTGTCAAGCGGCCCCGGACTGAAAACCTTCCGTGCCACCGTCCGGCGAGCCGTTCGGAACAGGGGGGCTATCGGAACCCTATATGGGAAGGTGAGACGCTCGCTGTGACGCTCTGTGACGGGTGTGAAGCGGGCAAAAAGGCCATTCTGTGAGGGCTCGCCTACCGGGTTCTCTGCGCGGGGGGGCCACCCCCCCACTTGTTGAACGCGATTGCGTTGCGTAAGGACCCCAGGACCTCGCCTCCAAACTAGGGCCGTTCTCGGGGGGCCCCTCCCTGAGGCCACCCCCACCCCACGAAGGCGCCCGCTGGTCCATACGAAACAGCGCCGCTCTATGCGCGGGGTCAAATCGGAAACTCGCAGCGGGTAGTCGGCCGTCGGAGCGGGAGGATCGTAGCCTCTGGCGGGAACCGCGCTTGGGGGCGCCGAGGGGTTGGCATTGTGCGCACAGGGCCCTAAGATGCGAGGTGGTCGGCCTGGTCCGGACTGATATGCGCTCCGGAAGACGCGCGCGAGAAGGAGGATTCGCCCGTGAAGAAGTCGTGGCTGTTGGCAATCGTGCCTGGCGCCTTGGTTCTTGTTGCAGCAGTCTTAGTGCTGGTGTTGCTGCTGGTGAAACTACTGTGGGCTTGGACGGTCCCGGATCTTTTCCCGGGCGCGGTGAAGGAAGGCCTGATAGCCGGGTCAATATCATGGTTGGCCGCCCTCAAGGTGGCCATCTTTGTCGCGGTACTGGCCGGTCTGGCAGGAGCCCGGGGGCATAGCAAGTCGTAGCGCGACCGAGTAGCCCGCAAGGCACGCCACGGCCAAGCCAAAGCCGGCGGACGCCGTCAGCCGTCCTTCGCCCCCTTCCGTAGCCGGAGGCGCTATGCAACGCGAGTGTCCTGGCCTCTGCCGGGAACCGCGCTCAAGGACACCGATGTCGATGGGGGGAAGGGGGAGGGGTAGGGGCTTAGTGCACAGTAGCGACCACGAGCAGGAGCGGGGAAAGCCGGAGCACGCTATACTCTGCGCACTGGGGCTGCCGGTCCGCTGCCCTTGCGAGCCTGGAGGCCGAGCAGGACTGCGAAATCGCGCACGCCTTGGCGCGCGGAATCCTGGACCCCGTGACCGTGTTGGGCCGGATGATAAATGCGGCGCTGCTGGGGACGCGGGGCTGCTGCGAGCCTCTGGCGGCGGACCTCACCCTGCGCGTGGCGCCACACCCCAACACGGTGAAGGGGATGCGGGCGCTCATGCAGGCCATGAAGCGCGCAATGGCGGAAGCCGTAAACCAAATGGATGACTCGTTTGCCGACGTGCTGCACGGAGATGGGAGGCGGCCGCGGAAACCCCGGAGAAAACCGGGTTTCCATTGGCAGATAGGGTGTGCGGGTCCTGAGACCACCTATCTGGTGCTTCGAGGGGAATACTAGACGGAGACACTCCGCCTGTCTATCACTGGGAAGGAATGCCAGACCATGGCCTCGGTGGACTTGGAGGTGTGCGGCGCCCGTTGCCTCCGGGGCGGGCTCGAAACGTGGCCTCACGGGCCCGCCAAAGCACCACGCATCAAGCGGCCACGGCGGAGGAGGGAAGTACATGAAACGCCAGAGTGACCCCGGCACTACAGCCGAAAGGCTGGAGTTGCTGTACTCCGAGAGTCCCGGGTTTGAGTGCGAGCCCGGGTGCACCGAGTGTTGCGGCTGTGTGCCCATGACGGCGATAGAGCGGGCCCGGTTGAAGAAGCACCGGGAACCCGGCAACACGGGTCTGCTGGACTGTCCGTATGTGGACAAGAAGGCCGGTAGGTGCGTGGCGTACAACGACCGGCCACTGCTCTGCCGGCTGTTCGGGGCCACCGAGGACCTCAGGTGCCCGCGCGGCTGCGGACCAAGCGCCCTGTTATCGGGAGAGCGCACCCGCATCATCATGGAGGCCTACTGGGCGCTGGAGTCTCCGGACGTGGCCGAGAGCACGGCGTTGAGGCTGCGGGCGGCGTTCGGCGACTTAGAAGGTGCGGAGTGAGACTAGCGTAGCAAAGGTGGGGGACATGTGAGGCAGGGCGCGTCGGACGAACTCAGTTACGGAGGAGGTAATATGGAGACACTGCACCCTGTTACGCACCAGAGGCACAAGCCACAGAATGTCAATGCAAGGCACGAAAGCGGCTTAGGATTACAGGACAGAATCGCTCTGGTCATTACGGCCGGCATCGGCACCATGTACGCCGTCTATTTCTTCGCCATTGTTATGGCTGGCTGGATGCTTTGGCAGACTCACCTTTCCCATAGGCCCTTTGACCCGTATCCTTTCGCTTTCTTGCTGTTCTTGGGCAACATTGTCCAGCTGCTTCTAATGCCTCTCATTATGGTTGGTCAGAACATTCAAGGCCGCCATGCGGAAGTAAGGGCAGAGGAAGAGTACCACACTACCACGTCTAGTTATCACGACATTGAAAGCATCCTCCAACATCTGGATGCCCAAGACCGAGAGCTCTTGCGCCAGACGAGACTGCTGGAAGAGTTGATCTCGGAGAAGAAGTAGACTTCTTTTTTCTGTCCGCCTTGAGCCGCACGTCCTCAGCCCCTTTTCGGACAATCGCTGGGTGGAAGTAGGGCGCACTTCCGGGATCGGCCACCTATGCCTGTGTTGTGCAATTCTGGCTCTTGCTACACGAGTGTTGAGCGGTTATTGCCTTTGGTCAGCCAAACCGTCGGTCCTGCACAACACTCCGGGGAGGGGCGGCGGACACACGCCGAATTCGCCTTGTCTGGCCGCCAACACGGTCGCCCCGGCCATTGCCCGCCCGGCTCGGGGGTCAGACCACGGCTTCGCCGAGGTCGCAGGTGTGGATCGGCAACAGATTTCCCGAGGCGGGCGTCATGAGTGCATTGATGGTGAGGGCGGCCACACGAGGAACGCTACGGTCAGGCCGGCCAAGACCGTCAGGATCGGTGTGATGGGAACGAGATAGCGTGGGTCCTCCGCAAAGGTCAGCAAGTGTAGAGCCACCGAGTATACCGGCAACAGGAGTAGCCCCACGGACTGACGCGGCCGCGTGGCGCATATGAGACTGCCGAACAGCGCGGCGATGAGCACGGCCTGGCTCACCACCTGTAGCCCGTCCAAAGTGGGACGGAAGAGGAGACGAGCTTTCCTGCCGATTAGGCGAGCGTAGGCGAGTGGACGCTGGGTGAGGTCTCGCCACATGAGGGCGAGGCCCTCTCTCATCAGGGCGCGGTCAACGCCTGCCTCGTCCCTCGCGTCAATGCCTTCGCGCTCGAGCAGCCGCGCCGCCGCCGCGCGCGCCGCCCACCTCTGCATACCGCCATACTTGATCGTATTGCCCTGCCATAGATTGTAGCCGGCGTGAGTGGTGCCCCACACGGTTCGGCCGAACAGACGCTGGTTCCGCCACGCCCACGGTGCCATAACGATGCCCATTGCCGCGCAGAACGCGAAGGCGCACAGCAGGCCGTGAAGTCGCGGCCGCCACAGCCAGGGCAGGATCGGAAGCAGCACCAGACCAAACAGGAGCGTGTCCGGACGAACTAACGTAGCCAGCCCCACAACAAGGCCGGCACAACAGTACCATGCAGTTGCACGCCGCGCCGCTGCCGCCCTCAGCATGAAGTAGGCCGCGACCGTCAACAGCAGAGCCGCTGGAGTCTCCGTTAGCAGGCGCGCGCTCTGCGCAGCGAGAGCCGGATGGAGGGCCTGCAAGGCAGCCCCCGCCAACGCCGCCACACGACCGCTCATCGCTCGGGCGATCCCAAACACGAACAGGCAAGTCAGCAACTCCATCTCGAGTTGCCCGAGCCGGGCAAGTCGTATTCCCGCCGGCCCGGCTATGTATGCGCAAGCGGCCAAGTAGGCGGGATAGAGAGGCATGCGAGACGCGCGAGTAGGCGGCCCATGAGGGAAGATGGGGTTGCGAGTCTCCAGCCGCCCCTTCTCGCGAAGCAACCGAGCGGCCATCAGGTAATTCCCCTCGTCCGGACCGAGCGGAGCGCCCGCCGATGCCAGGGCAGCCTGCACGCGCAGGCCGCCGGCGATCAGGAGCACCCCGACCATAGCCGCCAGTTCCCCCAGTACGATTGGCTGGGTGTAAAGGTAACTCTCGGCACAAGCACGCCTGCGGCGAATGCATTCCGGCAGAGCCAGAATCCTGGCAGGGATGAACTCGATAACCGAAAGCGTCCGTTCCGACCACTCAGCACGCTGCCCCGCACGCGAGGCCGCCAGGAGTGCGTAGCCGAGCGCGACGGCGCCTCCTGCGCGCCAGCGTGTCTCGGCGATCACGGCCCAAAGGACTGAGGTGAGCACTGACAAGGCTCGGCTGGCGGCCGGCGCCGAGAAGGCGACTGCGAGGCAGGCGGCCATGAGGGCGGTGGCCACGAGGCGAGTCACCCACAGTGATACCGGAGCCCCCGCTGGAAGCGCCGCGATCAAGATCATGACGGCAAGGGATCTAAGAACCAGCACCGCGAAGATGCCGGAGAAGGCGAGGAGTATGGGGGGAATGCCCAGAGCCTCCGCGGCTCGCCCAACGCGTTCAAGCCACGTGCTCAGCCGCCTGCCGGCCAAGAGGTGAACAGCGTAGGCCACAACGATCGCAATGGTCAGGAGCGATTGGAACAGGCCGCTCATAGTTTGCTGAAGCCCGAAGCGCGCACCCAGCGACCCGCAACTCTCGCAATTACCGCGAACACACAGCCTCCCAGCCGGCGATGGCGCGAACCAGCCGTCGGGTCAAAGTGAGTGTAGCGTGTCAGCGCATGACGCGCTAGCAGTGGCTGATCTCGGTCCACCCCTGAGCCCCAGGCGTTGCCTCCGCGACCGCTCCCGGGCAGACCGCAGCGCCGATCGCATTCTGTCGCACCTCTCCCCTTGACAACAGGGCCGCGGCGTCTTCAACTGGGGGCAACGCGGAGGGGCAGGAGGGATATCAAGATGCAGGCCAAGGGTGGTCCGCCGATCCCCAGACTCCGGTACACCTTCGAGCAACTCGCGAACGTGCGCCGCTTCCACGGATGCACGATGTCTTCAGACTGCAAGCAGGCGGCCATCATCGCGGACCTGGATGGCCAGATGAACCTCTGGCTTGTGCCGGCAGCCGGTGGCTTTCCCGTGCAACTGACCTTCTTCAAGGACCAGACGGTGCGGGACGTGCAATGGTCACCCGTCGCAAACCAGATCGCCTTCCAAGCGGACAGCCAAGGAAACGAATTGTACCAACTCTACCTCCTCGACAAGGACGGGAAGACGCGCGCTGAGCTAGGGGTGTTACCCGACGGAACGCCGCGGTTGTTTCTCCTCGACGCTCAGGGGACGCTGCTTTGGTCTGTACTTCCCGGCGCCCAGCCGCCGCCCGTGACCTACGTTCCAGTTCCCTTGCCGGCCCTACCCGCCACGGAGACCTCAACAACCATTGTGAGCCACATAGACGGCACGTTTGAGGGTTGTACTGGCGAGACTATCTTCAACCTGGAAAATGGTCAGATCTGGCAGCAAGCGAGGTATTCCTACAGGTACCACTATGCCTATCGGCCGGAGGTGACCATTTCCCCGACCCCGGGTGGCTACTACCACAAAATGACAGTGGCCGGCGTAGACGAAGCGATCTACGTCATCCGACTGAAGTAGCAGACCAAGCCGGGACGGGACTGGTTATGGAGGCCGGCGGGCCTGGGTCTCTTCAACGCCGACGGAACGGCGGGGCGCGGCCTCCGCGACAAGGATGGGACACCGCGTGCTGCGCTGAGTGTGTTACCCGACGGAGCGGCGGGGCTCGCCCTCTTCGACAAGAACGGGAAGGCGGGCGCTACGCCGGGGGTGTCACCCGACGGAGTGCCGTGGGTCTTCCTGTTTGACAAGGATCAGAAGGCGGGCGCTATCCTGGACGTGTCAGCCGATGGAACGGCGAATCTCCGGCTGAACGACAAGGATGGGAAGCCGCGCGACGCGATCACAGTGCTGATCAAGGAGAACCCACCTGAAAACGTCGGTGTCGGCCGGGAGCCCTTGACTGAAACGTACCAAGAAAACCCGATAGCGCTTGGGAGGCAACGATGGAGAAGAATCGTTTCTTGCTGATTATCTGTCCGACTGGGACGGATGAGGAGGCGATCGCACTTCTGGGGAAAGCTGGGCCATCCGGCTACACAAAGTCTTTGGGCGCCTGCGGCAGGGGCGGGGCCGGCGCCCAACCTGGGCGCGAGAGGAGGCAGGCGATCACCGGCGCAAGGTGGGCTACACCCTCCGTCGCAAGAGGCGGACGCACCTGGCGGCAATGAGAAGGACCCCGGCGCGAGACGTGCCATATCACGCTCTTCTAGGCCTCTTCCGCTCGGCCCGCGGCTGTCCCATCTGTGAGGCAGAATCCGAGCACGTGAGGCGGAGCCTGGCGTGGTTGTTCTACGAGAGCGTGAATGACCCGGACGTGCGGCATGACCTTCTCCAGAGGAGAGGCTTCTGCCGCCGCCACGCGAGTACCGTGCTGGAGCTGGAAGGTGTGGACGTCGTCGGCAAGGCCCTAGTCTACCAAGACCAGGTGGCTGCATTTCTAGACTTCCTGCCCTCTCTCTCACACGCCTCCCGGCGCAGAGGAACCAGTGCGGTAGCGAGGGAGTGGAGGGCACACAAGTCCTGTCCGGCATGCGCGCAGGAAAGGGAATGCGGCGACAGCCATCTGCGGCTGTTGCTTTCCCGCCTCGACGATTCCGAAGTCAGACAAGCGTTCGAAGAGAGCCCGGTTCTGTGCGTCCCCCATTTCATCGCGGCCATCACACTGGCCGAGCAGGAAGTCGCAAAGCGGTACCTTGTGGAGGTCCAGCAGCGCAAGGCGTCGCGTTTGCTGGCTGAACTCAGGGAATTCTGTCGCAAACACGACTACAGATTCGCCCACGAGGCCTTTGGCAGTGAACGCGACTCGTGGGGGAGAGCCATACAGATGATGACGGGGAACTCGCGCGAGCGGTCTTGACCAGCATTGGGCGCCGCCCGGGCCGCAGCCGTCGGGCTTCAGCGGCCGCTCTGGTAAGAGGGCCCTCTGCGCGTGTCTCACGCCGCTGAACCGGAATGTGCTGATCATGAAGTGGCCACATCTGCTCGCAGACTGGACCGCACCCGCCTGATCAAGGCCTGTTTCGGCGTGTAGACGCGCACCTGCGGTATGCGAAAGCGCTTGCTCACCTGCTCACACCGGACCGCCGTCATTGCACTAGACCGGGACGCTGTTCGCGATATGGCCGCCTCGGTGTAGGCGCCGATAGCTGAGGTTCACGATCATCCGCACGAGCCACCGATTCCTGCCTCCGCGCCGGACCAACGTGCGCCGTCCAATGGATGGTAGCGAGTAGAACCGGCGGTAGGCATACAGGCGGCCCTGTAGGAGTTCGGCTGCCGTCATGTTGCGTGGCTGGTAGACCACATGGCCCATCGTGTACCGGGACCAATCCGGGTTGGTGATGCGGTCCTCCTCCTTGAGCTGGTCGTAAAGCGGGGTGCCGGGAAATGGCGTGAGTACGGCGAACTGGGCCGCGGCGAGTTTGACCCGCTCGGCGAACTCTACAGTCTGCCGAAACACGCCCGGATGATCAGGGTCGAGGCCGAATACGAAGGAGCCAATAATATCAATCCCATGCCGATGAATGGTGGCGACAGCCCGTTCGTAGTCAATCCCCAGGTTGGCTCGCTTGTTCGCTGCGGCTAGGCTCTCCTGGGAGAGGGACTCCAGCCCGACGAACATCGCGGTGCAGCCGCTCCGGGCCATGAGCCTGAGCAGTTCCTCGTCCCCGGCCATGGAGAGGTCGCCCTGGCCAACCCACTGCAGATTGAGCGGGAGCAAAGCCTCGAACAGTTCCTTGGCTCGCGTCCGGCACGCCACGATATTATCGTCCGTGAAGCCCACCCAACGGGGCCGCAACGACGAGATCTCTTCGATCACTTCGGGAACCGGGCGGAATCGGTAGCGGCGGCCGAAGATCGGGCTGACCGAGCAGAAGCTACACCCATTGGGACAGCCGCGGGCAGTTTGCACCAGGTCCACAGTCAGATAGCGATCCGTCCGCAGCAGGTCGCGACGTGGAATGGGCAAGTCCTTGAGCTCGGGACGCTGTTCCGTTCGGTAGAATTGCTGCGGCCGACCGGCGGCAAAATCCGCGAAAACCCCCGGCCATTGGTTCTCAGCCTCACCGATCACCACAGCGTCGGCATGCTCGATGGCCTCCTGGGGCAAGGCAGATGGGTGCATACCTCCCATCACCACGGGCACACCGCGGGCTCGGAAGTGATCGGCAATCTCGTAGCCACGCGGCGCCGACGCCGTCATGCAGGAAATGGCCACGAGATCCGCCGCTTCAGCAAGATCCACGGGCTCGACATTCTCATCCACCAGATGGATCTGGACGCCTGCAGGCGTTAGAGAAGCAAGGACGGGCAGACACATGGGAGGCGCAAGCGTCTTGCCACCATTCCAGAAGGTCGGCAGCCAGGAAGGTGAGATCACCAGTAGCCTCATGCGGAAGCCGCCTTCACGGTACCCATGCTGAACGGGGTTCTTGCCAACGATGCGCCCTCCTGCGACGAGCGGGGACTAGATTGTCCCATCTGTGCTGGGATTTACGATATGCGTTCGTCGCCAGTGTAACATCCTTTGGCCAAGGCACCAAATGCCCCCGGTGTGATCGAAGAGTGTGCGACAAACGGGCATTCGCGCACGCCCTGGGGAGACCGGGACCGAGGCATCTCCTGGTACGTCCATGCGTTGCCGCTCGATGCGGCGAAGCGGCCGGCCTACGTGACGTTGCCCCATGGCCACAGCCTGCATGTCTTCGCGATGACCCTAGCGCCCTAGCCCGGCAGTTCCCTCTCTGCCGCAGCGGCCGCCGTCTGCGGGGTCAGCCTAGCCGGGAGACGCAGCCACGTCGGCCCAGGAACCAATGACACCTGCGGGTGGCTGTGTTAGGCTGCGGCTTCGTTATGGAGGCGAGAACCTAAATGCCCGTGGACGCCCTCAAAGATCAGCCTTTCGAGCAAGAAGTCTGCACGTTCTTCAACCGCCACCACGGCCTCGGCTTCAGTGAGACGACGGACGTCGCGGTCACGAGGGACGGGACGGTCTGGGCCGCCAACCGCCTGGGACTCGCGCGCTTTGACGGCCAACGCTGGGAGATAGTCCGCGAGCCCAGCGGGCTGGCGGGCGGGAACACTGCCCGTCTGGCGGCCGACGCTGATGGCTCGCTTTGGGTCGGGTCAACTACTGGCGTCGCTCGTCTGAAGGACGGCCGGTGGGAGCATTGGTACGGCCTTGAAGCGCCGACGCGCGCGATCCTCGACCTGGCTCCGGACGGCAAGGGGGACGTCTGGGCCCTGATGGCTCACGAGGGGGACCTGAGCAGCCGGGAGGTTTGGCATTTCGACGGCAAGGGCTGGCGGTGTTGGGCGCTCGGTCTCGGCCCGCACGGCGAGCCGACCAGCGTCGCCT
This sequence comes from uncultured Armatimonadia bacterium, assembly GCA_964528605.1. Classification (GTDB taxonomy): domain Bacteria; phylum Armatimonadota; class Zipacnadia; order CAZGSV01; family CAZGSV01; genus CAZGSV01. The sequence continues at coordinate 28,357 of CAZGSV010000018.1, forward strand.
TGGACGGCCAGGGGAGGCCTTACATAGTCGTGCTCGGCAAGGTGCTCAGGCTAAGGGGGAAGCGCTGGACCGGGGTTAGCCTCAAGGCCGGGCGGGCAAGGGCGATTACCGTGGCGCGCGGCCCCGAGGGCACCGTGTGGGTAGGCACGACCGATGGCATCATTGTCCTCCGGGACGGCAAGCCGGACAGGGTTATCGGCAAGGCGGAAGGCATGCCGGTAAAGGGAGTGGGCAAGATCGTCTTCGCTCCCAATGGCGACATCTGGCTTTCCCACGGAGTCGCCGCCTCCCGCAGGCGCGGGTCCGATTGGCGTTACTACTCGCCCTACACTTGGTTCCCCAGCGGCAGTCTCAACTCTCTCGCGGTGGGGCCCGACGGCACCGTGTGGTTCGCGACCTACCAAGGCATTTCCCGGCTCGAGACCAAGATGATGACGCTGGCGGAGAAAGCCGACATCTTCGAGCAGCAGATGGCGAACCTGCACGTGCGCCACGGGTACGTGATGGAGCGCGCCTACGCGGAGGCGGACGACCCCAACGCGGCATGGCACTTCCACGTCACCGACAACGACGGCTCGCATACTGCGCAGGTCTGCGCTTCAGAATCGTTCCGATATGCGGTGACCAAAGACGAGGAAGCGCGCCGGCTGGCCCGGGAGACGCTGGAAGCGTGCATGCGGCTGGTGCGCTCGCCGGGGAAGCGCGGATTCCTAGCCCGCGCTGCCTACCGCAAGGACGATCCCAAGGTGGCCGCGGTGGCTGGCGAGTGGCACGAGTCGAGCGACGGCGAATGGATCTGGAAGGGCGACACCTCTTCCGACGAACTGGATGGCCACATGTTTGCCTACGGGGTCTACTACGACCTGGTCGCCGACGAGCAGGAACGGCGGGAGATCGGCGTGATGATCTCCGATCTCATCGGCGGCATCATTGACAACGGCTACATTCTGGAGGACGTTGACGGCAAGCACACGCGCTGGGGAATCTGGGCTCCGGAACTCTTGCACTCGGAGGCCTGGGCGGCGCAGTGCAAACTGAACTCGATGGAGATGCTTTCCAACCTGCGCTCCGCGCTTCATATGACCGGCGACCGGAGGTTCGCGGACGCGTACGACGACCTAGTGGAGAACCACGGCTATGCGGAGACGGTGCGCACGAACCAGTTGGCCACCGAGCCTTGGTCGTTCAGCAAGTTCGACGATCTGCTGGCGGCGCACGCCTACTATCCGTTACTCAGGTACGAGACGAAGCCCGAGTTGCGCGCCATCTACCTCGACAGCCTCGACCGCTTCTGGCAGTTCGTCCGGCCCGAGCGCACCCCTCTCTACACGGTGCTGGTCAACATCTTCCTGGAGAAGAACCTGGACCTCGACATCGTGCACGAGGCCCTAGCCGGACACCGGCTGGACACGGCGCAGCGCACGGTCAACAACGACCTGAGGCAGGACGTTGAGTTCCGTACTATCAACGGCCGCAAGATGGTGACGAAGGCGCTGCGCAGCGCCGAGCGTCCGCACTTCCAGTGGAACCGGAACCCCTTCGTGTCGCACCGCTCGGGGACGCCCAACCGCCTCAACTATCCCACCTCGTACCTGCGCGTCTACTGGATGGCGCGCTACCACGGGCTGATTGAGGCGCCTTAGGGCCTGCCTGCGTCACCCAGCGAGCGGGGCCTGGGCCGGGCTCGGCTGACCCCGCCGCAGGCGGGACCACAATCGCTGGCCGTGCTGCGGAAAGGCGTGATAGGTGTAAGAGGTCTGGTTTCCGTCCTTGGTCTGCGTTGCGCGGTTGCCCACGTTGTCATAGGTCCAGCCGATGGAATAGATGGTCGTGCCGCCGGAGTCCTTCATGACCTCGGAAGTCAACTGATACGCACTGTCGTACCCGCAGTCAGCAAGCTCCCCGCTGGGACTCTCCCTAATCCTCGTCCGCCCTAGGCGGATCCGCCTCAGGCAGCGTCGGGTTCCCGGGCGAATCGTACCGGCAACTTTAGGAGCAGACGACACCCTCATCCGATTCCCCGTTCGTGAACCGATTGACCCAGCCGCGAGCCGTACACCACTCCCCTCCCTCCCTCCCGCCGGGCTATCCGTCCTCCTGTCGCTTCTGCGATACTCGGCGATGCCCTGGCTTCTAGGCGCCTCCCCTAGCTCCCGCTGACAAAGATGTGCTCCACGCGAGCCGCCTGGTCCACGAACACGTATATTACCAGGTCGGGCCCTCGGAAGTACTGCCACGCTTCGCGACTCACTTTCCAAGGCGGACGCCGGTAGTCCGCTTCAAAGTCCTTGGGCCCGCAGCCAGAAGGGTACACCTTGTCCGGGGGCCCCAGGCGCTTTCGCACAGCGTCGGCCGACATCCCTACTTCCAGGGACCGGAGGGAGTAGAATGGCAACGAGTACAGTCCGGACCCAAACCGGTTGATGCCGACCGACCGTCCCCACTTGTAGCCTCTCCGGGCAGCACCCCCCACCAGGACCAGAGCCGCACCCACCAGACCAACCGCCAATAGGATCGCGGCTCGGCGGAAGCTCAAGGGGCCATTCCCTTCAGGTATGTGCAGCAGACTTCGCATGTTATCGGCACCGGCACCGGCACGATTACCCACTTGCACTTTCCAAGGAAGCAGACGCAGACTTCTTTGGGTCTCCATACGACCCAGGGACAGGTGCCTCCTATCATAGTCGCCACAATATCCCGCACGTCGGGCGTTCCAAGTCCCAGTAGGTCAAGGAACTCCTTGATCGCGGCAAAATCGTCCACCCAGTCGTGTCCGCAGTACCTGTCAATCAGGCACCCGAGAACGCAGTGCTTGAACTTGTCATCTACTTTCTGCTTCCACAACCGAACGAAGTGATACAGTACGACGTCGTAACAGATGGGGAGAGGTCCACCGAGCTGCCCGGAAGGATCGATCCGCACGGAGGGTCTGTCTCGACAGTAGGCGTAGCCGGGCTGCGCACTGCCCACCGGATCTGCGCTCAGGAACCGGCCGTAGGCCGGGCCGTAATACCGCGCGCGCAGGTGATCGAATTCAGTGTTGGGGTCGTCGTAGTAGCCAAGTTCCCCGACGAACCTGAACGGGTTGGGGGTTGAACCGCTACTGCTGCGCACTTCGCCGAAGGCGTAGTAGGCGTAGGAGTCGGTGGTGGCCTGGTTCGAATCGAGTAACTTCCGGGTAGAACCGAGTTGGTCGTAGAGGTGATAGTACGTGGAACCGCTACGCCTCTGCGAGACCAAGGCACCGGCAGGGTCAATGGTGTACGCGACGGTCATGGTTTTGTCGTTGTCGGATTCGAACAGGTAGGAGTAGAGCCCAGCGGCAGTGTCATAATAGAACCGCGTGTCCCACACGTTGCCTTGACCGGAGTCGTGGCCCGCGCGGACGCGCATCCCATCGCCTTCGTACTCGTAGACGTAGTCGTCGCCGGACGGATTATCAATCTTGGTCAGTCTGTTTTCGTAATCCCAGTTGTAGTTCGTGGTCGCCTGGCTCTCGGTCTTGGAAGCCAGCGTTCCGCGGCGGCATGCTCGGCGCGTCCCCCAAGGCGCTGGACCGCCTCAGCCAGAGGGCTGCGGCCTGTGACGCGAATCAGCAGACGCGGCCGCAGCCCACCCCGAGAGGGCAAGGCCGATCGCTGTGGCGGCAAGGCTGAGCGCCAGCACCGTGTCACTTATGCCAGCCGCAGCCTGAGGCCCGGAGGGCATGCGAAAGCGTAGGCCGCCGGCCAGTCTCAACGTCGCCCCGGCGCCCGCCACAGCCACTGCGGCAGCCAGGGGCAAGTGAAGCCACTGAGGTCTCCGCGCGGCCAGGCCCACTGCAGCGCCGACACCGAACGGGAAGAAAAAGAGGAGCACGGCGATGACGGCCGACTCGCGTGGGATCAACCCATGGGCAAGCAAGCCATAGCCCACCCCGGCGACCCCAGCCACCGCAAGCAGGCGCGCCAGCTCCGGAGCGTCCAGCGCCTCCCGGCGCGGTAGCATCAGAGGGCCGCGGCGCCCCCTGCGTGCGCGCAGCCGCAGGACGAGCAGCGCACCCGCACTACCCCCCACCACCGAGCCACCCAGGATCACAACGCGTCCCACCAGGGTCGCGAGGTGGGGCGCCTGCGCGAAGAAGCCCAAGAAGCTACCCATGGTCAAGCCCTGCCCCAAACACGCTATGCCGCCCGCTGCTCCGCCAACGACCACAGCGACCGCCGCCCCCAGAAGGGAAGCACCCACACCGACCACCGCCATCCGCGCCAGGCTGGGGCCGGGCTGCACCAAGGGAAGCCCCACGACCGCCACCACCACGACACCGCTACCTAACCCAGCCAGGGTACCGAGCAGAGCCCTCCCCACGGGCCATAGCCGGGTGCGTGTTGCTCGCAGGTTATCGTCGCCACTCATATGCATCACCGGGCCCTCCGTTTCGTCTCACCCTACGCCAGCAAGCCCTTCCCACGGGCCGCCTCAGAACGTCACATGCAACCAGTCGCCCCATCCGGGGGGCAACAGCTTGCTCGGGGTCGGCATCAGAGGTTCGCAGAACTCGTACCAGCACTCGCCCCAGCAGACGGCCTCCGCCTTGGTCCGGCAGGTGGCCTCGACAGCGCCCCAGAGAGCCGAGCAGAACGCCATGACCCCGTACAGGCAACCAATGTAATCGATCGGGTCGACGAGCCCTTGGCAGCCGGAGGCGTAGTAGTCGAAGCAGTCCTGCATGCCGGTCCAGCCGAGCGCCGCGAGGCATTCCTCATATTCCCTGTGCCAACACGCGTCGAAGCAATCGCGGAAGCGGTAGCTTGGGCCGTCGTCCAGCCCCCAGGGGTCCACCCTGAGGACAGGGCGATTCCCGACGTACTGGTACTCAGCGGTCCGGGGGCGGCCCGGGTCTCGCGCAAGGAAGCGCCCGCAAGCGGGAGCGTAGTAGCGGGCGCGCAGGTACTGGAAATCGGTGCTTGGGTCATCGTAGTAGCCGAGGCGGCCGACGAACTTGAAGGGGTTGGTGGTACTGCCCGAACTGCTGCGCACCTCCCCGAAGGCGTAGTACGAATACGAATCGGTGGTGGCCTGGTTGGAGTTGAGGAGCTGGCGGGTGGAGCCGAGTTGATCGTAGATGTGGTAGTAGGTGTTGCCGCTGCGCCGTTGCGAGATGAGGTTGCCGTACGGGTCAGCCGTGTAGGCGACGGTCATGTTCTTGTCGTTGTCGCTCTCGAACACGTACGAGTACACCGGCCCGTCAACCTCGTAGTAGAAGCGCGTGTCCCAGACATTGCCTTGCCCGGAGTCGTGGCCGGCGCGAACCCTCATTCCCTCGCCGTCGTATTCGTAGATGTAGTCGTCGCCGGAGGGGTTGTCTATCTTGCTGAGGGCGTTTTCGTAGTTCCAAGTGTAGTTGGTGGTCGCGCTGCTCTCCGTCTTCGAGGCCGTGTTCCCGTTGGAGTCGTAGGTGGTCGAGGTATTGTGGTTGTTGGCGTCCGTCACCTGAGTGACCCGGTTGACGTCGTCGTAAGTGTAGTAGGTGTACTTGTTATTCTCATCCCGCACCGAGGTCTGGTTGCCGTTGTCGTCGTAGGCGTATTGCACATAAGTCGTATCCGGGTGGGTGACCTTGGTCATACCCCCGTTGGCGTCATAGGTGTAACTGGTCTCGTACCCGTTGCGGTCCTTGTCCTTGGTCTTGTTGCCCAGATCGTTGTAGGTGAACTCCTCGTAGGAGGAGTCGGGGTAGGTGATCTTGGTGAGCAGGTGGGTGGAATCGTAGGTGTAGGTGGTGGCGTGGTTGCCGGGGTCGGTGACCGAAGTGCGGTTGCCATTGGCTTAGTGAGGCAGGCTCCTGGCCCTCGTACAGTGGGACCCCGCGGCCCTTTCCTTACTTTGCGCGACCGGTGTGCCATATGGCGAAACGCTTGGCTAGGGGTGTTCGACCAGTGTGTCGGACCTATGGCGGACGGCCCAGCCTGCTCCATGTCCTACGGAGGCACAACAAACACCACTACCTTCAAGGGAGCCGTGGGCCGCGGTGGTGTGGGATTGCGTCCGGAGGGCCCTGCGAGAGCTGCAACGCCTACGTATTCTATGCCAAGGACGCACCGGCGCCTGGCCCACCGGATGTCCAAAAGGTCGGCCCACCAGACCCAGACCTGGGACGAGTGAGCGAGGAGATCGACATTCCAGTGACCGAGACCAGGATCTGCTGGCCTCGCACGGCGCACCCCCCACTTGCGAACACGATGTTCTAGCCACTTGCGCACGTCCTCCGGTGAGTGCGCAGGCCCCATCTGGTACACAAGGCTTCCGCCGCTCCATCCGACAGTCCTGCCAATCACATGGGCTCCAGAAGGCGCAGTGCATATGTCTGTCAGAGCTGCGCGGCGCAAAAGGCTCCACACTGTTGTCAGTCCAGCGACCAACACGACAAAGATGATGAGGACCCGCATACGCATAGGGATCTCCTTAGTAATCGGTCTGGCTAGGCAAACCACTAAGGGCCTGGCGTTCTACCGGGGCGACAGGTGGTGGGATTCTTAGCATGAGGGGCGTGGCCACTAATTACGTTCCCGTAGGACTTCTTTTCGTAGGTGGTCTTCTCCTCGTCCGGCGGTTTGCTGGGGTCCCACGACGGGTAGTCCCAAAGGAATGGCTCCTCAACATACTCCTCCACCACCTTGTATGTCACACCACACCCGTCATCGCCCTCGCACTCATACTTCCACCAGCACTTCCACTTCTTGTATAGGACTCGCTGCGTCGCCTTCCAGCACTGCCAGATTCTCTCGCATACGCCCTCATAGACATTGTCGTACGACAGCTTTATCGGCCCGAACGAGTGGGTTCTCCATTCCGGTTCCTTTGGGAAGCATTCAAGACAATCGTCGGTTCTCCACTCGCAGCCGAGCGGTCTGGAGTTAGACCATTTCAGCTCGCAGCCTTCGAATTGGGGAGCCGGTGGACAGGGGGTGGTCCCGACTGCACCTGTGGGGTCGTGCATCCTGGAGGGAGTGTTGTCAACGTATAGGTAGAAGTTATGACCCGCCAGGCGCAATGGATCCACGGTGGTGAACCTGCCGTATTCGCGTGCATAGTACCGCATCCTCAGGTACTGGAAGCCCGAGTTCCCGGGTTCGGTGTAGTAACCGAGTTGCCCCACGTACCCGTGGGGGTTGGTGAGAGACCCAAGGGTTTCAGTGTTGACTCCAAAAGCATCGTAGACGTATTGGGCGGAGGAAGATTCACTAGAGTCGGTCACGAGTCGCGTGGTTCCGAGCCGGTCGTGGTGATAATCGTAATCGGAGGAACTGCGGGTCATGCGACTCATGCCACGGCCATAATGATAGGCCGCGATGATGTTGTTGCTGGTGTCGGTCTCGAAGAGGATGTCGTCGGTACCTACACCTTGACCGTAGCCGGGTTCACCAACCTTCCACAAGAAACGGGTGACACTGCCTCCGGTATCCCTCCGTGTCATCCGCATCCCATCGCCGGAGTAGGTGAACTCCTCGTAGTTCGTGTCGGGATAAGTCGTCTTAGTCAGGCGGTTCTCGTAGTCGTAGGTATAGGTCGTGGTATTGCTGCCCACGGTCTTGGAGGTCATGTTTCCGTTGGAGTCATAGGTGAAACTGGCTGAGCCGGCGGCGGTCATCTGGTTCATATTGTCGTATGTGTAGTTGGTGGTCACGCTGTTCCGAACCATCTGAGTCCGGTTGCCGACCTCATCATAGGTGTAGGTGATGCTGTAGATGCCGTAGGTGGTGCGGGACTCTGAAGTGAGCTGATAGACGTTGTCGTAGCCGAAACTCACGCTCGAGCTCTGGACACCCCGCGTCTCGCTGATAGCTGTGGGATTGCCTACTGAGTCGTAGGTGTAATCCAGCGCCAGCTGCACCGTGTCGTCCGACTTCTTGTGGTCAATATCCGTGGCCCAGTCGCGGTTGTTGTAGGAGAGGGTTGTGTAGGTGCCGTTCGGGCGGTCAATCTGCGTCACGTTGCCCTTGTTGTCGTAGGTGTAGGAAGTGTTCGAACTCGTCCTGTCGTTCACCTGCGTGACGCGGTTGAGCGAGTCACGAGTGATCGAGATCGAGCCGGTGAACTGGTCCGTGTATCCGCTCAGGTTGTGGTTGGCGTCGCAGGTGTAGGAGATTGTCTTGCCGAAGGGGTCGCTAGCCGAGGCCAATACCCCGCAGTCGTTGTAGGTGTAACTCCAATTGCCCACCGAGTCGGTCATTGCCGTCCTCAAGCCCCGACCGTCGTAGGTGAAGGTCGTATCAGTGCCCTGAGGGTAGTCGATCTTGGTCAGCCGGTTGCGCGAGTCATATTCATAACTGATAACGGTGGAGTCTTGTTTTGTCTCAGAGGTTACGTTCGCTGCCGCATCGCAGTCGTACTGTACGGTGGAACTGTCCGGGAGCGCGATTTGGGTGAGCATATGGCGCGAGTCGTAGGTGTACGAGACCACACGGCTCTTGGCGTCGGTTATCGAAGACACTAGGCCGCAATTGTTGTACGCGGTTGTAGTGGAGTTGTTGTTGGCGTCGGTGGTCTTCGTTGACCGCCCTGCGTCGTCGTATTCGTACGTAGTGACCTTGGCATTCTCGTCACGCACGCTCGTCAGACGCCCGGCGTTGTCGTAGGTGTTCTCGGTGTACGTGCTGTCCGGGTGAGTCGTTTTCTTTGGGCGATTGCGGGTGTCGTAGGTGAAGGTAGTGGTGTTGCTTCTCTGGTCGGTCTCCGAGGTCTTGTTCCCGTTGTGGTCGTAGGCGTACTGGACGGTTGTCGAGTCTGGGAAGGTGATTTGGGTGAGGCGGTGGACTGAATTGTAGGTGTAGGAGGTCGTGTTGTTGCGGCCGTCCTTCTCGGTCGCCACCAGCCCACAGTCGTTGTAAGTGCTCTGGGTGACGTGATTTCCGGGGTCGGTCACCTTGATCAGCCGACCAGCATCATCGTGGCCGTAGGTTGTGATCTTACCCTCTTCGTCCGTTTCCGTCTTGACATTAGCCCTGCCGTCATAGGTGTACTGGACGTACTTGCTGTCGGGGTAGGTCATCTTGGTCAAGAGGTTGGCGTCGTTGTAGGTGTAGGTGGTGGTGTTTCCGTTCTCGTCCTTCTCGGTCAGCAACTTGCCCGCGGCGTCATACGTGTACTCCACGCAGTTGTTGTCATGGTAGGTGACCTTCGTCAGGCGGTTCACCTTGTCGTACGTGTAGGTAGTGGTGTGGCTTCCGTCGTCGGTCTCCGTGACCCTGTTGCCGTTCGCATCATAGCTGTAGCTGGTGGTCTTGCTGGTCGGGTCGGTAACGCTGGTGAGCCTGCTGAGGTCATCGTACTCATAGGAGGTGACCTTCCCCAACTCGTTCGTGACGGAGGTGCGGTTCCCGTTTGCGTCGTAGGCATACTGCACATAGGTCGTGTCGGGATAGGTGATCTTGGTGAGGCGGTTCTGAGAGTCGTAGGTGAAGGTGGTGTCATTTCCCCTGCAGTCCCGTTCAGTGGTCTTGTTGCCCAGATCGTTGTAGGTGAACTCCTCGTAGGAGGAGTCGGGGTAGGTGATCTTGGTGAGCAGGTGGGTGGAGTCGTAGGTGTAGGTGGTCGCATGACTCCCCGGGTCGGTCACGGAAGTCCGGTTGCCGTCCTTGTCGTAGGCGTAGGTGGTCTCCTTGTTGTAGGGGTCCTTGACCTTGGTCATCCGCCCGGCGGTGTCGTAGGTGTAGGTCCAGGTCGAGTTCTCGCGGTCAGTATTGCTCGCCACTAGGTTCATGGAGTTATAGGTGTAGGTGATGTTCTTACGGAGAGAATCGTTTCCGCTAACCACTCGCGTCCGAGCGGACTGCCTGTCCGGCTGCCCCATCAGCCGTTCGAGAGTTCAGCCCCGCTGAGCCGGGGCGCGTCGGGTCACCAGTCCTCGGCCACCGCGGGCATCACGCGCTTGGCCAAGACAAAGCCCGAGCTGGTTCCAGCGGCCAACGTAGTGTCAGACACCCATTCGAGAACCGTCACCCCCGCGTCGTACTGCGTCTCGGGCGTCGTCACCGTAACGGCAGGTTCGCATGAAGGCAGCCTGAAGACCGAGACGTCGCGCCCTGCCGCAAGCGCCATCCGCCGTGCTCGCGCCGACAGAACGAGATCCGCAGGCGCGCTTGGCGTGGGCTGCACCAGCACCACACCCAGATTCTTGCCGTCAGGCAGACGCACGACTTGGGCCCCGAGCCTCCCGCCCCCCCCGTTGAAAACGTACAGGAAATCGCTGGCGATCTGGTAGACGACGTGTACGGGCGGACCGACACCCTCATCCCGGAACAAAGGTTGGCGCCAGATCCTCCGGCCCTCGGAGTCCCAGGCCTCCACGGCGCGCTCGCCCTGGCCTGCCTTCCCAATCAGCAGGGGCCCGCCTTGGCCCTCCCAGACCCCCCAGACCACGCTGCCCCTCCCGAGGTCAACGGTGCGCACGAGCCGGCCCGTTCTCACCTCCACGCACCAGGCCCTGCCGCCTTCGGCCAACCAGCAACTCCCAGGTTGGGATGCTCTGGCCGCAGGCAAGAGAGGCAACACCGAAGAATACACGAGGAAGCCGAGACGTCGTTCCCAAAGGATTCGGCCCGTTGTTGCATCAAGCCCAACGATGTTGCCCGCGGCACGACCCGCCGACGGGCGAGGCCTCAATAGGACCAGCTCCCCGGTTTCCCACAGGGCCGTCATCGCCTCCGCCCGAGTCCATCTGGGCCGACCCGTTCGAACGTCCAGGGCACGGAGGTCATCGCCGTCGAGCAACACGACCTTGCCGGCGATTGGTGGCCACGGGTGCAGCCGCCCGTCGGCATGCCACCCCCAGTCGCGTTCCACAGCCCACCGCCGATTGCCGGCCATGTCGTAGGCCAGTACTGCGACCTTGGCGTTCGGCGAGTACCACCGTATCGCCGCGTCATCGGCATTCTCGCAAGAACCCAAGAACCCGGCGATGAGCAGCCCCCCCTCCTCGGTGGGAATGGCCGCCGGGCGATCCAGCTGCAGGGGCTGCGGGATCTCGCGCTTCCACGCCACTCTCGGTTGCCCACCGCCGAGGCGAACAGCCAACACCTCGGCTCCGCTCACGGCGTACCAGAGGTCATCCTGGCCGGAATACGCCAGCCGGGAGACCGGCCCACGGAGCTGAGTCACGACGTCGAAATCCTGTGAAGCGGGCCGGGAGGATGTGACCCGCACCGAGGAGCCCGACCCCGGCCCCCCCCCGCGACGAGTCGCCTGCACTCCGCCGGGCCCGCGCGAGCATCCGATGACTGCGACCATTACCGTAACTAGCACGTATGCCGACCTGAGCACTGACTGCCTCCGTCGCCTCGCGGGCGTCTGGAGCTACTTCGCGTTGCGAACCACAGGGCCCGGCGAAGGCCGCACCTGGCAAGGCGGCGGCACACACAGCCACCACCCCGGTCGGGCCCACGTCATGAGCCGTACGTCTTCCCACAGCGTGCGGCCGTACGCTACTGCCTCTAGGCACGATTCGAGCCCCTGACAGTTGTTCGCGCGACACTGTGATCGGTGGACGTTCTCGTGCACCGCCCACAGCAGCTCCTGACAAGGATTGCCGTGCGGAATCTCCGTGTCTGGGCCGCTCGGCGTGCAAACCGTCACCGGTGGTTTAGGGACGCCCTGGTGTGGCGGCCAACTTGGGTCGACACCCATCAGGCAGAGGGCCGCGTTAATCGCTGTTGCCGCCACGAGATGACTGCGGCGGCCTAGCGCGAACTCCCACACCGCCTGGGGGCCAAGAAGGTGACAGCCGGTGACAAACACCCTGAACTTGATGCCGTCGTTTGGACCCCACCTGTGGGGCGTGCGTCCAGAAGGGTCACCCCCCGTCACCGCTCGCTGCAGCACATAGTGGTAACGTCTCGCTACCGCGCCCCGGTCGTCGGGCGAGAGGAAGGTTCCATCGGCCGGCCTGTAGTACCGCGCACGCAGGTACTCGAACTGGGTGCTGGGGGCGTCGTAGTAACCAAGTTGGCCGACGAATCTGAAGGGGTTGGTGGTGGAGCCGGAGGAGGAGCGCACCTCGCCAAAGGCGTAGTAGGAATAGGAGTCAGTCACGCTTTGGTCGGAGCCCACCAGCTTCCTCGTCGAGCCCAGTCGGTCGTACAGATAGTAGTACGTGCTGCTACTCCGCCGTTGCGAAATCAGGTTGGCGAAGGGGTCGTTGGTGTACGCGGCGGTTAGGTTCTTGGCGTCATCCGACTCGAAGAGGTAGGCGTACAGAGGCGCCGCAGTGTCATAGTAGAACCTCGTGTCCCAAACGTTCCCTTGACCCGCATCGTGGCCCGCGCGCACCCTCATCCCGTCGCCGTCGTACTCATACACGTAGTCGTCGCCGGTTGGGTTGTCTATCTTGGTGAGACGGTTCTCATAATCCCAGTTGTAGTTCGTCGTCGCCTGGTTCTCGGTCTTCGAGGCCGTGTTGCCGTTGGAGTCGTACGTGAACGTTGTGCTGCCGGCGGCGGTCATCTGGTTCATGTTGTTGTACGTGTAGGAGGTTTGGTTCCCATCCTTCGTCTGCGTCGCGCGGTTGCCCGCGTTGTCATACGTCCAAGAAATCGAGTAGATGGTCGTGCCGCCGGAGTCCTTCATGACCTCGGAGGTCAACTGATAGACGTTGTCGTAGCCGTAGTCGGTGTAATCGCCGTTGGCTTCGGTCATCTTGGTCGGATTCCCCGCCGAGTCATACTGATAGGTGTAAGACGAGATCACCGTGGCGTCGGACTTCTTATTCGTCACCGAGGTCACGAAGTTGCGATTGTTATACGCGTAGTCGGTGTAGGCGCCGTTCGCCAGGGTGATCTTCGAGAGCCGCCCTCCGCTGTCGTACTGGTAGGGAGTCTGCTCGCTGTTGCGATCGGTAAGCGACGTGAGGGCGTGCGTATTGTTATAGGAGAAGGTCTGCGTGCCGCTAAACTGGTCCGTCCAGCCCGAGCGCAGCCCGCAGTCGTTGTAGGAGTAGGTGATGGTCTTGCCGTGCACGTCCGTCACCGTGCTGAGTCTCCCCGCTGAGTCATAAGTATAACCCGTCGTGTCTGCCGCATCAACCATCTGCGTCCTCTGCGCCCGCCCGTTGTAGGTAAACGTGGTGTCCGTCCCCGACGGGTAGTCAATTGTCGTCAGCAGGTTGGCGTCGTTGTAGACGTAGTAAATGGTGTTCGCATCCTGCTTCCTCCAGGAAGTCTTGTTCCCGGCGTCGTCGTAGCCGAACTGTTCATAGGACGAATCCGGATAGGTGATCTTCGTCAGCCGGTTGAGTTTGTCGTAGTCGTAGGACACCGCGTGACTGCTCGCATCGGTGACCGTCGCCACGTTCCCGTTGTTGTCGTAGGTGGTCGCGGTGCTGTGGTTGTTGGCGTCCGTCACCTGAGTGACCCGG
>CAZGSV010000019.1:0-40635 GCA_964528605.1 uncultured Armatimonadia bacterium
TCGGCTTTGGCGTGCTCATATAACTCCCAGACCCTAAGCGCCGCCCGCGCGAACGCCTGGCCGAAGGCCGCGAACTGGCGTTCCACCTCTGCGTCGAACTCGATCGCGGGGCCCGCCTCCTGCAACCTGGGCCACAGCCGCTCGCGCACAATTCCTGCCACCGCCTCAACCGCCTCCGGAGGCGCGCTCTGGGGCGGCTTGCGCAGCGCCGACCGTAGTTCGTCGGCTGCTCGCAGCGCCCGCAGCATTGGCTCTCGCGGATCGCCAGCCCCCCCCGCCTGCGCCAGCGCCTCGGCCAACTCCGCCCGCAACTGCTCCATCTTCAGCACGCGCCCCTTGCCCTGCCACAGGCTCTGCCCCGTTAGCGCGGGAACGGACTCCGCGCCCCGCCTTGCTGCATCGAGAACCGCCCGCCGCGCGTCCTCCTCCCACCGACTGACGAGTTCCCCTACCTCACGCGCGACGATTCCCCGCAGACACGACTCATCCCAACCGTGCGTGCGCGCCTCGCGGTACAGCCTCCACATGGCGTTGTAGACGCTCTCCGCATCCAGGTTCGGCCACGCCTGCCCCTGCTGCACCGGAAGGAAATCAGGCTGCGCGCAGGCCGCCTCCCAGCACTCGCGGAAGAGCAGCGTCGCCTCCCCCTCGTCCAGGACCTCGAAACTCGGCGGCAGGCCCGCCTCCAACGCGTACTCGTGCAGCAGCCGCGCGCAAAACGCGTGGATGGTGCTGATGCTGGCGTCGTAGGCAGCCTGCGCATACGCGTGCTCGCCGGCGCGCGCGAACGCGCCCACGATGCGCTCGCGCATTTCGGTAGCGGCCTTGTCCGTGAAAGTGAGGGCCAGTATCTGCCCCGTATCCGCCCTGCCCTGGCGCACGGCGGCAATGAAGCGCTCGCTGAGCATCCGCGTCTTGCCCGAACCCGCCACCGCCACCACGCACAACTGCTCGTCGAAACACGAGGTCACGATGCGCTCGACTTCCGCGCTCATTCTTCCTCGCGCTCCTCCGGGGCCGCCTTCTTTTCGCCAATGCGGCAGACGTCGCTGAAGTCGCACCAGTCGCAGATTTTCTCCGGATGAGGGTCCACCTTGACGTCGCCGCCAGCCAAGCGACCCACGTACTCAGCAACGAACTCGCCTACCCCTTCGCGCCCAACGCTCAGCGCCTGCCATTTCCGCGAATCGTCGCCGCGCACCGCGCCCACCTCGGCGTCGGCGAAGTGCACCCTCCTCCGCGTGCCGTCCTCGAGGCAGTACCATTCGGCCGCCACCGGCCGCCCCACCTTCGCTGCGGCCGGCTGCTCCAGCGCCATCAGATACAGCGGCAGTTGCAGCGAATAGCCTTCGTCCACGGTGCGCGCCCGCAGCGTGCCGTTGTCGCGCGTCTTGTAGTCAACTACCACGCACCACCGCTTGCCCTGCGCCTCGACGACATCCACGCGATCAATGCGCCCCTCCACCAGCACCGGCGACGCGCCCTCCCGGGGAATCCGCAGGTAGTCCAGTTCCAGCGGCCCTCTCTCGCGGCTAGGGAAAACGACCTCGAAGTACTTGGCCTTCCCCTTTCTCTCCTCCGCCAGGCTGACCTCCGCCTCCACGAATCGGCCGAGAATCTCCAGCGCCCGCGCCCGCCTGTAGCGCGACCCGTAATCCTCTTGCGCGAAGGCGCCCTCCCGCGCCATGACCTCCTCCGCCACCCGCAGCAACTCCCTCCGGGCCTCCTCGGCCCCGTCTTCCTCTCCGCGCCACCCGGTCTTCCTCAGGAAATCGCTCAGCGCCTCGTGCAGGATGATGCCCAGGCTGGCACCCACCCCCTCGGCGCTTCCCAGCCGCAGGAAGTGCTCGCAGAAACACTGGAACGGACAGGCCGCGTAACGCTCGAGCAGCGTCGCGCTGAACGACTCCCGTCCGGCTAGCAGCGCCGCCCTCGCCGCCTCGGTGGTGAGGGACTCGGCGCCCACCGTCCCCCTCGCGCGCGCCTCCACGATCCGGCCAAGCCAGACCCGCGGCGCCGCAGACAGCAGCGCCAGTCCTTCGGGCTCGCCCTCCGCACTCACTGTCGCCGCCAACGCCAACCGCGCCTCCACCGACGACGCAATCTCCTCGGGCCGCGGCACCAAATGCTCCAGGCCGCGTCTCTGCAGCCTGAGCCTGCCCTCGCCGACCGGCCCCAGCAGCCTCTTGGCCTCCTCCCAGAAAGGTGAGGGGATCATCGGCCGCCCCTCTTCGTCCAAGTAAGGACGTGAGAGATACAGGCGCTCCCGGGCCCGCGTAACCGCCAGGTAGAAAAGCAACCTTTCCTCTTCCAGCGAGGGACGGGCCGGCGGCAGCCGGCGTCCCTCGCCGGCCAGCATCCGCCGCGCCGGCTCGTCCAGAAAGGCATCTTCGGCTCCGACCACCGGGAAGGACCCGTGCGCCAGATCGCAGAGGAACACCACGGGGAACGCGTGCGCCCTGGCCTCGAGCACGCTCACCACGCGCACGCCGGGCGCGCGCCAGTGGGCTCGCCTACAGTTGCCTGCGGACAGCGCAGCCGGCAGGCAGCGCGCCAGTTCCTGCAGACGCCACCGGCCGTGCTCGATGAGCCACTGCGAGGCCTCGCGAACAGCCTCCAGCGCGCCCGTGAGGGCGCACAAGTCGCTCGCGGCCAGCAGATGGCCATCGCTGTGGTCCGGCACAATGTGAGCCAGCACGCCCCAATCTCGCAGCGCCCTCTCGATCGCCGTCGCCACCTGCTCCCCCTCCGTTGACTCCTCCAACGCTGTGCGCAACGCCTCCCGGCGCTGTCGCCATTGCTCCGCCGTTGCCTCCGGAACGTAGGAGGACTGCCGCACAGCGGTCGCCAAGGCCGCGTCCTCCGCAGCCCCCGCCAGCCAATCCATCAACTTGAGCATGAAGCGGCCGATGCCCGTGTTCGCGAGCGAGGTCTCCTCGCCAAGCGCGAAAGGGATGTGGTACGCCGCGAACACCTGCGTCAGGGCCTCCATGTACGTACGCGGGTTGCGGAAGACGACGGCGATGTCTTGGTGCGCCCTGCCCTCCTCGGCCACCAGGCGGCAGATCTGCTGCGCGACCAGTTCAACCTCCGCCCGCCGGCTCGCCGCCTCCAACAGCACTACGCCCTCCGCCTCCCCGGGCGCCTCCTCAGCAGCAAAGACGCCCTGCTCCAGCGCCGCTATTCCCGGCGCCCAGCCCCGCCCCGGTCGGAGACTCGTCGCCACCGGCCTCAACACCTCGGCCAGTCGCTCTCTCGTGCGCGCCGCAGGCGCAAAGAGCGAGGGTCGTTTGTCATCGAGCGGAAGCGCGCAGATCGTGCGCTCCGCCCGCCCCGCGAGCGCGGCCAGCAAAGCCTCCTCCACCGGCGTGAAGTCGTAGAAGCCGTCAACGATCAAGAGCCGACAGGGGAACGGCAACTCCCCCCCCGCCGCGATTATCTCCGCCGCGCGCGCGGGCGCCTCCGCCGCGTCCAGCATCGAAGCCGTGCGCCGGGCGTACTCCTCGTAGGCCCTCGCCAACTCGGCTACGCGGGCCGAGCCGGTGCGCTCACCCAGTCGCGCCAGATCATGGCCCGATACCTGATAGCGCCGCGCCTGGGAGAAGAAGGCGGCCAGCGACTCGCCCACACCGGGCAGCCCCGCGACCGCGCTCAGCAACTCGAACGCTTTGCCGCGGATGAGGTCGTCCGCCTCGAGCGCCGCGCGCGTCTCGGAGAGGGGCGCGCCGCCCATGCCGTGTGACGTCAGTACCTCCAGTGCGATCTCGCGAAGGCGCACGCAACGTAGGCCGAACGCCGCCCCCCCCTGCAAGGAAGCCAGTCGCCGCTTGACCTCCTCCGCATAGGCTGAAGTCGGCACGACGAAGACCACTCCCGGCTCACCCGGATGCTCGCTCAGCCACGCCGCCGCCTCCTCCAGGCACCGCTGCGTCTTCCCCGAGCCCGCAGGCCCCGTGATCAGCGTGCAGTTCACGACCGCTCACCGCCCGCAGGCGGTGGTAGAACCTCCACCCGGTCGGCCAACGCGTCGTACTCCTCCGAGCAGGTCAGCAGGATGACCTGATGTCGCTCTGCGAGCCGCTTGCACATCCTCGCGGCCGCGGCCCGCCGGTCGGCATCGAATGAGGCAAACGGGTCGTCGAGAATCAACGGCAGCGGGTTCTCCGGGCTCATCTGCTCCAGCAACGCGATACGCGCGGCCAGGTACAGTTGCTCCTTGGTGCTCTGGCTCAGTTGCGTCGGTCGAACCCCCTCATCTGTGCTCCCCGGGGGGTACAACCTGAAGTCCACCCCCTCGCTGGTCTCTATGCGCCGGTAGCGCCCGCGCGTCATCCCCGAGAGCAACTCTCCCACCCTCTCGGCTACCCTCGGCTTCCAGCGCGCGTCGAACTCCTTCACCACGGCTTCCAGCATCTCGCGCAGGCACTGGCGCACGTCGCGTTGTCGTTCGAGCGCCTCGTAATGCCGGCGTGCGACAGCCAACTCCGCCTCCAGCGCCGCGACCTCATCCGGAGCGTTGCCGAGTTGCTCCCTGCGCGCTTGCGCCTGCGCCAACACGCGGCGCTCCTCTTCGATCCGCTCCTGCAACTCGCCCGCACGGCTGCGCAGCCGCGTTACCTCCTCGGCCCCCATCTGCGCCGCCCGCGCGAGCACGGGATCCTCTCTGAGTGTCTCCTCCGCATCGCGGCGCCGCCGGGCCGCTTCCTTGCGCTTCTGCTCGAGGCTCTCCCCGGTCTCCGCCCCAAGCAGCCCGGCCTGCTCCGCTTGGTTGCTGGCGATGTCCCTCTGCAACTTCTCGAAGGCTGCCCTCGCGCTTGTTGCGTCCTCGAGCGACGCGAAGCCCGCGTCGGCGAGCCGGCGCCGAAGGCCCTCCCGCATCTGCGATACTTGCTCGCGCTGCTCCTCAGGGCTCTGCGCGGTGTCGCCCGCCAGCAGCCCTCGCTTCCGTTCTTGCAGGCGCTCGACGCCTCGCTCGAGCGCGTCGAACTCACCGCGCAGCGACATCGCGGCCTGCGCCGACTCGCAGCCGAACTCGGCCAATCGCTGCCGCAACGCGGACTGCGATTGCTCGCTCTCCTGCAACGCGCGCCGCAGATCGGCGCGAACGCCCTGCAACCGGCGAGCCCTCACGGCCCAGCATGCAACAGCCATGAGTGCAAAGGCCGCCGCGCCCACCCAAGCCACAAGCGCCCAAGTGGCGGCGGCAGCGGACCGAATCACCAGGCCAAGGATCGCAAGGACAACGGCCATTGCGGCGCCGGGAACGAGCATCGGTGCCCGGACCGACCGCGCCGCTGCCTCCAACCCGGCGGTCTGTCGCGTCGCTTCCTCACCGCGCTGCTCGAGAGCGGCCATCTCCAACAGGACTTCTTGGGTCAGCGCGCCGGCGCGCGCTAGCGCCTGCCGTTGCGCCTGCGCCTCGGCCACCTCCTTCTCCAACTCCTGCAATTGCGTCGCTCGACTGGCGTGGTCGGCCTCGCCCGCGGCGATGTGCTTCTCACTCTCCTCCGCCTTCGCGAGCATCGCCCGCATGTCCGTCAGGGATTCATTCGTGAGCGCAGCCACGCCCGCCAGCTCGCTCTTGTGCTCCTCCAGAGCAACGGCCGCTTCGTGCAACTTCGCCAGTCGCTCGAGCCTCTCGTCGTAAGCCTTCTCTTCGCGGAGCGCCGCATCGGCCTCCCGGCGCAGGTTCTCCGCCTTCACGCAAGCGTCAAGCAACTGCTGCTTCTCCTGACGTTCCGCCTCGAGCGCAGCCAAGGCGTTCTCCGCCTCGGCCTCCTGCTGTCGGGCCTTAGCGACCTGCTCGGCCTCCGCCTGCACCTGCCGCAGTTCCCTCTCCAGCCTCTCGCGGTTGTCCTCCGCCTGCTTGAGCGGGCCGGGACTCTTGTGAGCGGCCTTCAGTCCTACGCTCATGCCCGCGATGGCGCGGTCGAGGGCGGCGCGCACCTCCTCTGCCCGCTGCCGCTCCTCTCCACCGGTCACGGCCGCCTCTATGGTGGCCTCCATCGCCGTCCTATCCTTGCCGGAGCCCTCGACCAGCCGGTCCAGCGCGCGCTGCTCCACGCAAGTGAGGGCGCAGAAAACCCTCTCGTCGTTCAGAGGGGCGAGGTGTTGCCCAAGAATCTCCTGCGTCCGCGTTGGCTCGTGCACCATAGTCTCGCCGTTCTGCCTCAACAGAGCGCGTCCTGCGCGGAAGTCCTTCACCAGTCCAAAGGCATGTCCCTGGGCCTCGTAGTCGAGCCCCAACACAAAGCCCCCCTCCGTGCCCCAGGTGCGAAGGGCGTCCATCTCCTTGCCTTTGGTGGTCGGCTTCTCAAAGAGCGCCACCCGCAGCGCCTCGCGGAGCGTTGACTTCCCCGCCTCGTTCGGCCCGCGCACCACGGTCAACCCGGGCGCAAACTCAACGGCGAACGGCTCCCGGAAGCGCCCGAACGATTCCAACGTCAGCCTTTTCAGAACCATCAGACGACCTCGAGCCCCTGCAACGCCGCCAGCCCCAGGCGTAGCGCCTCGCCGATCCTCCGCCTCTGCTCCTCTTCGCTTGCTTCGTTCATCAACCGCTGCGCCTCTTGCCGCAGCATGGCGGCAATCCCCTCCTGGGCCGTCGCCCGCTCTTCAGGCACCCACCGCTCCGCCAGGTCAATCACTTCCAGTGCGGCAAAGCCCGCCCCGCAGGCCTGCGCCATGTCGCCGGCGTTCAGGCTCCACCCCTCCGGCAGCAACCCGGAGAGCGTCACTTGAAGAAGCAGTTCCGCATCGGCCCGGGTCGCAATCGCCTGAGCGAGGTCATCCGCGCTCGCGAAGCCATCCACCTTCAACTCCAGCGCTTCCGCCCTGGCGCTGCCCACCCTCACCTGCTCCACCGTCACCGACTCCGCCAAGGTCACTAGCGCCGCGCAACCTGTGTTCTTCTGGTCGAACGCCATTGGCTCAAGCGCTCCCGGATAGCAGGTCACGGTCGGCCCCTCCGCCCACTGGCGCCAGCCATGCCAATGACCCAAAGCCACGTAGTCCATACCGGAGGCGGCGATCTTCTCCCGCTCAATGGGCTGCCCCTCGTCCGTTACCAGTTCCCCCAACAGCCCGCCGTGAGCCAGGGCGATGTTCCACCTGAAGCGCTCGTCCCTCTTCAGCCCGCGCAGCGGTGACTCACCCCGCGGCGCCGCGCCTCCATGGACGACCACACCGAACTCGGGAAACTCCACGCGCGTCGGTTCCGCACTGAGCAGCAAGCGCACGTTGGCGCATCGGGCCCTCCAGTCGCTGACCGCGTAAGGAGAGCGCCCCTCCTTCAGATCGTGTGTGCCGGGGATGATGCAGACGGGCCTGCCCAGGGACGCCAGCACGCGCATCGTCTGTTGCAGGAGCCGTTCGGAGGGCCGGGGCGACTCGAATAGGTCCCCCGCGATCAGCACCAGATCGCACTGGCGCTCCTTCGCCGTCCGCATCGCCCTCTCCAGCGCCGCCTCCAAACGGGCCCTATGCTCGCCCGCCCTCTCGCCCAGAAATGCACACGAGGCTCCCAAGTGCGCATCCGCAATGTGCAGCAGCCTTACGCTCATGACGCTAACCCCGTCGCGCGGCGCGCGCCACGTGCTCCGCCACTATCTGCCTCGGGCAGAGCCGCACAATGCCCCAGAGACACAGGTAGAGCACGATGATGTCATCCACCCATCCGAAGGGCACGAGCAGGTCCGTCACCACGTCGATGGGGAACAAGAAATACCCGATCCCGAACACCAACAGGCACCATTGCAGCGTCCTGCGCCCCGAACGAATCCGCGGGTCGCGCATTATCCCCCAGAAGACCCTGGCGAACCTGGGCAGGTACCAGATGACCCTGGCCAGCACATAACGCGGGTCGCGCATCATGGACCTTGGCGCCCCCCTGCTCGCCTGTGCCAGGCCTCCAGCGCCTCCGCCGCCACAAACAGCGACCCCGTGACGCACAGCAACTCGTCCGGAGCGAGCGACTCCAGCCCGGCCCGCAGCGCCTCCTCAGGAGACGGGCGCACGTCCACCTTCAACCCGGACGCCGCGCACGCCGCCGCCACCTGCTCCGCGGCCAGCGCCCGGGGGTGGCTCGACTGCGTTGCGATCACCCTCCGCGCCAGCGGGGCCAGAGGCTCGATAATGCGCGCGAAATCCTTGTCCGCGCTCACGCCCAGGACAAAGACCACGCCGCAGCCGGGGAAAACCGTTTGCAGCACTTCGGCCAGCGCCTGAGCCGAGCGTCCAGTGTGCGCGCTGTCCACGATCACCGGCGGCTCCGCTTGCACCAACTGCACCCGGGCCGGCCACTCCACCGTGGCCAGCCCCGCGCGCATCGCACGCTCATCAATCCTGAACCCGCAGAAATCCCGCAGACACTCGCAGGCCGCCAGCGCGCTCGCCGCATTCTCGGCCTGATGCGCGCCCAGCAGCGGCACCGTCACCTCGTCCAGGTCGTCAAATATGCCCTGGTACTTGAACGTGGTCCCGCTCACTGAGCACCTCACTGATGCGGCGCTGAAGTCGGCGCCCCCTAGGAACAGCAGAGCGGCTTTCCTCAAGGCCTCGGCCGTGATCACCTCGCGCGCCTCCGGCTCCTGCGGCGAACTCACGGCCAGTCCGCGCTCGCCTATCACCGCAGCCTTCTCGGCCGCGATGGCCCCCAAGGTGTGACCCAGCACCTCGGTGTGCTCCAGGTCTATCCGGGTTATCACGCTCAGCAGCGAGTCAACCGTGCTGGTCGCGTCGAGCCGCCCGCCCAAGCCCGCCTCCAGCACCCCCACCGCCACCTCCGCCTCGGCCCAGACCCATATCGCCATCGCCGTTATGGCCTCGAAGTAGGTGACCTTGCCGTCCCCGGGTATGGCTATGTCCTCCCCGCATTGCTCAACCTGGGCCGCTGCCGCCGCGAACGAACTCTCGTCTATCGTCCGACCGGCCACGCGAATGCGCTCGCGCGGCGAGAACAAGTGCGGCTTGGAGAACAACCCCACCCGGTAGCCCGCGGCTCCCAACACCGACTCCATCATCACTGAGGTCGAGCCCTTCCCTTTGCTCCCCAGCACTTGCACGAACCGCTGCGGGGGCCGCGGCAGACCCATCCGCTCCAACAGCATCCGCATCCGCTCCAGACGGTACGGCTGCGCGCCCGGGTGGTGCCGCAGCTTCTCCAAGTCCACCACTGAATCCAGGAAGCGCAGCGCGCGCTGGTACTCAGGATTCGCGTGCTCCGAGTTCACGAATCCCATTATGCCAGAGGCAAGCACGCCCCGAAAGTCGCCGCGCTCGCATCTAGGATTGACTGGCCGACGTGTCCGTGGTAAGTGAAGGCCACTATGAGAACCAAAATGCCGAAGTTGCACGGCATCATCCCCCCTATCGCCACCCCCATAGACGCTCGTGAGCGACCCGACGAGAAGGCGCTGCGCCGTCTGGTGGAGTACCTCCTCGCCGCCGGCACCCACGCCCTCTTCGTCATGGGCTCCACCGGCGAGTTTGCTCTCTTCACCGACGAAGAGCGCAAACGCGCCATCGAGATCGTGGTTGATCAGGTTGGCGGGCGGGTGCCGGTGCTCGCCGGCTGCGCGGCCGAGAGCACCAAGAAAGCCATCGCTCAGGCAGCCGTGGCGACCGAAGCCGGAGCCCAGATGCTCGTGCTCACTCCGACCTACTACTTCCCTGCCACCCAACCGGACATCATCGCTCACTACCGCCTCTTCCTCAGGGAAGCGGACCTGCCCACCGTCGTCTACAACATCCCTTGGTGCACCGGCAGCAGCATTCAGCCCGAGACCGCCGAGGTGCTCTTCGACCTGCCCGGCGTCGTGGGGATGAAAGACAGTTCCGACGACTTCTGGCTCTTCCAGCGCCTGCTCATCGTGCGCCAGAGCAGAAAGAACGGCGTCCTCTTCCAAGGCAGCGAGAACAACATCGCCGCCTCGCTACTGATGGGCGCCGACGGTGGCGTCCTCGGCATAGCGAACGTGCTCCCGGATCTGTGCGTGCGCCTTTACCAGGCCGCCGCTCGGCGCGACCTCGAGAAGGTGCGCGCCCTCAACGACAAACTCCAGCGCGTGCGCCGCCTGTATCCGCTGGCGCCCCCGCGCCAGATTCTCAAGTACATGCTGTCGCTCAAGGGCATCGGCAACGGAGCCGCCGTCCAGCCGGCCGCGCCTCTGCCCGCTGCGGTCAAGCAACAGGTGCGCACCGTGCTGCGGCGCGAGGGCTCCCTCGACTAAGAGACCTCCGCTCCCTCCGGGGTCCTACTGGAGTCGCCCTGCCCACCCTGCAGGGCCAGACCGATTGATGCCGGCACCACCGCGCCCAGCATGATGGAGGGAATCGCAATCCCCGAGTCGTTGAACAGCATGCCCACCACCCCGGCGTAGACCACGGCCTTCGTCACCGGCCCCAGGGCCGGCAGCCCTCGGAAAAGGTCGGACAGCACCCGTATCGGCTTCAGCAGGCTGTAGACCAGGAACGGGAATATGACCACGAACAGGACGCTCCAGCGCGTGAACAGGAGTATGCGCAAGTTGCCCTCTGCCTTGCGCAGCACGATCTCTCTGAGTTGAGTCAGCCCCCCCTGCGCCGCGACCAGCCCGACGGAGCGGCCCAAGTGCGTCTGCGCCGGTTGGGGCACGAAGAGATCGGCGCCGACGCACAAGAAAACGGTCGCGCCAACCGCTGCCACCAAGAGGACTGCCCGCCGCCCCGTAGGTGCCGGCATCGTCATCAGCAGCCACCAGGTCCACAGCCCCGTCGCCACCGTCAGCACGCCACCGAAGTTCGCACCCCAGAACGGCAGCCCCACGGTGAAGACCACGGCCGCCAGCGCGCACGCGGCCACCGCGCGCCTCCACCACTGGCGCAGGCGCCCTGCGTCGCACCACAGGCCTAGGGCGAGCAGCGCGCAGCCCGTCAGCACCGACGTCAACTCGTTGCCTATACCGTAGAAACGGCCGGCCACCACCGGCGAGTGGCCGAGCAGCGAGTGGCCGGCGACAAAGGGGCCGAACCATTGGTCAACAACGAGCACCAGGCACGTTAGCGCGGTACACCAAAGCACTACCCGCCGGCCCGGCAGGAGCCCGCACGCGTACGTCAGCATCACCGCGAGCGCTACGGCCGCGGGCACTGCCAGCCGCAGCCAGACCGGCGCCTCTCCAGGAAACGGCAGCGCCCCCAGCACCACCCCGGCCTGCCAGCCAACGGGCAGTACTAGCAGCCCCAGCCCCCACCGCCCCGGCGCTGGCCCGTACCCTTCGCGCCGCCTCCACAAGTACCGCAGGCCCAGCAGCATCGCCAGCCCCTGCACCACGGAGAGCACCAACCCCGTCGGCATGCGCCCCGCAGACAACTGCGCGTAGATGCGGTTACTCCGCGCCAGGCTAGCCGCCCGCCCGGCCGAGGGATCGGGCACGAAAGTCATCCCCCGCCCCGTAAGCCCCGCAGGCGGCTGCAAGCCAAGGTAACTGAGCACGGAGGGCGCCAGGTCCACGTTGCACAGCAGTCCCTTGCTCCGCGTGCTGGGAGAACTGAGGTATCCTGGCTCCACTCCTTCTCCGGCAACGATGATCGGCGCCAAGGGCTGCTCCCCTGACCGCCGCGCCCAGGGTGACAGCAGAATCATCCGCGTCCGCTCCCACCGCACCGAGGGCAGCAACCGCCCGAGGGTCGCATCAGCCCGCAAGAGGGACTGGCGAAACGCCTGGGGAGACGCCTGCCGCCGGTGGGCCCGGCTGGTGTCGCCCAGGTCCACCACCACAAGCGAGGCTTTGCTGATCGCACGGCCGAACGCCTCCGCCAAGGCCGCCTGGTCAGTCACCAACGCCCCCCCCTCGCGCCCCACCAGCCCCGGTCCGACGAACGCCAGAGGAACGTATCCTCTGCCGTCCATCGCTATCACCGCCGCCTCCCGCCGCTGCACTGCCCTGCGGCCCGATGCGTCCGCATCCGCATTTCCCACAGCGGCCGCCAGCAGGCCTTTCCCCTCAAGCGCGTCACCCAGCAGGCCCAGAGGCACCAAGTAGTGGAGCGCCCTGTTCAGTTCCCGCAGGCGCTCCATCCTGTCAAACTGAGCCGCGGTTGCCCCTGGGACCGGCGCCGCCGCTCCCAAGGGCGCCTCCCGCACGGGCCCCACGCGCACGCCCAACGCCGCGACTCGGGCTCCGGCGCCCAGCGTCAGGTAAGCGCCGCTCACCGTGTTAGGCCGGCCCGCCACCGTGGTCATCATACCCACGGCCCCTCGCTCAATCAGCCCCATCAGGACCGGCGGCTTGCTGGCCTCAATGTCCCCCCAGGTCACGAACCCCATCACCACGATTACTACTTGCTGGCGCTCGGGCAGCCGCCCGCCCATGAGAGGTAGCTCGGCGAACGCCTGCGTGGGGAGTAGGGCGCAAAGCAGACCGACTGCCCCGAGCCGACACAACACCGTCATCGCGGGCCGCTCATGCCGGCTTGGTGTCGGTTCGCTGCAAGACCAGGCGCTCATAGACCTCGTGCACCCGCTGGACCATGCGCTCCGGCGCAAAGCGCCCCGCCAGCGCCAGGCGAGGGTCGTCCCCCCCCGCGGCCACCAGATACTGTCTCGCCACCTCGTCGTCCAGGTCGAGGCCGGTGCGTGCCGCCAGAGCCAACGCCGACGCAGCCAAGCCCAAGTCCTCGAGCCAGGGCACGGGCCGCACCGCGATCTCGTTCAGCACCGCCCGTATTGCCTCCGCCAACGCCTCCGGGTCTCCCGGTGGCACGAAGCGCGCCATGGTCTCCGGCAACACCTCGGGCAGCCCCCCGACACGGCTCGCCACTATCGGTATCCCCAGCAGCGCGCCCTTCACCCCGATCAACGAGAACGACTCCGAGAGCGAGGGAATGACCAGCACATCCAGTATGGCCAGGACGGGATGGACGTCGCTCTGCGCCCCCAGGAAGTGCACCTCGGCGCTGATACCCAACTCATGAGCCAACTGCAGCAACTCCTGGTGCAGCGGCCCGTCCCCCGCCACCAGGTACTCCACGTCCAGGCCCTCCGCACTCAAGATGCTGGCCGCGCGGATGAAGTGCTCCACCCCCTTCTCCCGGCTCAGGCGCGCCACCACGCCCACGTGTGGACTGTCTCCCCGCAGCCCGAGCAGGCCCACCATCGCGCCGCGGTTCACCGGCTCCAGCAGCGGCTCGACGTCAACCCCGTTGTGTATGACCTCCACCCTGCCCCGTAGCGACGGGAAGACCGCCTCCAGGGTTTCCCTCGCCGCCTGAGAGACCGCGATGACGGTGTCAGCGGATCGCAGTGCCCCCCCCACCATGGCCTTCGCCAGCCAGCCCCACGGCCCGCCGAACCGCTCTTCCGAAACCAGCGTATGGATGGTCACCACGTGTCGCGGACGCCGAAGCCTGCCCCAGGCCGAGAGCCTGACCACCGCCAGGATGCGCAACGCCAAATGCGCCACCAGCGCAGCGAATACCCCATGGCTGTGTACCAACGCCGGCCGCTCTCGAGCCACCAGGCGCAGCAACTGCAGCACCGCCGCGGGATAGGGCTCCAGCCGCAACGGCTGATAGGGCACCTCCGTCGCGTGGAACCCCTGCATCAGCCGGAAATCCGAGGGCCCACATGCCACCAGGTCGAACGTCCCCCGGGGCAGCCGTTGCGCCAGAATCAGGAACTCCTCCAGCATGCCGCCGGCCGCCGGCCGCAGGAACAACAGCACCTTCGGCCGCTGGGCGCGCGCGGCCTCCGGCTCTCGCGTAGCCAGGCTATCCAAGATGACCCCTCGGGCCGCCCCGCCCGTTGGCAAACCGTCCTTGCGCCTTTTGCTCACATCGTGTCATGGCCGGAACCTGCTGCTGGCGCGCGGCCACCAGCCGCTGGCGTATTCAAGGCGGCACGCGCCCGCCGCCCTAGACCAGCGCCTTGCCCTCTGCGCGCATTAGTCTCCCCGTCCCGCTGCACGTGCCGCACGTCTCGCACAGTTCCTGCGCCAGCGACCTGCCCGTCCGCTTCCGCGTCATCTCGACCAGGCCCAACGGGCTGACGTGCACCAAGCGCACGCGCGCCTTGTCCCGCTTGAAGGCGTCCTCCAAGGCTTTCATCAGCCGGCGCCGGTTCGACACCCGCGCCATGTCAATGAAATCAATCACGATGATGCCCCCGATATCGCGCAAGCGCAATTGGCGCGCAATCTCCTCCGCCGCCTCGATGTTGGTGCGCAGCGCGGTGTCCTCCAAGTCCACCTCACCCACGAACTTGCCCGTGTTGACGTCAACCGTGGCGCAGGCCTCCGTCTCCTCAACCGTCAATGTCCCGCCCGAGGACAACTTCACCGTCGGCCGCAAGGCCGCCTGCAGTTGCTCGCCGACGTGGAACTCCCGGAAGAGGTTCCCGCTGCGCCGCCACTGCACCTTGTCCAGCATCTTGCGCGCCACCTGGCGCACCACTTCCCGCGCCTCTTTGTACTCCTTCTCGTTGTCCAGGTACAGATGTTTGGTGTCCGCCGTGAGCATGTCACGGATCAAGCGCTCGAGCAGATCCGGCTGCTGCCATAAACTCGCCGGCTTCTTGCGCCGCCCGCGCCGCCTAATGTTAGCCCACTCGCGCACCAGCCCCTTGATCTCCTCCAGCAAGACCTCCTCGTCAATGCCGGCCGCCTCGGTGCGCACGATCAGCCCCATTTTCTTCCCGAGGGCCTTGACGGCGATCTCCCGCAGCCGCTCACGTTCCTTGGGGTCCTCCAGTTTGCGCGAAACCCCTACGCGGCCAGCGTCCCGCGGCAGCAGCACACAGTAGCGGCCCGGAATGCTTATGCGCATGGTGACTCGCGCGCCCTTGTCACCCACTGGCCCCTTACGCGCTTGCACGATCACCTGGTCGTTCTTCTTCAACAGCGACGAGATGGACCGCCCGTACGCGGCCGGTTCCTCATCCACGTACACGTCTCGCGCGGCCAGCAGAGCATTCCGCCCCAACCCAATGTCAACAAAGGCGCAGGACATCCCGGGCACCACATCCGCTACCACCCCAAGGAAAACGCTGCCGGCTATCTCCTGCTGCCGCTCGACGTGGAACTCCGCCAAACGGTCGTCCTCGAATACGGCAGCGCGAACCGCGCCGTCCTTTCTGCTTACCAGTATGTCTCTCTTCAATTCTCTTCTCCCTGTCTCCCAATTCCGCACAGCGCCACTCGCCTCACGCTTGGGCTCCATTCACTCAAGACCGCGCGCACCACTTCCGCCGCGGCCGGTACCGCTCCCTCTCCTCGTTCAACGCTGACTAGCAGCAGCGCTCGCCGCCCCTCAGCGGCAAGATGCAGCGCCCGCAGCAAACGCACTCGCTCCCCCAGCCGGACCTCCCTTTCGCCCCGCACACACACCAACTCGGCGTAGTGCGCGGGCGAGCACGCCGCCTCCAGGTCTTCCCGACCAATCGCGCGTCCCAACTCCGCATTCACCACCCAAGTCTCCCAGCGCACCTTGACCAGCCGCTTGCGCTCTCCGGCCGGCGCCAGTCGCGCGGCCCTCAGTGACAGGCCGCCCGGCAGCGCCCGACTCAGACTGCTCTCTATGGCCGCACGCGCCACCGGCTCGCGCAGCCCGGCCAGTACCACCAAGGCCTCCGCCTCGGCGCCCACCGGCAGCGCCGTCAGCAGCGACACCCGCGGCCTGGGATGGAAGCCTGACGAACGCGCCAGCGGCAGCCGCGCGCGCCGCAGCGCCCTCAGCACGGCCTCCTGAGTCTCAAGATGCGACAGGAACCGCGCCCTGCCTCGCCGGGCAAGCACTATCTCCGCCAACAAGGGCGCCGATGCCACATCCGGCGCACGCGGCTCGGCAGTCTGGGGTTGGCTGGCCTTGATCTGCGCGCCTCCTCTCCTCTAGCAGGTAAGCCCGGCTCACACCCACGTCAATCGTCTCCCATGGCAGCGCCTCGTCCTCGTCCCGCTCGCGCAGGAACTCCCCAGGTGCCAGCCCGGCCGCCGCAAATGCCTCCTCCCATTTCCCCCATTCGAACCGCTCGCTCCAGTTGTCGAAGCGAGCGCCCTGCGCCACCGCCCGCGCCACCACCTCCCCCAAGCGCCGGTCGCCCCGCGAGAGCGCGCCCTCTAGCGTGGTCTGGCGCGCGTCGTGCCACGAAACCTCGATCCCTTTGCTGCGCAGCCCCTCCAAGATGATCGCCTGCCGAGCCCCGATCTCCCCCATGCCTATCTGTCGCTCCCATTGAAACGGGGTATGCGGCTTGGGGATGAAAGTGGAGACGCTGACGCGCACGCGCGGCCGTCGCCCCCCCCGCCGGCCCGCCCCCAAGGCGTGCACCGCGCGCACCTCCTCCACCAGGGCGCGCAGGTCCTCCTCGCCCTCCGCGGGCAGGCCGATCATGTAGTAGAGTTTGACGAGATCCCAGCCGGCGGCGAACGCCCGCGCCACAATCTCCAGCAACTGCTCCCGCGTCGCGCCCTTGTTAATCACCCGGCGCAGGCGCTCGCTCCCCGCCTCCGGCGCCAAGGTCACGCTCGGCCGGCCCAGGTAGCCCGCTCGCTCGAACAGGTCGGGGTCAAAGCAGTCAACCCGCGTGCTGGGGAAGGTCAGCGCCACCCCGCGCGGCTCCAGTTCCTCTGCCAGCCGCTCCACCATTGGGCCAATCTCGCCGTGCTCCAAGGAAGACAGCGACAGCAGCGACACGGCCTCGAAGCCTGTGTTGTCGAGCGCCTCCACAGCCTGCCTCACGATCCCCTCCAGCCGGCGCTCGCGGTAAGGCCGGTTGGTAAAGGCCGCCTGACAGAAGCGGCATCCGTGCAGACACCCGCGCGCGATCTCTACCGCGACCCGTTCCTGACTTGCCTCCGCAAACGGCACCAGTGGCCGCGTCAGCAGCGGCACGGCATCCAGGTCGGCCACCCAACGGCGCCTCACCCGATCCGGCGCCTCCCTCGCCACCCTCCGCATCTCGCGCAGCCGGCCGCGCTCGTCGTACTCGGGGCGGTAGAAACTGGACACATAGACCCCCTCGAGCCCAGCCAAGTCCGCCAACAGCGCGCGCTTCCCCTGCCGGCCTTTGGTTCCGCGCCTCTTGTGGGCCAGGCAGACCTCGCTTATCTCGGCGCTCACCTGCTCCCCGTCCCCAATGACAAAGAAGTCCACAAAGTCCGCCAGCGGCTCCGGGTTGGCCGCGCCCGGCCCCCCCGCGCACACCAACGGAAACGGCGACTCTCCCCGCGCCGCCGCCGGCGCCGCCACGCCTCCTGACTCCAGCGCCGCCAGCACATTGCTGTAGTTCAGTTCGTGCTGGAGGCTGAAGCCGATGAGGTCGAACTCGCTTAGCGGCGTCCCGCTCTCCAACGAGCACAACGGCAGCCCGCGATCCCGCAGCGCCACCTCCATATCGTCCCAGGGGGAATACCCCCGCTCCGCTGTGGAGACTGAGGAGTCGTTGAGCAGGCGGTACAGCACCTGCACGCCCAGGTTGCACACCCCGACCTCGTAGGCGTCGGGAAAGATCAGGACCCAGTTCGCCCGAGACTTCACTGGGCCGCCGGCAACGGAGTTCCATTCCCCGCCCAGGTAGCGGGCCGGCTTGCGCACCTGCTCAAGAACCTCGTCAGGCAAGCGCACTCTGCTTGCCTCCCTCGGAAAAACCATCCATCACCTGCTTCCCCGCTGGATCCGGGGTAGCCGTGCTAATCCGCCTAGGGCGGACAATCGCCTCGTTCAGGCCCGAGGCCCTGCCTCGGGCCCCCATATGTTATCACAACAGACCGCGCCGCACTAGGCGCCTCCCTACTGTTGCGCGAGCGCCCCCTGCCAAGGCGCAAGATCCGTCACGAACTCGTAGGACTGGGACAGCCGGATCGTTTCCCCTGGCGGCAGCTCGACCGTCTTCGAGAACAGCTCCGGATTCACCCGCCCCACTCCCGCATCACTGTTGAGCAGCAGTTGCGCGACCTCGCTGGGGTCGAACCTCTGCACCAGCGCCCAGCCTTCGGTAGGCTGCACAACCGCCCACTCGCCACCGCCCGCCTGCTGCGGCGTGAAGAACTGGTCCTTCTGCCCCTCCAGCGGCAGGCTAACCGCCTTCCAGCGGCCGTCCGCCTGACGCAACACGACTCTAGTGCTGGGCAGAACGCGGCATGCGAACGCCGGGTGCACTCGCAGCATCAGCTCGTCCGCATGGTCGCCGATGTTGGTCAAAGACGACTCTATCGAGAACCGCGCGCCCTGCGCCGGTATCCTTATCTCCCTGGTCATGCGGCCGTGCTGCGGCTGCATATCCGCCCACAAGGTCACCACCTTGGTGCCGTCCGCCAGTGTCTCCTGCTTGGCCTGGTATTCCTCCAGCCAGCCCTTGTGGCGGTACTCCTCGCCCAGATACTCCTCGTAACCGTCCACCTCATCCACGGTCGCGAACTCCATCCCGGGCTGGTAGACCAGGTCCCGGCCGCTTGCCTTGTCCCTGAGGCTGAAAATCCTACCCCCGAGACCCGGCAGAAACACGAACTCCAGCGCCGCGTTCTCGACCTTCAGGGCCGGATACGAGGCCGGCGCCCGCTCGCGCATTTCGGCCTCAAAGCCGCTGATGTCCGCGCCCTCACGGATCTGCGTGATCCCCGCCTGTCGCGCCACCCGCATGAACTCATCCAGCAGGTTGAGGTAGCCTTCCCGCCCTGCCGCGTTCAGGGCCTCCCCGTCAAACCTTAGCCGGGGCCCGCGGCGCAGCGCCACATACTGGAGCGGCAGCCGGACCACCTGCACCCGCTCCAAGAACTGCCTGCGGCCAGCGCACGCACGCTCCGCCTCATCGAAGAGTTCATTCGCCATCTTCAGCATGTCGTCCGACAGATACGGAGCGTCCGGCCCTGTCCAAATGACAACGTGAATGTTGTCCTTCTCCACCTTGTCGTGCATCGCGCGCAGGTACTTGTGGATGGGCTCGGCAGCCGGGCCGTAGTAATACTGGAGGAACTCGTGAATGGCCTTCTCCTGGTCGTAGTCGGGGTTCCACAGCAGTTTGGCCAGCAGGTAGGCGCGCAGTTCCGCCATCTCGCCGCCGCCGCCCGGGGCATAGTTGCCCTCCTCAAAGATGCCCGCCACTCCGTGATCCGCGAAGAACTCGATGTTCGGCTTGAGCGCCCGCAGGTTGGGGAAGGGCATGATGTAGTGGGCGAAATCAGTGACGTAGTCCCAGATGTAGAGGCGGTCCGTCAGTTTCGACCAGCCGACTATGTCATCGCGGAACGAGGCGTTCACCGGGCAACTGTCCAGCGGGTGCGCGAAGCAGCATTCGATGCTGCACAGGCGCACGATGACGTTCTCCCGCGGTTTGATGGTCTTGGGCGGTTTGCGGGTGTACTGGTAAGCCAGCGTGTCAATGGCGTGCCCCGGGAACTCCTTCTCAATCCCCTCGGCGATCTGGTTCACAAAGTCAATCACCGTGGCCGCGTGCGTCCCCTCGCGTTCGTCCAGCGCCTTGCAGTTCGGACACTCGCACCAGCCGCCCCAGTCGTTCTGCGCGACCGAATGGATGGTAGCGCCGGGGTGCTGCCGGATCATCTCCTTGATCTTCTCGGTCACGAGCCGCACGACCTCGGGATTCGTCAGACACAGTTGCGTGTGGTCGGCCGGGCGCTTGCCGTCAATCATCGAGTAGTACTCCGGGTGCTCCGCGAAGTACTGCTCCGGCGGCAGCAGCGTGTAGAAGGAGTGCACGAAGGGACAGTAACCGACCTTCCCTCCGCGCGCTTCGTCCAGATGGGAATGGCACCCGTTCATCCGGTTGCGTGCGGCAAAATCCGCATCAAAGGCGCCGGTGTAGAAGTCCTCCCGATACTCAAAGCGCGGTACCTGTTGCACGTCTATGTTGGGCACCGCCAGTCGCCGCCGGTAAGGGATGTGGCTCACCTTGGAACTGAACCACCGGCACCCCAGGCAGTCCTCGAGGAATGTGTACACCGCGTACATCGAGCCTCGCAGCCTGCCGCCCGCCAACACCAGATGCGGGTCCACCGTCTTGATGACGAATCCCTCTTGCCCCAGTTTCTGCCAGGGGATGTCCAGTTTCAAGGAGGCCAGCGCCGGGCTGTCCCCGACCAGTATCATCGGCCCGCTCGCCGCCTCGGTGCGCACCGGGAACTCCGCCCCGGTGATCTCCTTGAGGAACGCCTGTAGTTCCTCCGCCCCGTGTTTCTCCGAGGGCGATGCCTCCAGCGAGATCACGATCGTGTAGTCCGTCTTGCCGGCCTTCGCCAGCATCACGTCCCCCGCCGCCGGCGCGCTCGAGAACGCCACCAGCACCGTCGCTGCTACACACAACAGCCTAGTCATCTGTGCAAACCTCCCACTCAGTCTCGCGCGCGAATGATGTCCCAGGCCGCCCGCCAGCGCAAATCACCCCCCAGAGCCCCTGCCCTGCCTCTGATTCCCCGCCGAGATGGCCCAGATCCCTTTCCTCTCTCGCTTCGCGTTGACCTCGTCCTCGCGCCACTCTGTGGCGGCCTGAACGTGGCATGGCTGATAGTCAGCGATCCGCGCCCAACCCTGGGCCACGACACGCCGGTTGAGGTTGACCCATTTGCCCTCCTCGCGAAAGTAGACCACCGCCCGGCACCGCCCGTACCGGTCCCTAGGCGTTATCGGGCAGACGTCCAAGCGCACCTGCTTCCCCTTGACCCGCTCCGCCACGAAATCCCGCGCCTCGAAATAGGTGGGCTCGCCGTACTCCTGCGCGTTGATGCCGATCATCCTGATGGGGCCGTGGCGCTGGGTGTGAATCGTGTCCCCGTCCACCACCCGCACGCAGCGGTCGCTCACCAGTCGCTCTGGGCCCGCCACGCCAGGGCGAGCCGGCGCCGGATAGACCAGATCCCTCTCTGACGCCGCACGCCGGGGCACGCACCCGGCCGTGAGCGCTGCCGCAATCGCGACAAGGGCTAAGAGCCGTCTCCAGACCACGCCCGGATTATAGCGCACTGCAACCATCGGCCCCACCAAGTCGTAACAGCAACGGTGCTGATACACACTCAAACTGGTAGCATTGTCTCCAGAGGCATGCGGCAGTGGCAGACATAATCGTCATTCTCTTCCTCCTGTTCTTCGCTCTGCCGCTTCTCCTGCGCTACTTGGCGCGCGCCCGCGGCCGCTCCCCTCTCGACATCCTGCTCACCATGTCCAATCGCCGGCAACCCTGGACCCATGACTGGCCGCAAGGAGCCGCCTCGGAGCCGGAGGACCGCATCATCTGCCCCGCCTGCGGCGCCACCAACTTCACCAGCGAGAGCGCGTGTTGGCAGTGTCAGCGGCCGCTGACCCGATTCCGCAG
The DNA here is from genome assembly GCA_964528605.1 of uncultured Armatimonadia bacterium. GTDB lineage: Bacteria > Armatimonadota > Zipacnadia > CAZGSV01 > CAZGSV01 > CAZGSV01. The sequence goes on from CAZGSV010000019.1 coordinate 21,299, forward strand.
GACCACGCGCGTGGCCCAGAGCCTCCAGGCCAGTACCACCTCGTTCCAGATCAGGCAGGTCACCTACGACGGCCGGACCGCCATCCAGTTCTCCGACGGACGGGGCCGCCGCCACATCTTCCCCTCGTGGGACCAGGCCCCCCCCGCGGTGCTCCAGGAGATCGAGAAACTGCCCGAGCCCATGCGATCGAATCCGAAGGCCGAGATCGCCCGCCAGGCTCAGTCGGCCGTCTCACCGTCTCCGCGGCCTCCGCTGTTGGCAGGCCAAGGGCCCCCACGCCCCAACGCGCCTCAGCCCGAACCCGCCGCTCAACAGCCCCCCGCGACGCCGCAACCGCAGCAGGCCGCGCCCGAAGCCGACCAGAAGCAGCAGCAACCCTCTGAAGAGCAAGCCCCCTGGCTCGAACTGTGACACCCCCTCCAGGCGCAGGGGACGGAGTGCTGTAGGGCAATGGCGCCTTTTCAGCCCCTGTTGTGCGCACGAAACCTGAGTGCTAACCTGCCTGCAGGATGCGCACGCGTCCTGACAGTGCGAAGCAATCGCGCCTCGCAAGGGGGCAGAGGCAATGGTGACCGCTGACCGGCTCGGCCGCTGTGACTTCTTCCAGGAGATCGACCCCTCGCTGCTGGAAGCCCTCGGGCGCTACTTCGACGTCGAGCAGCTCCCGGCCGGCCAGACGGTCTTCGAAGAGGGAGCCCCCGGCACCCACCTCTACATCGTCGAAGAGGGCAGCCTGGAGGTCGTCAAGCCCGACATCACCGGCGCCGAGCATGTCCTCGCGGAACTGCGCCGCGGCCAGGTGGTAGGCGAAATGGCTGTCATGGACCTGCGCCCCCGCTCGGCTACCGTCCGCGCCAAGGCCGACACCACCCTCCTCGCCATTTCCCGCGACGACTTGCTCAAGATGCTGCAAGAAGCGCCTCGAGCAGCAGCCGCCCTCATCCTCGGCGTCGCGCACTCGCTCTCGGAGCGGCTGCGCATCTCCTCCCCGCGCCTGCTGTAGCGCGCCGCCCTCACCCAAGCAAAGCGGCCGGCGCCTCCATCACCTGCTTCAACTCGCCCACAAAACGCGCCGCGTCCGCCCCGTCCATCGCGCGGTGGTCGCACGACACCGTCACGCGCATCACCCGCGCCACCTGCAACTCGCCGCCGCGTACCACCGCCTCCTCCCACGTCCTGCCCACCGCCAGAATGGCCACCTGCGGCGGATAGATGATCGCGGCGAAAGACTCCACTTGGTACATGCCCATGTTGCTTATGGTGAACGTGCCCCCCACATACTCGCGGGCGCTCAGCCGCCCGCTCCGCGCGCGCTCCACGACCGCCGCCGTCTCTCGCGCAATCTCCGCGAGCGACTTGCGCTCACAGGCGCCCACAACGGGTATCACTATCCCCTCCTCGGTCGAAACCGCGACCCCGATGTTCACCTGTTCATGCACAAGCAGCCGCTCTCCCTGCCAGGTGGCGTTGAGTTGCGGCACGCGCACCAGCGCCAGCGCTACCCCCTTCGTCACCAGGTCATTCAGGCTCACCTTCGCGCCTTTGCCGGGCTCCTGATTCACCTGCCGCCTCAGTTCGACGGCGGCGTCCATTTCGATCGCCGCCGTCACGTAGAAGTGCGGTATCTGTTGCTTGCTTGCGCTCACCAGCCGCGCGATCGCCTGCCGCATGGGGGACAGTTCACGCGTGACCGCCCCCGCCTCGCCGCCTCGGGCCCGGACCGGTGTCTCGCTGACCTCTTCGCCCGGCTCGCCCAGATAGGCAATCACCGTTCCCACCTCAGCCTCTGCCCCCTCGGTGACCAGGGTCCGCAGCAGCACCCCGTCGGCCGGCGCCTCCACCTCTAGCGTCACCTTCTCCGTCTCAACCTCGGCCAGCGGTTCGCCCTTCCTGACCGCATCCCCCTCGCGCTTCACCCACCGCAGCAACCTGCTCTTCCGGATGTCGAACCCCAGTTGGGGCATCTCAACTGCTAGAGCCAACGCAGTCCCTCCTTGCGGCCCCCATTCAGCCGTGCGTGCCGCCGCGATGTCAGCGCAAGCCGGTCAGATGTGCAGCGCCCGCCCTTGACTGGCGTACACCGCTTCCGCGAGCGCTTCCGTCATCGTCGGGTGCGCATGGGCCAGCCCCTCCACATCGGCCACAGTCGCGCGCAACCGGCGCAGCACCACCATCTCGCCCAGCAACTCCGCGATCTCGTGCCCAATCCCCTGTATGCCGAGTATCCGGCCGTCCCGCGCGTCGGTCACGACCTTCATGAAGCCCTCGAGGTGGCCCGTGCAGACGGCCCTGCCGTTCGCGGCGAACGGCGAGCGCCCCACCTTGATCTCGTAGCCGCGCTGCACCGCCTGCGCCGCCGTCAGTCCCACGCTCACCACGTTGGGCTGGCAGTAGACGGCGCGCGGCACGTCCTCCGCCGCCACCGGCACCACCTCCCCCCCCGAGAGCGCCGCCACCGCTCGCAAGCCCTCCGCATAGGCCGCGTGCGCCAGGAACGGAGGCCCGCTCACGTCGCCCGCCGCGTAGATACCTGGTACGCTGGTCTCCATGCAGGGGGTGACCGCGATAGCCCCCTTCTGCACCTCGACCCCGACCGCCTCGAGGCCTATGTCCTCCACGTTGGGCGCCACCCCCCCCGCCAGGAACACCTTCTCCGCCTCGACAGTGAGTTCCCGCTCCCCTTGACGCAACGCCACCTCCACCAAGCCGTCTTTGCGCTTGACCCCCTCCGCGCGCGTGCCTGTGAGCACCCGCATGCCCATCGCCGTCAGCGCCTTGCGCAGTGCGGCGCCAACCTCTTCGTCCTCCCCCGGCACGATCTCCGTCATCATCTCCACCAGTGTCACCTGGCACCCGAAGGAGGCGAAGAGATAGGCGAACTCGATGCCGCTGGCGCCGCCGCCGATAACCACGAGCGACCTCGGCGCCTCCGTCAACTCCAGCATCTGGTGGTGGTTCACCACGCAGCGACCGTCGTACGCAATGCCCGGCATCGGTTTGGGCCTGGCGCCCGTCGCTATCAGTATCTTCTCCGCGCGCAGCGTCGGGCCGCTGTCCCTGACCTCCACCGTCCTTGTTCCGCTCAGCGCGCCCGTGCCCTGGAAAACCGTCACTCCATTCTTCTTCAGCAGCGACTTCGCTCCCGAGGTCAGACGCCGCACTGCTTCCCGGCTGCGCGCCTGCGCCTCCGCATAGTTGACCTGCAGCCCCTCGCAATGCAGGCCCACCCTCCTGGCTCGCCGCATCTCGTTCAGGATGTCCGCCGCCCGCAGCAGCGTCTTGGTCGGAATGCAGCCCCAGTTCAGGCAGGTGCCACCCACTTCCTCCCGCTCGACCAGTGCCGTCCGCAGCCCCAGTTGCCCCGCCCGAATCGCCCCCAGATACCCAGCAGGGCCGCCGCCGACTATCACTAGATCGAAAGCCTCTTGGGCCGACCTCTCCTCTTCAGGTGTCATCGCATCCTTCACCCCCGTGCACGCGCGCGCCGACAGCCCCACTTAACCCGCACCCGTCGGCTGGGTCGCGCGGAGCACACCATATCCGCGACGGCGCCACTGGTCAACGCTGCGCCCCGCGTGCGCGCCGCCGGCCAGTACGCTACCATGCCTTGTCTCAACTTGCGCACATAGGACGGAGTGACCCCGCTTGATCTCACCGGACAGGCCGACGCTCGACACCCTCTTGCTCTGGCTCGATCACTACGGCGTTGCCGTCAACCAACTGCTCGCCGCCGCTGACCAGGAACTCCTGAACCGCCGCGTACATGCCGGGCTGCCGACTTTGGCCGAGGTCGTCGCCCACCTAGTGGTGACCGAAAGCCTCTACGTGCGTCACGTGCTCGGCGACGAGCACCTGCCCGCGAGCGCGCCCGCCCACATCGAGACCACCTGGGACCTGCAGTCCCCTCCCGTCACCGTCAACGGCCGCACCCTCCTCGACTCCGCCGGCCGCTGCCCCGGCGCCCAGATCCTCATCGAGGCCCACCTCGAAAGCCACGGTGACCTGCGCGGCCGTCTCGCCGGCGCCGCCGACGTCCACCTCAATCACCAGTACTTCGGCCCTTACAATCGCAGCGACACGCTAGCCGGCATCCTCGCCTACCTCATCGCCCACGAAGGCTATCACCTCAGCGAACTCCGGGTCATAACCACGCTGGCCTCCACCTGAGCGCGCCTCCTGCAGCAGCCAGGCCCGCTAGCCCTCGCGCTGGTACGCCTCCAGGACGGTGTCTTCGTAGGCGTGGGCGCGGCCGGTGAAGACATCGCGCACCTTGACGGGCTGCCGCGTGAGCGCGCTTTCCAAAGCCGCGAACGACACGCACACCGCGCGCAGGCCCTGCTCGCCATCAATCTCCGGCTTGCGGCCCTTGCGGATGGCCTCGGCGAAGTCCACCAACTCGCTCGCCACCGTGTCTTTGCGCACCTTGGGTGCAAACCGCGCCACCAGTTCATCGGAGGAGAGGGGCTCCCGCCCGTCAAGGTGAACCGTGTTGTCGAGCACGCAGCCCTTGGAGCCGTAAAGGTAGAAGAGCCCGAAGCCCTTGCCGTGCCCGGCCCAAGAGCAGAACCAGTGCCCCAGCGCCCCACTCTTGAAGCGCAACACGGTCGCATCCGCGTCCTCGGCCGTCGGGCGGATCCGCCTCTTCCCGTCGGTGCGCACTTTCTCGAAGCGCGCGTTCATCGAGACCGCCTCGTCCACCTCGCCCATCAGATACAGGAAGAGATCGGCGTCGTGCACCCCGTTGTCAAAGATGGGGCCGGCGCCGCCCAACGCCTTGGAGTGGCGCCAGGGCGTGCCGCAGAAGATGTCGCTGCCCACGCCGGCGAACTCCTTGAGCGCAAAGTAGACCTCGCCGACGAGCCCGCCCTCAATCGCCCGCTTGAGCGCGCGGTTCCAGGGCGAGAAGCGATAGTTCTCCGCCACGCAGAGCGTCACGCCCGCCTTCTTCGCGGCCTGGATCATCTTGCGACCCAGCCCTGGCGTCAGCGCCAGCGGCTTCTCCACGATCAGGTGCTTCTTGGCCTTCATCACCGGAATGCCGATCTCGTGATGGCCCGCGTGGTGCACCACCAGGTTCACTGCCTCCACCTTGCCATCCGCCAGCATCTCGCGGTAGTCAGTGTAGACCGCGCACTTCCCGCCTAGCGTTTGCTGCGCCTGCTCCGCGAAATCATGAGCCCTCTCCCACACCACGTCGCACGCCGCCACCACCTCGAACGGCGCCTTCCCCTCCTCCTTGAGCGTCGCCAGCCCACGCAAGTGGCCCCGCGCCATGCCTCCCGTCCCTACGAATCCCATCTTCAGTCTTGCCATGGTGACACCTCCGTAGCGATTGCTTAGCGCCCGGCTACTCCAGAGTCAACCAGCGGAGAGTCACTAGTCCGGCAAGCCCAAATGGCAGTGGCGGCGCGCGTGACGCTCAGTCTTCGCGCGTCGCGCGCGCCGCCACCTTACCACCCGCATCTAAGCGGGACCCGGACGCTGGGTCTAGACCTTCTGCCAGCCTACCCTTACGAACTTGCCAGTGGTCGGGAAGTACGGCGGCGGAATGTCCGACAGCCGCGTGTCGTAGTGATAGTCCTTGGTGTAGCCCGACACGATGGCGCCCGTGGATGGGTTGAAGGTCCCCACCGGGCCTCGCTGCGCCTGCAGCAAGCCGCCGAGCAGGTGGAAAGCGCTCTGCTGGCGCGGCGAGGTATCCCAGTACTTGTTGTAGATGGACCCCGACGAGGTCTCCCCGCCCGCGAACATTACCGCCTGCACGGTGAGGTCGCCGCTCGGCTTGTCCAGCACCACGTTCTGAGCCACGATGCCCAGCACGTCCGTCGCGTTGGGGTTCGTGTTGGGATTGTTCGCCAGGGTCAGATTCCCCGTGATCGTTACGTCCTTGCCGCTAGCGCATGCCAGCGTGTGCCTGCCCCCGACGACTCCCTGCACGCCGCCGATGGCGTTGTCGCAGTAGATGACGCCGTTCGGTAGGCCCGGCTGAACGTCGTTCGTGCGGCTCGCTTCGACCCACGTCGACCCCGATTTGTTGTAGTTGATCCTCAGCAGCGACGTCTGGTTCAGCGTGTAATCCTCAACGTAAGTGGCCACTATCTTCGTAGTGCTGCTTGGCATTTGGGTGATGGTCGCCTGCGTCCGGGTAGCGGTGCTCGAGAACACCATTGAGTTCACCGCGCCCTTAATGTACAGGCCGCCACCTTGGGTCGAACGCAAGTACGGCCCGGTCGTCGTAGGGAAGCCACTGCTCCCAGCCCAAGCGGCGTCCCGCTGCGTGTTCATGTTCTGCGGCATCGGGATGTAGTCCACGTTCGTGCTTATCCCCGCCTGCCCGTCCTGGAAGATCTGGGAGTAATCCTCGGGAGTGGTCGGATCAGGCGAGTAAAGGGGCGCGTCGGCCGCCGTGGTCACGCGCTTCGCGAAGATCGGGTCCGGCGGGTTACTGGTGCGCCAGGAGATGCGGAACTGGTCGTTCGAGTGCACCCGGCCGTCCAGATAGTCCGCCCAGATGAACCATATCGCACCGGTCGCCACCGGCGAACGCTCCTGGCGGGTGAAGTAGGCGTACTCCGCAAAGGACTCTTCCTGCGCCTGATAGGCAATGCGGCGCTGATAGGCGTTCGGCGTGCTCCCCTTCCCTACGACATAGTACCCCTTCAGCGTGCGACCGGCGTTGTCCGGATAGGGGATGACGTCCACCGAAATCGTCCCGCTGTCGAGCGCAACGTTCTGCAGGCTAGTCGGCCGGATGGTGTCGGTCCCCCCGGGGGGATAAGGCTGGTCCCGCAGCCAGCGCAGTCCCAACTCCGTGCCGGACTCGGCGAGATTGCTCGCCACCACCCGGTCCCGCTCCCGGCTGGCGTTGTGCAGGCTGGCAGTGGCGCCTCGTATCAACGCGGCCCCGAAGATGAGCAGCACGATCAACCCTATGAGCGCGGCAATCAGAACGCTTCCCCGCCTGCGCCTCTTACTCGCTATTCTCTCACTCGCCGGCCGCATGGCCGCTCACTCCTTTACGTTGCGCAGCAGCACCTCGGTGGTCGCACTGCCCTCCACCGTCTTGCCGCCGCGCCGCGCCGTCGTGACCACGTTGATCGCTACCAGCGTGGCCTTCTCCAAACTGGGCTGATACTCGAACTCCAGGGCGCTCACGGAGTCCGCCAAGCGCTTCTCGGGGCGCCAGACCCCCTCGCTTACGCTCTTCTTCCCGCGCCACAAGGAGGTTCCCGTGTTGCCGTAGACGCCCGTCTTGTCAGACAGGTAGTAGCGCAGCCAGGTGCCCTCTTGCAGCGGGACTAGGTTGTACCCGGTCGTGCCGTTCTTCGCCGGCAGGGCCAGCACCAATTGCGTGCTCGAGGACCGCTCGCCCGCGGGCAGAGAGGTCGCGTACTTTAGCGCCATTGCCTCCTGCCCATCCGAGGCCATTCCCTTGGCGGCAGTGTTGGCCGCCGCCGCTGCCTGGGAGAACGTGCTCGTGCGGTTGAACAAGCGGATGCCGGCGGCGTAGATGGCCAGAATGCCCCCTCCCACTAGTGTCAGGATCACCAGCGCCATCAGCGCCTCCGCCAGCGTAAACCCGCGTCGTCGCATCGTTCTTCCCTCCTACTCCTCGGCGAACAGCGCCTCGACGACTACCCGTGACTGCGTCGTCTTCGTGCCCCCGACCACCGTTTCCAGGCGCGCCTTCTTCACCTTGGCCGCGTAATCGGAAACGGTCACGTTGAAGGTGCCCAACCTCTCGAACCGTTCGTTCTGCCCCCCGCCGGGGTTCGCCGTCGCCGGCAGCAGCATGTACTTCACCTTGCGCACCTGCCCCGTCTGCTGGTCGTAGGTGGTCTTCCGCCACAGAACTTTGTTCCCGGCGTAGCCCGAGAGACCGGGCACGCCCGCCTGCCGCATCTCCTCCACTATCTGCTGCACCGCCGCCGCACCCGCCTGCCGGTTCGCCGCCTTCTTCTCCGCCAGCAGTGCGCTCACGAACAACCGCGATATGGCGAGCAAGCCCACCAACAGTATGAGCAAAGCGACGACGACCTCCACCAGGGAGAGGCCAGTGTCCCGCCTGTTTCGTGTCTCCGCATCCATTCGCACCGCCTCCGGCGTACGCACTCCGCGCCTCTTGCTCATTTTATTCCCTCTCGGCGCTTGTCTGCCACATAGTCTTCCCCTACGGGTCCCAGAAAACGCGTTCCGCGTCAAATCCCTCGAAGAGGGCCCGACAGCCGCCTGCCCGACGCTCCTACAGCCTCTGCCACCCCACCCGCCTGTATCTGCCCGTTGTCGGGAATAGCGGCGGCGCATTCCTCTGCATCCGCGTGTCATAGCGGTAGTCCTTCGTGTAGCCGGAGAGCACCGTGTTCGTGGAAGCACTGAACTTTCCCATGGGCCCCCCCTTGGCCTGCAACAGACTCCCAAAGAGGTGGAAGGTGCCCTGCTGCCTGGGCGTGACATTCCAGTGCTTGTTGTAGACGTAACCCCCGCCCGACTCCGTGCCCGCGAGCAGTATCGCCTGCACACTCAGGTCGCCGAGGGGGTTATCAAGCACGATCCGTTGGGCGATTAGGCCCAGCACCGAGGTTGACGCCGGATTGGTCACCGGGTTGTCCGCCAGCGTCAAATCCCCCACAATGACAATGTCCTTGCCCGAGGCCACCGCAATAGTGTGAGCCCCGGCGATCACGCCCTGCAGCCCGTTGATGGTGTCGTCGCAGTAGATCAAGCCGTTGGTCACGGTCGGCTGCGTGTCTTGATCACGGACGCTCTCCTGCCACTCAGAGCCCGTCAACGTGTACGTCACCGACTCGATCGTGGACTTGTTCAACGCGTGATCCTCCGCCAACGTGGTCACGATCTGACGATCGCTCGCTGGCTGCTGCGTGATGGTGACCTGGGTACACGCAGGCGTGCTCGCGAAGACCATGGACTGCACGGTCCCACAAATGTACACCCCTCCGCCCTGGCTGGCGCGGAGGTAGACGCCGGTAGCGGTCGGAAACCCCGCGACACTCCCCCAGGCAGCATCCTGCTGCTTGGTGGTGCCTTCCGGCATGGGGATGTACGCCACACTGATCGCATGGCCAGCCTGGCCCTCCTTGTATATCTGCGCATAGTCCTCCGGCGCCGAAATGGCCGGGGAGTAGTTGGGTGTCCCAAATGCAGTCGTCACCCGGCTCAGGAAGATCGGCTGCGCCGGGTTCGACACCTGCCACGCGATGTTCAACTGCGCGTTGCCGTGGACAGGTCCATCCATGCGATCCACCCAGGTGAACCAAGTGGGCCCCCCCGTCACGGGAGATACCGGGTCGCTCACGAAATAGGCGTATTGAGCGAACGACTCCTCCTGCACCTGGTAGACGACCCGCTTCGTGTACCCCGTCTTCCCCTTACCCTCGCCCACGACCTGGTACACCCGAAGGCTCCGCTTCGCGTTGTCCGCGAATGGGACTATCTCTACCGAGATGGTGCCGTCTCCCAGTGCTACGTTCTGCAGTTCCACCGGCCGTATCGCTTCCGTCCCCGCCGCCGGCGACGGCTGGCTCCTTAGCCACTGGAGCCCCAGTTCCGCGCCCGACTCCGCCAGATGAACCGTAAGCGCCCGGTCCCGCTCGCGCCCGGCGCTGCGCAAACTGCCCGCTGCCCCCCGCAGCAGCGCGGCGGCCAGTATCAACAGGACAACGAAAACCACGAGCGCGATCAGCGAGGCGCCCAGCACACTGCCCCGTCTCTCGCGCTCCCCTCTCGCGTACACCAAGAGCATCGCCACTTTACTTCTGTAGATTCCGCAGCAGGGCCTCAGTGCTCTGGCTCGCCGCCGCGGACCCGCCCCCCTGGTCAGGTGTCACGGTCACGCTGATGCTCACCCGCGACACATTCTGTATGTCAGGCAGATACGCGAAGTACGCTGACGTCACTGAGGGCCCCAAGCAGCGGTCCGTGCGCCAGGTTGACTCCCCCGCGGCTCTGCTCGCACGCCACAGGTAACGGCCGTTGTTCCCGTAGGTTCCGCGCTTGTCGGCCAGATAGTACCGCACCCAAGTGCCCTCCTGCAGCGGCACCAGGTTGAACCCCGCAGTTGCGTCCTTGGCCGGCGCCACAAAAACCAACTGGGTGTTGGTGGAGCACTCGTCTGCCGGCAGCGCCGCCCCTTGCTTGATGGCCATCGCCTGCTGCACCTCCGCAGCCATGTACTTCACCGCCAACGCCGCTTGCTGCGACGCCTGCCCCTGGGTCGCCGTGCGCACAAAGAAGCGCAGCCCTGCCGCGTACCCCGCCACCATCGCCCCTCCCAGCAGCATCATGATCCCCATGGCGACCGTGGTCTCTGCCAGCGTGAATCCTCGGCGTCGCATTGCTGTCGCCTCCTACTCTTGTGCGAACAGGGCCTCCGCCACTACCCGTGACTGCGTAGCCCGCGTGTCGGCGACGATGGCCTCCAGATGCGCCTTGGTGACCTTACTGGCGAACTCCGACAACGTGACCGAGAACGTCCCTAGGCGTTGTACCTTCTCGTTGGCGCCCGTGCTCGGCGTGCTGCCCGCCGGCAGCACCGCATACTCCGCCTGACGGACGGCGCCAGTTCCCGGGTCATAGGTGGTCTTGGTCCACAGAACCTTGGTGCCCGCAAACGCCGACAGCCCCGCTGCTCCCTGCTCCCGCATTTCCTCGATCATCTGGTGCATCGCCGCCGCCCCGGCCCGTTGGTTGGCCGCCTTCCGTTCCGCCAGCAGCGCCGCCAGGAAACTACGCGAAAGCGCCAGCACGCTGGTCACCAGAATCACCAGGGCTATCACTACGTCGAGCAGCGACGACCCTCGCCGCCGGCGGTATCTCTCTCCCCGCTGCATTTGCCTCGCCTCCAGGCGAAATAACCCCCTTTTGGGTATGGTACTTGTGCCACACCACCCCCTGTTGCCTAACATAACAGGCCGAAAACCTCCCCCAGGTTCAGATTCTGCCCCCTTTTCGAGGCCGAAATGACCCCCAGCGGGCATTGACGCCCGGCGTTCAGGGGCTATAATAGGGGTGAGGGTACCGTCCGGCTCCTTAGCGAGGAATGGCGCCGGCGGCTCAGCCAAGCATTCGTGCGTAGCGTCGGCCAGGAATAGGAGGCGCTTTTCGCCATCCATGGTCACCTTGACAAGGGGGTATGCGCCATGAGTGACGCGATTCTCAAGGCTTGGCACCGGACCAAGGTGGCTGCCATTGAGCGAGCGGCCCTGCGCCTGCTTGCAGCAGCCAGTCGCCAGCCCGACCGCAGGCTGATCTGGCTTACGCATCTCCTGGAGCGCGTCCCGCGCACGGAGTTCCAACGCCAGCAGCTGCGACTGCTTCGCGGGCTCTTCGAACGCAAGCACCCCGCTATCGAACTCGCCCGCCGCGCCTTCAACCAACTGCATCCCAACTACCAGCGCAGACTCATCTCGAATCTCTTCATCCAAGCCACCTGGCTCGGCGAGTGCACCCGGCGCGAGTTCGCCGAGCGCGAAGGATTCCGGCCGCCCTTCCTAATCGCCATGAGCCCCACTATGCACTGCAACCTCCGCTGCGTCGGCTGCTACGCCGGCGGCTATCCCTGGACGGACTACCTCTCCTTCCAGACCCTCGACCGCCTGCTCGCAGAAGCCAAGGAAATGGGCATCCACTTCTTTGTCGTCACCGGCGGCGAGCCCTTCGTCCGCAAGGACCTCTTTGACCTCTACGAAAAGCACAACGACTGCTCCTTCCTCGTCTACACCAACGGCACCCTCATCAACGAGGAGCAGGTTGAGCGCATGGTCGCTCTCGGCAACGTCGGCCCCGCCCTTAGCATCGAAGGCTTCAAGAAGGAGACCGACGCCCGCCGCGGCGACGGCGTCTTCGACAAGATCATGCACAGCATGGACCTCCTGCGCGACGCCGGTGTGCTCTTCGGCTTCTCCGGCACCGTCACCCGGAATAACGTGGACGTCTTCACCCATCCCGACTTCATTGACCTGATGATCGAGAAGGGCTGCCTCTTCGGCTGGACCTTCATCTACATCCCCATCGGCCGCAGCCCTGACCTCGACTTGCGTCCCACCCCGGAGCAGCGCGACAAGATGCGCCAGTGGAGTATGCAGGTCCGCCGCAGCAAACCCATCTTCGTCGCCGACTTCTGGAACGACGGCTGCCTCACCGGCGGCTGCATGTCCGGCGGTACCCTTTACCTCCACCTCAACTACCGCGGCGACATCGAGCCCTGCGTCTTCATGCAGTTCAAGACCGACAACTTGGTCGAACTCTACCAGCAGGGCAAGAGCCTTAAGGACGCTCTCAACTCGCCTTTCTTCCAGGCCGTTCGCCGGCGCAACCGCAAGGACCCCAACAAACTGCGCCCCTGTATGATCATTGATCACAACGAGTGGCTCGCCGAGGCCGTCGCCGAAACCGGCGCGCAGCCCTCCTATCCCGGCGCCGAGACTATCGTCACCGAACTCGCTTCCGGAGTACGCGCCTGGGGTGAGGAATACGCCAAGTTGGCCGAGGAGGCCTGGAACAGCACCGAGTACGATTTCTTCAAGGACCCGCTCAACTGGGCCACCACCTACGAGGACCCCGAAGCCCTCACGCACGCACGCCAAGGAGGCAAACAGGACGAAAAAGCAGCCTGAGACCGACCGGCATTCATATCGGCTAGGACGTAGCACTCACCGCCGCGCGCGAGCGCAGCCCGGGCCGTTGGGCGGGGATCTCCCGCGGGCGCTCGCGCTGTGCCTGCTGCTCACCGTCGCCACATGCGGATGCGCCAGCCGTGGCCCCTCGCGCGGGCTGCTCCACGTCGAGCCCTCTCGCGTCGAATGGCATAGGGCCGCCGCCCTAGCCTACGCCCCGAACGGCAAAGCAGAAGCCATACTCCTGCGGGGTTCCGACGACCCGGAATTCCGCCTCAGTCAGAGCGTCGTCCATGTGGCGTACGATGCTCCGGACCACCTCTTCCGCACCGTACTCGGCTACACAGGCGTCACCGGCTTAGCCTTCTCGCCCGACGGCAAGGCGCTGGCGTTCCTCACCTATCAGAGCTGGACCGGGCAGCGCGCGCCCTATCTCGTGCTCCTCGACCTCCAGAAAGACCGCCTTACCCGTGCCCGACTGCCGGCCGACATCATCTTCTCCCCCCATCCGTTCTGGTCTAGTGACGGCCGCCTCATCGCGGTCCCAGGATACCGCAGGGGCATCGGGCCCCAGAAAGGCCTAGCCCAGCACCTCGTTTGGGTGGGCGACGACCGTGCGAGAAAGGTCGCCTGGCACACGCTTCCCTGCAGCAAACAAGAGCAATCCGTCTGCCTCGGCTGGTCACCCGCCGGCGACGCCCTCATCGGTCTCAACGTCGTCCACCCCGGGCCGCAGGCGCCGCGCAAGCCCGGCCTCTATCTCTGGACGATGAAAGCCAAGGGCGGCAAGTACCAGTACCGTCCGGTGAGCGGGCCCGCCGCCGCGCTGCCGCTCTCCTTCTTCGAGTGGCAGCATATCGGCGACTACACTTACCTGGGCGCGGGGCGGTACGCCAGGGACCACTCGGTCGGCATGGCGGTCCTCGACCTGCGGCGGGCCGTTCTCGCTCCCTTCCCCAATGCGCGCGCCTACGAGGGCCGGTGGACCGCCTCGCCGGACGGCCGCTGGGTCGCCATGATGAGCCGCACGGAGCGGAACACGCTCTCGGTATACAGCCGCGAAGGCAAGACCCTCTCCTTCCGTACGCCGGGGGCTGAGGGCGACGTGGCGGCGCGGGCCGCTTGGGGCCCGGGCGCCAATGAAGTCACCGTCACCACCGCGAACCTATCCCGCCCCATAGTCATCGTTAACATCGTCACAGGCGAGCGCAGCGAGTCCGTGCCCTCTCCCAAGTAACCGTGTGTTCGAGCCTGCACTCCGCCCCCGCTGGCCGCGACTGCGACCCTTCTGCTATACTGCGGCTCGCGCTTCGGGCGGTTAGTTCAGCGGGAGAACGCCACGTTGACACCGTGGAGGTCGTAGGTTCAACTCCTACACCGCCCACCACGCCCAGGTTCGTATCGCTCGCGACTCGCCGCCCATCAAAGGGCGTTGGCCCGAGCGCCCCCATCTCGAATCTTTACACCAGCGGCACACGCTGCTACAATGCAGTCCTCGGTACGGTCCAACACCGTAAGCGATTGTTTCGTCTACGACGGCGGGTGAATGCATCAGGCGAATGGAAGAAGTGATAGCCCACTACCAGGATGGGTCCGACCATCCGGTTGGCCCCGGGACGCCCATCCTGGTGCTGGCAGAGAGGCTTTGCCCTGACGCGTTGGCCGCTAGCCTAGACGGGCGCGTGGTAGACCTGACCGCTCCCCTGGCAGCCTCCTGCGACCTGCGTCTGCACACTTTCCAGGACCGCGTAGGCCGCGAGACCTTCTGGCATTCCGTCTCCCACATCATGGCTCAGGCCGTGCTCGAACTCTTCCCCGGCGCCAAACTCGGCATCGGCCCCGCCATCGAGGACGGCTTCTACTACGACTTCGATACTCCCAAGCCGCTCGGCCAAGGCCACCTTCAGGAAATCGAAGCCCGCATGCTCGAGATCATCGCCCGCGACCTGCCCATCGTGCGCGAAGAGATCTCGCGCGAGGAGGCCATCCGCCTCTTCCAAGAGCGTGACCAGGCCTACAAACTCGAACTCCTCCAGGCCATGGAGCCGCCCATCAGCATCTACCGCCAGGGAGACTTCGTTGACCTCTGCCGCGGCCCGCACCTGCCCAGCACCGGCTGGGTTAAGGCCGTCAAACTGCTGCAAGTGGCCGGCGCCTACTGGCGCGGCGACGAGAAGCGGCCCATGCTCCAGCGCATCTACGGCGTCGCCTTCCCCAGCGAAGAGCAACTCGCCGACTATCTCCACACCCTGGAAGAAGCTGCCAAGCGCGACCACCGCAAGATCGGCAAGGAAATGGAACTGTTCGCGTTCTTCCCCGAGGCGGGCCTCGGGCTCCCCTTCTACCTGCCCAACGGCACCGTCATCCGCAACACCATTGAAGCCTTCCTGCTGCAGGAGCATCGCGCCCGCGGCTATCAAGTCGTGTGGACCCCTCATCTCTACAAGGCGGAGATCTGGGAGCGTTCCGGCCACCGCGAAAAGGGCTATGGCATGTTCTTCACCGAGGTGGACGGGCACGAGTACGGCATCAAGCCCATGAACTGCCCCGGCCATATCCTCATCTACGGCTGGCAACGGCGCTCCTACCGCGATCTGCCCATCCGCTACTTCGAACTCGGCACCGTCTACCGCGCGGAGCAAGCCGGCGTTGCTCAGGGCCTCCTCCGCCTCCGCGGCTTCACTCAAGACGACGCCCACATCTTCTGCACCCCCGACCAACTCGACGACGAGATCGCCGGCGTCATCAACTTCGCCGCCGAGATGCTCGGCACCTTCGGCTTCGAGAAGTACGACTTCAACCTCAGCACCCGGCCCGAGCAGTCCCTCGGCAGCGAGGAGATCTGGGAGCGCGCCACCAACGCCCTGCTCAGCGCCATGCAGAAGCGCGGCATCGCCTACCAGGTTGACCCCGGCGCCGGCGTCTTCTACGGCCCCAAGATTGACGTCCAACTCTACGATGCGCTGGGCCGGCGCTGGCAGGGGCCCACCATTCAGGTGGACTTCAACTTGCCCGAGCGCTTCGACCTCACCTACATTGACTCCGACAATCGGCCCAAGCGTCCGGTGATGATCCATCGTGTCGTCCTCGCCGGCTTCGACCGCTTCTTCGGGTTGCTCATCGAGCACTACGCCGGCCACTTCCCCCTCTGGCTCGCGCCCGTGCAGGCCACAGTCCTGCCTGTCTCCGAACGCGTCCAGGAGTACGCTCAGTCCGTGCACTGCGACCTGGTTCAAGCCGGCATCCGCTGCCAACTCGATGCCCGCAGCGATACCGTCAGTTACCGCGTGCGCGACGCCGAGTTGCGGCGCGTCCCCCTCATAGCTGTGGTCGGCCCGCGCGAGCAGCAGGAGCAGACAGTCACCGTGCGCCGCCGCGGGCAACAGCGTACCATTTCTTTGGTCTCGTTCATCCAAGAGACCCAGGAGGAGATCATGCAGAAAAGGCTAATGCCAGAGGCTGAGCAGTGAGAAGGCCGTTCAGCAGAGACCAGAGACCTGATCCCGGCAACAAGGCCTACCGAGTCAATGAGCGCATCTACGCCCCTCAGGTGCGTGTAGTGGATGCGCAGGGAGTCCAGTTGGGGGTCATGGCGCCCCAGGAGGCGCTCGCCATTGCCCGGCAGGAGGGCCTCGACCTCATCGAGGTGGCGCCCAACGCCGATCCCCCCGTCTGCCGCATCATGGACTACGGCCAATACCGCTACCAGCAGCGCAAGCGCGAGCGCGAGGCCGGGCGCAAGCAGAGAACCCGCGAACTCAAGATGATCACTCTCAGGCCCAACATCAGCCCTCACGACCTCGAGGTCAAGGCCCGCAAACTGCGCGAGTTCCTCACCGAAGGCCGCAAAGTCCGCCTAATGGTCCGCTTCCTGGCCCGCCAGATGCGCCACACCGACCTCGGCCGCGAGGTCTTGATCCAATTGGCCGAAATGTGTCAAGATACGGGTAATATGGAGGGTGCCCCTTCCCTGGAAGGCCGCAATATGGTTATGATTGTGGCTCCCAGGCCTGGGCAGGCCAAGCGCGCGGAAGCCGGGAAGCCTACCGAGGTCTCCCCGGGCGCACCGCCTCCGCCTCAACCGCCCTCGCCGCCGAACCCGGAGAGTGCTGACAATGCCGAAGATGAAAACTAGCAAGACCGCGGCCAAGCGCTTCAAGCGCACCGCGAGCGGCAAACTGGTCCACCGCAGCGTGGGGCTCAACCACCTGCTCAGCAAGAAGGGCCAAGGGCGCAAGCGCCGCCTCCGTCAGGGCGGCGCTCTTCGCGGCCGTGAGTCCACCGCGGTCAAGACCCTCGTTCACAAGCCGTAAGGCAGCAAGGAGCCGACCGTGGCACGAGCAACCAGCAGCGTTACCTCGCATAGAAGACACCGCAAGATCCTCAGCGCGGCCAAAGGCTATCGCGGCGCCAGGCGCCGCCTCGTCAAGGCCGCGCACGAGGCGGTCATGCACGCCGGGCAGTACGCCTACCGGCACCGCCGCGAACGCAAGCGCGATATCCGCAGGCTCTGGATTGTCCGCATCAACGCCGCCGCCCGTTTGGCCGGTATGCCCTACAGCATCTTCATGGCCGGGCTGCGCAAAGCAGGCGTCGGGCTCGACCGCCGCATGCTGGCCGAGATGGCGGTCAACGACAGCGCCGCCTTCGCCGCGCTGGTGGAAAAGGCCAAGACGGCATAGGCTGTTAGCCGCGTTTGCTCATCTCAAGCCTAGCCAACCCTAGAGTCAAGACCCTATCTGCGCTCCACAGCGCCAAGGGCCGCAGCAAGTCGGGGCTCTTCCTCGTCGAAGGACCGCACCTGTTGCAGGAGGCACTCGCCACCGGCGCTGAGACCGCCTTCTGCCTACTCGCCGATGACTGGCCCGAGAAGTGGGCCCAGGCCGGGGAGGCCGCGAAGCGCCAGGTGCCCTGCTACTTCGCCACCGCCCGCGTCATGGGTCACGTCGGCACCACCGAGTCCGCGCCGCAGGCCGTGGCCGCCGTTAGGATGTGGCCCGTGGACGCCGGCCGCCTGGAGCTCAACGATGACGGCCTCGTCGCCCTGCTCTTCGGTGTGCAGGACCCCGGCAATCTGGGCACCACCCTCCGCACTGCCGCTGCCGCTGGCGCCTCGGCCCTCGTGACCGCCGGTGCCTCCGCCGACTTCTTCAATCCCAAAGTCGTGCGCGCCACCGCCGGCGCCCTCTTCCGCCTTCCCCTGGCTCAAACCAACAACCCTGCGGAGTTCGCACGCGAATGCGCTTCGCGCGGATACCAGGTCTGCGCCGCAGTGCCCCGCGGCGGCGCCCACTACCACTCGCTCGACTACCGCACCCCGACTGTGTTCGTCCTCGGAACCGAGGCGCACGGCCTGCCCGAAGACCTTCTGGGCGCCTGCACCCACCGCGTAACCATCCCCATGGCTCCGGGGCTCGAAAGCCTCAATGTTGCAGTCTGCGCCGGGATTCTGTTATTTGAGGCTCGTGCCCAGCGGAGTTCCCCTTCCCCCACGGCGTAGCCTGCCCTCGGAAGGGACGCTCGCACACGCGAACAGGGGTCCACAATGACGATGCCCGTTGACGAACTCTTGCAGCAAGCGCTCAGCGCCGTCGAGAGTGCCTCCTCCCTCCAGCAACTCGAGGAGGTCAAGGTACGCTACCTCGGCCGGCGCGGCTCCCTCACTGCGGTGCTCCGCCGCCTGGGCCAGTTGCCCGGCGAGGAGCGCCGCGCCACTGGCCAGGCGGCCAACGTCGCCCGACAGCGCATCGAGGAGAGCCTGGCCGCCCGTCAGGCCGCCCTCCAAGAACAGCAGCGCCTCGTCGAACAGACCCGGCGCCGCCTCGACGTCACCCTCCCCGGGCGCTACCCACGCCCCGGCTTGCTGCATCCGCTCACCCGCGTCGGCAGGGAAATCTGCGACATCTTCATCGGCCTGGGCTTCGAGGTCGCCTCCGGACCCGAACTCGAAACCGAGTATTACAACTTCCAAGCCCTCAACTTCCCGGAACACCACCCGGTAATGGACGAGCACGATTCCTTCTACGTCGGCGAAGGCCGTGTGCTGCGCACCGAGACCTCCGCCGTGCAGATCCGCACCATGGAGAAGCGCCGCCCCCCCGTGCGCATCGTCGCTCCCGGCCGCTGCTACCGGCGCGATACCGTGGACGCCAGACACAGCCACACGTTCCAGCAGGTCGAGGGCCTCTACGTGGACCGCGGCGTCCGCTTCAGCGACCTCAAGGGTACCCTCGCCCTCTTCGCCCAGAGGATGTTCGGCCCCAAGGTGCAAGTCCGCTTCCGGCCCGATTACTTCCCCTTCACCGAGCCCAGCGCCGATATGTCCGTCACCTGCATGGGTTGCGACGGGGCCGGCTGCCGCATCTGCTCCTACACCGGCTGGCTGGAACTGCTGGGGTGCGGCATGGTCCACCCCAATGTGCTCCGCAACGTGGGCTACGACCCCGAGGAGTTCACCGGCTTCGCCTTCGGCATGGGCGTTGAGCGCATCGCTATGCGGCGGCTGGGCATCCCCGACATCCGCATCTTCTACCAGAACGACCTGCGCATTCTGCGTCAGTTGTGAAGCCCCCCGCCTCCGACGTCGCAGCGCAAGTCTCGCCCCAAGAGATCAGACAGGTTGACCGCGTACTCCGGCGCGCCTACGGCGTGCCCCAGGCGCGCCCGAGCCGTCGTCCTGCACGAACGCGTTCAGCCGCATCGCC